>JBCDGW010000191.1:0-2870 GCA_038750765.1 Pseudomonadota bacterium | reverse complement strand
TCTCTCCCGTTCAATGCAAGATTAGGGTTAACGTCAAGTTCACCAACGGCTGTGGCAATTGACCCCTGGAAGGCTGTTGCCTAATGAGAACGCGTATTTTCGAAAGGCGCGCGCCCGTGGCGGACCGACCCAACAGCTTCCAAGACATCATTTTGCGGCTGCAGACATACTGGAGCAGCAAGGGCTGCGCGCTGTTGCAACCCTATGACATGGAGGTGGGCGCGGGCACGTTTCACCCCGCGACGACGCTGCGCTCGCTGGGCACGCGGCATTGGTCTGCCGCCTATGTGCAGCCCTCGCGTCGCCCCACGGATGGCCGCTACGGTGAAAACCCCAACCGGCTGCAGCACTATTACCAGTTCCAGGTGATCATTAAACCGTCGCCCCCCGATCTGCAGGATCTCTATCTCGGCTCGCTGGACGCCATCGGCATCGATCAGACGCTGCACGATATCCGCTTTGTCGAAGATGATTGGGAGAGCCCGACGCTCGGCGCTTGGGGTCTGGGCTGGGAGGTGTGGTGCGATGGGATGGAGGTAAGCCAGTACACGTATTTTCAGCAGGTGGGCGGGCATGATTGCGCCCCGGTCTCGGGCGAGTTGACCTACGGGCTAGAGCGGCTGGCGATGTATGTGCTGGGTGTCGATCACGTGATGGAGATGCCCTTCAACGACCCGCAAACGCCGATTGCGCTGCGCTACGGCGATGTGTTCCGCCAGACCGAGCAGGAGTATTCGCGGTTCAATTTCGACACCGCTAACACCGATATCTTGTTGCGCCAGTTCGAAGAGGCTGAGGCGGAATGCGCGAGGCTGTTATCGGCGCCGGCGGAGGATCCCAAGACCGGCAAGCGCATCATCATGGTGCATCCCGCCTACGACTTTTGCATCAAGGCGAGCCATATATTCAATCTGCTCGATGCGCGCGGGGTGATTTCGGTGACCGAACGTCAGGCCTACATTGGGCGGGTGCGCGCGCTCGCCAAGCTTTGCGCCGATGCCTTCGTCGAGACCGAAGCGGGCGGCAAGGCGGCGTAGGCCTGAACGGCTGATGCGATCAGCGCGGTCTGCGGGGGTCGGTCACCGAATAGGCCATGGCCATGCTTGCCACGCCATTGATGTTCCAGTACCCGGCCTCAGCACCGGCCCAAACCCGCAAAACTGACCCGCGGCCCAAAGCCAGAACGCAAGGCATAACCGTCTATGGCAGGCAAACTTATAGGAGTGCTCATTTTGGTCACCGCACTCGTCGCGGGCGTGGCGCTGTATTACCTGCAGGTTTACGCGTTCTATGAGGAGCTGGCGCCCGAGGATGTGACGATCCAGCTCACCAGCCTCACGAGCGAATTGCCCGAGCCGATCCAGACGGCGGACTTGTCCGCGATCGACAGTGACAGCTCGCCGCTCCGGTTTCGCGCCTGCTTCACCACCCCCTCCTCGATTGCCGCGCTGTCGGAGGGCTACTTCATCTATGACGCGGCCGAGCCGCTCAACGCGCCTGAATGGTTTGCGTGCTTTGACGCAACCGCTCTGGCACAGGCGTTGGCGGATGGGCGGGCGATTGCGTTTTTAGGCGAACGCGAAATTCGCGACGGCGTTGACCGGGTCGTAGCCGTTTTCGATGACGGGCGCGCCTATGCCTGGCACCAATTGAACGAAAAGTACAAAGACTGATGGCTGAGCTGCTGATTGAGCTGTTTTCCGAGGAGATCCCGGCCCGCATGCAAGCGCGGGCTGCCGATGATTTGCGCCGCCTTGTTTCCGACAGGATTGGCGCGGCGGGATTAGCGCATGGGGCTGCCCGCGCTTACGCGACGCCCCGGCGGCTGACCCTGGTGATCGAGGATGTGGCCCAAGGCAGCGCCACCCAACGCGAGGAGCGCAAGGGCCCCCGCGTGGACGCGCCGGAAAAAGCGCTTGAGGGGTTTTTGCGCGCGACCGGGCTCAGCAAAGACCAACTCGAAGCGCGCGACGACAAAAAAGGCCAGGTGTGGTTTGCCACGATTGAAAAGCCTGGCCGTCCGGCGGCCGAGATTGTGGGCGCGGTGCTGGCCGATGTGATCCGGGGCTTTCCCTGGCCGAAATCGATGCGTTGGGGGTCGGGCAGCCTGCGCTGGGTGCGGCCGCTGCAATCGATCCTGTGCATTCTCAGCGACGACGGGCAGGCACAGGTCGTGCCGTGCGACGTCGACGGGTTCGCCGCCGCAGACCGCACTGCGGGGCATCGGTTCATGGCGCCTGAGGCGTTTGCTGTTACCGATTTTGCCGATTACGCCGCGAAGTTGCGCGCGGCCTATGTGATCCTCGACGCGGATGAACGGGCCGAGATGATTGAGACGGGCGCCTCGGCGGCGGCGCGCGCGCAAGGGCTCGAACTGGTGGCGGATCAGGGCTTGCTGCGCGAGGTCGCAGGGCTGGTGGAATGGCCTGTCGTGCTGATGGGGGATATCGGCGCCGACTTTCTCGATCTGCCGCCTGAAGTGCTGCAAACCTCGATGCGCGAACATCAGAAATTCTTCTCGGTGCGCGCCGCGCAATCGGGCCGGATCGAGAAGTTCATCACCGTGGCCAATATCGAGGCGCCCGATCAAGGCGCAACGATCCTGGCGGGCAATCAGAAAGTGCTGGCCGCGCGTTTGTCGGATGCCAAGTTCTTCTGGGAAAACGATTTGCGGGTGGCTGAGGGCGGCATGGTGCCTTGGCTTGACGCGCTTAACAAGGTGACCTTTCACGCCAAGCTGGGCACCGAGGCGGAGCGCGTGGCGCGCAGTGCCCAACTGGCCCAAGCCCTGGCCCCGCGCATCGGCGCTGAGCCGCAAGCCGCCGCGAAGGCCGCCTCGCTCGCCAAGGCCGATCTGGCCTCTGAGATGG
>JBCDGW010000190.1:0-2932 GCA_038750765.1 Pseudomonadota bacterium | reverse complement strand
ATTCGGGTGGCCCCATCTGCGCCCGTCACATCGACTGTCTTGCCATCGACGATATGCGCTTTGCCTTCGACGAGCCGCGCGCCCGCGCCTGATAGGAGCCCAGCAACACCCCGCGTTAGGCGCGCAACGATGCCGTCTTTCCAAGCGATCGTCGCTTTGAAGTCGATCTGCGGCGCGGCTGTACGAATCCCGAAATGCTGCACGCTGCTCATCTCGGCAACCTTGGCAAACTCATCCGCTGCGTGGATCAACGCCTTAGACGGGATGCAGCCGATACTGAGGCAGGTACCGCCGGGCTTGGCCGCTTCAACCACGATCGTGTCGAGGCCCAACTGCGCCGCCCGGATACCGCAGACATAGCCGCCTGGCCCACCGCCGATGATCAGCACACGACACCTATCCCGCTTCATCGCTCAGCCCTCCACGAAGATCAGCGCGGGCGTTTCCAACAGCCGCTTCATCGTTTGCACAAAGCGCGCGGCGTCCCACCCGTCGATCACCCGATGATCAAAGCTCGATGACAGGTTCATCATCGTACGCGGGACGAATTGCGCGCCGTCCCAATGGGGCCGCACCGCCATCTTGTTGACGCCGACGATGGCAACCTCGGGGTGATTGATGATGGGCGTTGTCGCGACGGCACCCAGCGGACCAAGCGAGGTTATCGTAATCGACGAGCCGGTTAGCGCGTCACGGCTGGCTTTGCCCTCGCGTGCTGCCTCGGATAAGCGCGCGATCTCGGCTGCCAGATCAAACGGCCCCCGCGCTTCGGCGTTCTTCAGAACAGGGACGACGAGGCCGGTCTCGGTCATCGTTGCAATGCCCACATTGACCGCGCCGAAGCGCAGCACTTTATCGTCGTCATCGAGGTAGTGGGCATTCATCTCGGGATGATCGAGAACCGCGCGACAGAGCGCGGCGGTGATGAAGGGCAAAACAGTCAAGTTCGGCCGGTCGCCGCGCGTTGCGTTCATCGTGTTCCGCAAATCCTCCAACGCGGTAACGTCCACCTCTTCCACCACGGTGATGTGCGGTATCCGACTATTGGCCAGCGCCATGCGTTCGGCGATCTTACGGCGAAGGCCGATAACCTGGATCTCTTCGATACCGCTTCTTGCCATGCGCGCAGAGCGGCTTGTGGCGTCCGGGGTGCCGCCTCCAGTAAGCGCAGCATCGAGATCGGATTGGAGAATACGGCCAGCCGGGCCCGAACCAGCGACCCGCCGCAGATCGATCCCTGCCTCACGGGCTTTCGCGCGCACGAAAGGCGATGCCAGTGGCGCTTGCCGAGGCAGCCGCGATATCGCTGCAGACGCGCGCTCTGGCGATGCTGGCTTGTCGTGGTTCTGCGGCTTTGACGCCGCCGCGGGCGCAGGCCTCGGATCGGCGTCAGCAGGCGCGGCGGCGTGCGTCTGATCTGGCGCGGGCACGCTCTCGCGACTTGACGGCTTCGCCACATCGGCGGTTTCGATGCGCACCAGATCGGCGCCGACCGGTACGCTCTCACCAATCTCGCCCGCGCGCCAAATGACGCGTCCAGAATAGAGCGAGGGTATCTCCACTGTGGCCTTGTCGGTCATCACCGCCGCGATCACATCATCCTCGCGAACGAGATCGCCCACCTCAACATGCCATTCGGCGAGTTCAGCCTCTGTGACCCCCTCGCCGACATCGGGCAGTTTAACGGCTTGCGCTTCCATTCACGCCTCCATCGCTTTGACCAAAGCGCGGGCAACACGGTCGGGCCCCGGAAAATAATCCCACTCAGTGGCGTGCGGATAAGGCGCGTCCCATCCGGTGATCCGCTGTATCGGGGTCTTCAGATGCCAAAAACAATGCTCTTGCACTTCTGCCATCAATTCACCGCCGAAGCCGCTTGTGCGCGTCGCTTCGTGCACGACGACGCAGCGACCCGTTTTCTCCACCGATGCACGGATGGTGGCGAGATCCAGCGGCAGAAGGCTACGCAGATCGATGATTTCCGCATCCACATCGGCCTGATCCGCGGCGGCCTCGGCGACATAAACCATCGTCCCATAGGCCAGCACTGTCACGTCAGCGCCTGTCCGCCGGATATCGGCCTTGCCAATCTCGATGCTGTAATGCCCCTCAGGCACGTCGCCCGCCGGATGGCTCGACCAGCCGAGCGCTTTGGCTTTGTGATCACCATAGAACGGACCGTTGTAAATGCGCTTGGGCTCCAGAAACATCACCGGATCTGGGTCTTCGATCGCCGCGATAAGCAAGCCCTTAGCATCGTAGGGCGTCGAAGGGATTACGGTTTTCAGTCCGGCCACATGGGTGAACAACGCCTCAGGGCTCTGGCTATGGGTCTGGCCCCCATAAATGCCGCCTCCTGTCGGCATGCGCACCACTAAGGGGCACGTGAACATGCCGTTGGAGCGATGCCGCAAGCGCGCTGCCTCCTGGGTGATTTGATCGTAGGCGGGGAACATGTAATCGGCGAATTGCATCTCTACACAGGGACGCATGCCGTGGGCGGCCATGCCAATCGCCATGCCGACAATCGCGCTCTCATTGATCGGGGTGTCGAAAACGCGGGCTTCCCCATGCTTTGCCTGAAGACCGGCGGTGCAGCGAAACACACCGCCGAAATACCCGACATCTTCACCGAAAACCAATACCTTGGGATCGTCGGCCAGCTTGACATCCATTGCGTCGCGCAGCGCTTCAATCATGGTCATCTGGGGCACGTTAGTATCCCATTTCTTGGCGCTGCCGGATCAAATGCTCGGGCAAGTCCTCGTAAACACCTTTGAAGATCGTTGCTGGCGAGATCGGCTCGGGGGCCACGAACGTGCCACGCGCCTCCACCGCCCGTTGCACCGCAATCACGTCTTCGAGGATCTCCGCCTCGGCCTGCACGTGGCGCTCATCCGACCAAGCGCCGCGCGTGATTAGATGGGTCTTT
>JBCDGW010000189.1:0-3236 GCA_038750765.1 Pseudomonadota bacterium | reverse complement strand
GGCGCGATGATGGCGACGACGGTGGGCGGCCCGATGGCGATACCGGTCGGTTTGGGCGTCGGTTTGCTCGTGGGGTTGGTCAACGGCCTCGGGGTGGCGTATCTGCGGATCCCGTCGATGATTTTCACGCTCGGCGTTAACGCGGTCATGCGCGGGCTGATGGTGGCCCATACCGGCGGCTTCGCGCCGCAGACCGCCGCCACCGACCTGATGCAATACCTCGCTGTGGGCAAGATCCTGGGGATCCCGGTGGCGTTGCTGGTTTGGGCGGCGGTCTCAATCGCAATCATGCTCTTGCTGCAGCGCACCGCGGTGGGCAAAAGCATCTACGCGATCGGCAACAAAGAGGCCGCAGCCTATCTCGCCGGGGTGCCGACCAAATGGGTGATCGTGGCGGCCTTCTGCCTGTGCGGGATGCTCGCGGGCATGGCAGGCACGCTGCTGGCGGGGTACTCGACCAAGGCATATCAGGGCATGGGTGACGCCTACCTGCTGCCGTCGATTGCGGCGGTGGTGATCGGCGGCACGCATATTCTGGGCGGGCGCGGGCGCTATCTCGGCACGTTGGTCGGGGTGATCCTGATCGTGCTGCTCAACTCGGTCTTGTCGATCATGCAGATGCCTGAATCAGGGCGCCAAGTGATCTATGGCAGCGTGATCATCGGGATGCTGCTGGTCTATGGCCGGGGTCAAAAGGTCACCAGCTAGAGGATAGCGCGATGCTCACCGACGCCTTTCACGTCATCGATAAACGCTTCACTCGATACGCGATGATGAATGTGCATCTGGAGACGCTTTATACCGGCACACGGTGGGCGGAAGGGCCCGCGTATTTCCCGGCAGGCAAATACCTGATCTGGTCGGATATCCCCAATGACCGGCTGATGCGCTACGACGAGACCAGCGGCGCCGTGTCAGTGTTCGCAGCACCCTGCCGCAATCATAACGGCCACACCGTCGATGCGCAGGGCCGGTTGATCTCGTGTGAGCATCGCGGGCGCTGCGTCAGCCGGGTCGAGGCGGACGGCTCAACCACGATTTTGGCAGACCGGTTTCAGGGCAAGCGGCTGAACTCGCCCAACGACGCGATTGTAAAATCCGACGGCTCTATCTGGTTTAGCGACCCGACTTACGGCATCGACAGCGATTACGAGGGCGACAAATCCGACGCAGAGCTTGACGGCTCCTACGTCTACCGGATCGATCCGGCCACCGGGGCGCTGTCAGCGGTGATCACCGATATGGTCAAACCCAACGGTTTGGCCTTTTCCCCCGATGAGAGCTTGCTCTACGTGGCCGATACCGGCGCTACCCATGTCGAAGACGGGCCGCGCCATATCCGCGTGTTCTCTGTCGGCGCGGACGGGGCTCTCTCAGGCGGCGAGATCTTTGCCACCTGCGATACCGGCCTGTTCGACGGGTTCCGGGTGGATATCCATGGAAACATCTGGACGTCCGCGGGTGACGGCGTGCATTGCTACACGCCCGATGGCGCGTTGATCGGCAAGATCCTCACCGGTGAAGTGGTGGCTAATGTCGAGTTCGGCGGCATCAAGCGCAACCGGCTGTTCATCTGCGCGACGACGACGCTGCGGGCGGTCTACCTCAACACCCGCGCCGCGCCCCGCCCGTAACAACTGGCCGCTCGTCGTTGGCTTGGCGTTCCCGGCGCGGCGCGTGCGATACCGCCCCGACGTTTAAGAGGCGGTGAAATCGAGCTGCACTTTGATCGCTTGGCCGCGGTCGCCCGCCAGATCAAACGCGGCTTGCGCCTGTCCGAACGGCAACACTTGGGTGATCAGCGGCGCCACGTTGATCCGTCCCGCCTGCATCATCGCCACCGCGGTGGCAAATTCAGCGTGAAACCGGAACGAGCCTTTGAAGGATAGCTCTTTCGCGGTCATCGCCTGCACCGGCAAGGTCATGTCGCCGCCCAGGCCCAGTTGCACGATGACGCCGCCCGGGCGCATTGCCGGGACCGCCCCGCTGAGCGCGCTGGCCACACCGCTACACTCAAACAGCACGTCGAAATGGCCCTTATCGGCGGTGAAAGCAGTTAAGCCGTCGCGCGTTTCGGCCACGTTGACGCTGGCATCGGCGCCGAGCAAGCGGGCTTTCTCCAGCGTAAAGGCCGTGACATCGGTGGCCACGATCTCGACCGCGCCTGCGGCACGCGCCGCCAACACCGCCAGCAGCCCAATCGGCCCACATCCCGTGACCAGCACGCGCCGGCCCATCAGATCACCTGCTTGCGCGGCAGCATGAAGCACCACGGCCAGCGGTTCGGCCACGGCTGCCTCTTCCGCGCTTAACCCATCGGCCGGGATACATTGCGCCGCATCCGCCACCAGACGTTCGCGGAAAGCGCCTTGGATATGGGGAAAGGGCATCGCTGAGCCGTAAAACCGCATGTTGAGACAGTGGTTATGGCGCCCCTCACGGCAATAGCGACATGCATAACAGGGCCTGGACGGCGACACCGCCACGAGTTGATCCACCGCGAGCCCGGTCACGCCCTCGCCGAGCGCCAGCACCCGGCCCGATACTTCGTGGCCCAGGATCATCGGTTGCTTCAGCCGGATGCTGCCGATGCCCCCATGGGCGTAGTAGTGCAGATCCGAGCCGCAGATGCCGCCGCGCGCCATTTGCACCAGCACCTCGCCCGGGCCTGGTACCGGTTCGTCGTGATCTTCGATCCGCAGATCGCGGGCGGCATGGGCGGTGATCGTTTTCATGGGCTTAGCCTTCGGGCTTGGCGATGGGCGGAGCGTTCATCGCTTGCGATGTTACCGGTAACTGAATACGGGTGGGGTGACCGATGGGTCAATCGCAAAGGAAGGGCGCGCGGCAGATGTCAGACTTATTCTCACTCAACGGACGGCGCGCCTTGATCACCGGCTCGTCGCAGGGGATCGGCTTTGCGCTGGCGCAGGGGCTGGCCAAGGCGGGCGCAACGATTGTGCTGAACGGCCGCGACAAAGCCAAGCTTGAGACCGCACAAAGTGCGCTTGCGGGTCATGACACGGCGGTCTTGCCCTTTGACGTCACCGATCACGCCGCGGCCCGAACAGCTGTCGACGGGTTTGAAGCCGAGCACGGCGCCATCGATATCCTGGTCAATAACGCCGGTATGCAGCATCGCGCGCCGCTGCAGGACTTTCCCGCTGAGGCCTTCGAACGCCTGCTCCAGACCAATATCGCCAGCGTCTTTCATGTGGGCCAGGCAGTTGCGCGGC
>JBCDGW010000188.1:0-3239 GCA_038750765.1 Pseudomonadota bacterium | reverse complement strand
GCGCTGGCGGCGGCGCAGGAAGGCTTTGCGCTTTGGCGCCGCACCCCGCCCCGAGACCGCGCCGACATCATGCTCAAGGCGGCGCAATTGATGCGCGCGCGCCAGGAGGAAATCGCCCAGTCGATCACCGCCGAACACGGCAAGCCGCTGGCGCAGGCGCGTCTTGAGGTGATCCGCGGATGCGAGTTCTTTGAATGGGACGCGGGCGAAGCGGTGCGCACCTACGGGCGGGTGATCCCGTCGGCGCCCGGCGTGCGCTATCTGGTGCATCATCAGCCTATCGGCGTCACGCTCGGACTGTCGCCGTGGAATTTCCCGATGAGCCAACCCGCGCGCAAGATCGCAGGTGCGTTGGCCACGGGCTGTTCGATCATCCTCAAAGCGGCTGAGGAAACACCGGCAGGGGCGCTGCATATCGCGCGCGCATTTCACGATGCGGGCCTGCCCAAGGGGGTGTTGAACCTGGTTTTCGGCACGCCCGCGATGGTGTCTGAGCATTTGATTACCCAAGATCCCGTGCGGCTTGTGGCGTTCACCGGCTCAACCAAAGTGGGGCGTCATCTCACCGCGCTTGCAGCCCAGCACGATACCCGCGCGCTGATGGAGCTTGGCGGTCATGCCCCTGTGATCGTGTGCGAAGACACCGACGTCACCAAAGCAGCGCAAAGCGGGGCGATCCGCAAATACCGCAATGCGGGTCAGGTTTGCACCTCACCGACCCGCTTTTTCGTCCATGAGACGCTGTTTGAGCCGTTCGTGGAGACGTTTGTTGCCGGGGCGCGGGCCACCATTGTCGGCGATGGCGCCCAGGACGGTGTTGATATGGGCCCGCTGGCGAATGAGCGGCGGGTGCCCGCGCTGCTGGATTTGGTGGCAGATGCGCAAGCGAAAGGCGCTACGCTTTGCACGGGCGGTGCGCGCATCGGCAATGTGGGGTACTTTATGGAGCCGACCGTGCTGTCGCATGTCCCCCCCGATGCGCGGGTTATGCAGGAAGAGCCCTTTGGGCCGCTGGCGGTGATAAATCCCGTCGCATCACTCGATGAGGCGATTGAAGCAGCCAACGCCACGGCTTTTGGGCTCGCTGCCTACGGGTTTACCAACCGGGCTGACTACGCTGATCGGATGATCGATGAGGTGGAAACCGGTAATCTATCGATCAACACGTTGGAAGCCTCGCTGCCCGAAACGCCGTTCGGTGGCGTCAAGGCAAGCGGCTCGGGGCGCGAGGGCGGCACCGAGGGGTTGGACAACTACATGATTGTCAAGAACGTCTCCCACAGTATGCAGATCGTTTAGCGCGTGAAAGTATGGTCTTCTCTTCGTCCCAGAATGACGCCCTTGCGGCAGTAGACGCGCGGATGCGCGCCCTGTCTGACTGGTGCGCCACACTCTTTGATTTCGCCGAACCGGCCTGGCGGGAATACCGCTCATGCGCTTGGTATATCGAACGGCTTCGGGCGGAAGGGTTTACGGTCGAGGAGGGCTCGGGCGGTATGCCGACGGCGTTCTGCGCGGAGTGGTCAAACGGCCCTGGCCCTATCATCGGCATGTATGCGGAATACGACGCGGTGCCGGGCAATTGTCAGGCCGCCGACATCATCCGCCGACCGCGCGATGGCCTAGGCTTCCAAGCCGCCGGGCACACTGACCCGCATTCCGCGCTGGGTATTTCCTCGCTGGGGGGTCTGCTCGCCACCAAGGCCGTGATGGAGGCGCGCGGCATCAAAGGCGGGCTGCGCTACACTGGCGAACCGGCCGAGAAAGTGCGCGGGTCGAAGCCGATCCACGCGGCGCGGGGCTATTACGATGGGCTCGCAGCGATGCTGTCGTTTCACCCGTTCTACATGCTGCCGCTGTGCAATACCGTGCGCTGGGACACCCATTGCGGCGCCGGGTATGGCGTTATCTATCGCTTTCTGTGCGACACACCCGAAGCGTGGGGCCACAGCGATGGCGCACCGATCCCGCAATCGCATTCAGATGTCCGCGCGCCCGGCGCCAACGATGCCTTGATGCTGATGTACCAGTCCTCCAAGGCGCTGCGCGAGGCGATGCTGCCGCATCAGGGGGGTTGGTCGATCTCCGAGGCGATCCTGACCGCGGGACAGGCCACTGCCGACAATCTGCCCGCAGGTCTGGCGGAACTCCAGTACATGATCAGGGTGCCCACGCTTGCGATGGCCGATCAGGTCACTGCTGCGCTTGACCGCAACGCCGAGGCCGCCGCTGCGATGACAGGCTGCCGGTATGAACGCCATTGGGTTTGCAAATCGCGGCCGGGCCTGGCCAATCACGCCATGGCGCGCGTGGTTTGGGAGGCGATGCAAGGCGTTGGCGCACCGCATTGGGATGCAGCAGCTGTGCAGGTCGCCCAATCGATCCAGCGCAATCTGGGCGTTGAGCCGATGGAGGCGCCATTTTTAGAGGTGCTGTCGCAGTTGATCGCGCCCGAGGACGCTGAGGCCGCCTTGCGCCAGGATCTGCCGCCAAGCCAAACCCATGCAACCTCGGACGATTACACCGATATGACATGGCACGCACCGACCGCGCGGTTTTACATGGCGCGCCCCGCGCTCAAAGCGCCTCCGGGCATGCCCTACCCCGCCTGGGTGATGAACGCGCTCGGCGGGATCCCGGCAACCATCGACCCGATGATACGCGCCGCCGCCAAAACCCTCGCGGTCTCGGCGCTACGGCTTTTGGAGGACGGCGCAGCACGGCAGGCGGCGATGGACGAGTTTCAGCGGCGTTCCAGCGAGGACGCGATACCGCCTTTATGCGATTACGACCCGCCGATCGATTTTCGCTGGCCAGAATATGTCACCACCCCACGCGGCCGCGATTGGTGTATCCCGTCGAGCATGCCCGGCGCCTAACAGCGAAACGCAAAATCGCGAAGCGTGTCGGTTTTCATCTCGATGCTAAAGCCCGGGTTCTTCGGCGCTTGATACGCCCCGTTGATGACGATGCAGGGGTCAACAAAGTGCTCGTGCAGGTGATCAACAAACTCGATGCGCTTACTGTCTTTCTCGCCGGTGATCGCGACGTAATCGATCATCGACATATGCTGCACGTATTCGCACAGGCCGACCCCGCCCGCATGGGGCCAAACTGGTAGGCCGTATTTGTGCGCCATCAGCATCACCGAGAGCACTTCGTTTAACCCGCCGATGCGGCAACTGTCGATCTGCACGATGTCGATCGCGCCCTCTTTGATGAATTGTTTGAACAGGATC
>JBCDGW010000187.1:0-3577 GCA_038750765.1 Pseudomonadota bacterium | reverse complement strand
GTCAGGTCATCGTCTTCCGCCGAGGGAATATCGACACCATTGGCGCGCGCTTGTTGCACGGCCACCCAACCGGGCTGGGAAGCTCCGTATTGCGTGCCGTATCTTGCGTCCCATTGGGCAGAAAGGCGCTGATAGGATTCGTATTGCGTGAAGAATTGATCGAACGGCACTTCGATCCGGTCAAAATTTGAGAGGGCAAACTCGGCGGGATCGTTCGGCTTGGTCGTCATATACTCGGTCGCCACGTCGCGCATCGTCTGGCAGAAATCGCCCCGCGCCGACGGGAGCGCAAAGAAGTTGTAGACCCGCGTCATGTGCTTTTCACGAGCTAGCAACGCGCCGCGGCGGCTGCGTTCGCGTTTGCGGTATTCCTGTTCGACGCGATCGTTGATGCGTTTGAGCGTACGCTGGTTATCGAGAATATAGCCCCGGTACCCTTCGAGAATGGGGGCATCCGCGTCGGCCAGACAATTGAGCGCCGCCACGTTCCAGGCTGAGCGGAAATGCCACACACGCTCATCATCGGTAAGATCCCGGTTTACGGTCAAGCGCTTGCCCGCTGGCGTTCTGGCCGGAACCTCCATGAAGTACGCCGCTCCACCGGGCGGCAATGGACGATACGGAACCGCTTCAACCTTGGGAGCGGGGGGCGGTGGAGGCGGAGGAGGCGGTGGTGGCGGAAGCGGCGCGGCGCACGCCGCCACGGTGGCCAAACCCACGCTCACGATCATCGCCTTGATGGCCGCGTGCTGCGCTTTTGGGGAGGTTTCCGATTGCGGGCCGGTAAGCCCATTGCGCTTTGCTTCCATCAGGGTGGGAGTCTCTCTCGTCAGTGTTGTTCTCTTGTCAGCCCTACAAGGTACGCAAAGCTGAAGCGACCGTATGTTGTTTTAGAAATACTAAGATACCCACACAAAGAAAGCGCCCGAGAAGCCCCTTTGGGCCCTCGGGCGCAAACGCTGCACAGATCAACCGATCCGCGTCTGGTCAAGGAGGGCTAGGCCCGCCTGACCGCACCAAATCACTCTCGGCTGCCGAGGAATTGCAGCAGAAACATGAACATGTTCACAAAGTCGAGATAGAGCGACAACGCGCCCAAGATCACGGCTTTGCCCATGAACTCTGTACCGCGCAGATACGCGTATTGCTGCTTCAGGCGCTGCGTGTCGTACGCTGTGAGACCGGCGAAGATCAGGACGCCCAAAACACTAATCACGAAGGCCAGCGTTCCCGACTGAAGGAAGATGTTAAGCACCATCGCGATGATGATGCCAATCAGGCCCATGATCAGGAACGAGCCAAAGCCCGAGAGATCCTTCTTGGTGGTGTAGCCAAACAGGCTCAGCCCCGCGAAAGCGCCAGCGGTGGCGAAGAAGGTTAGCGCGATCGATTCACCCGTGTACGTCAGGAAAATCGTCGACATCGAAATGCCGAACACCACGGCGAACGACCAGAACAGGACGTTCAAAGTGCCCTTGCTCATTTTGTTGAGGCCGAAGTTGATCGCCAGAATAAAGCCGAGCGGCGCAAGCGCGACCACCCAAAACAGCGGGGTTCCCGCAATGGCGAGCGTCAGTCCGCTCATGGCCGAAGCGAGCGCGACGATGCCCGTCAGCAGGACCGCCGAGCCCATATAATTGTAGATCGAGAGCATGTAGGAACGCAGGCCCTCATCGTATGTAACGCTGGTCTCACCGCCTGCGCGCGGCACCGAACCAAAGTTCTGCCGGGTCTGATCCGGTTCATTCCAGTTTGCCATTATGGATCCCTTTGTCTCCAAAACGCGGCGCGCACTCTTGCCGCCGCTGAATGACTAATATCGTCTCAACTGACCCGATTTTCAAGTGAAAGTCGTGTGGCAATCGACCATTTGTTAACCTTGGTCCGACGGAACATGAACGCCAGATGACGGACCACGCTAACCGGTGGCCGCGCTCAGTTCGCCCCCGCGACGGGCCGTCGCGTCGAGAGTCTCTGTTAGCAGTTTTACCAAAGCCTCATCTGTATCGAGAATGTTGAGCCCTTCGCGCGTCATCCCGCCTGGACTGGCGACGCGTTCAGCCAGATCGCCTGGCGCTGTATCGGCCTGCGCGGCAAGGCTCGAAGCGCCATCGACCATAGCCTTGGCGAGAGCGATCGCTTCTTCGGATCCTGCACCTAATCTCTCCGCCGCTGCGGCCAACGCGTCAATAAACCGATAGACAAAGCCCGGCCCCGATCCCGCGAGCGCCGTCAACAGGTCGAAACGCTCTTCGCTATCGAGCCAAACCGCGGTGCCCAAGTGGTCATAAAGCGCAAACGCCTTCTCTCGATCTTCGTAACGAAGACCCTTTTGCGCCAAAATGACCGGCGATTTTCCGATACGGGCCGCAAGGTTGGGCATGACGCGCAGCCATGCCTTGGCGTTCGGGAGGGCCGCCGAAACCTGCTCTAAAGTCAAACCGGCCAGCAGATAATGCACCGAAACGCCGCGGCCCGCGACGCCTTGCAAGCCCGGAGCCAAAGCGCCCAATTGCTGCGGCTTAAAACCCAACAATACGGCGTCGTGCGTGCCCGGCACTTCTTCAGGTGAACGGTATAGCGAGACCCCCTCAGGCGCGGATTCCAACGCCGGATCGAGCACTGCGAAACGCGTGGGCGAAAGGCCGGCTGCGAGCCAACCGGCCAGCATGGCGCCGCCCATATTGCCGCAGCCGATGATCAAAAGCTGTGATGTCATAGCATGACGTGGTCTTACGCTTCGCCGCCCACGTCAACCATCGCCGCATCCAGCGCTTCGCGCGGGGTTTTGTCGCCCCAAAGCACAAACTGGAAGGCCGGATAAAAGCGGTCGCATTCATCAATCGCGGTTTCCACCAACGCCTGCGCTTGATCGAGGCTCAGCATGCCATCGTCGCCCAAGAGCGCGCCATGACGGTACAGCAGCACGTCGCCGTTCGACCAAACATCGAAGTGCCCTAGCCACATCTGTTCATTGACGAGACTAAGCAGTTCGTAGGCGCGCGATCTTTTGTCATCGGCGACACGGATGTCGGGCAGGCATAGAAACTGGAGAACGTTATCCGCCGCGCGCCAAATGGCTCTCAGTTGGTATTTCGCCCAACTGCCTTGAACTTCAGCGGAAAGTTCTTCGTCAGAAATGACCGTGCAATCCCAACCTCGCGCCTCGAACAAGGCGGCCAACATATCAATCGGCGCGGCGTCCTGATCAGCGGTGAATTCGGGCTCGCGCGGTCTCATCGGGCCGATCCTATGTTAGCAAAAGGGACGCTCATGCCAGCGTCCATGCGCCGGGCTGCATCTGGTTTGCAATGGCCGACTAAACTGCGCTTGGGCAAAAGCTCTCTGCCTTGTTCAAAGCCTGTGAACAGAAAGCCGGGGAAAGAGCAAGGCCCGCCCTTTAGGGCACCTTAAGCAACTGAATTTCCTGACCTTCGGGGCTGGTGTAGCGGAAAGTATTGATGCCCTTGTCTTGCAAAGCGTTGATCAGATCGCGCGCCTCGCTGTTGCTAGAGACGGGACCGGCAAGCAGACGGTTTGTCAGGCCCCAACGAACCGTGTGCGGGGTGAACGCGCC
>JBCDGW010000186.1:0-3693 GCA_038750765.1 Pseudomonadota bacterium | reverse complement strand
GCTGATCTGGCAGCCTGACTTTGGCCAGGCCTGCTTGGTCCTTTTCGCGTGGGGCGTGATGTATTTCGTCGCTGGCGCGTCCTACATGCTGTTGAGCGTAATCGCTGGGCTGGTGGCTGCTGCTGGGGTCACCGCCTATAGCCTCTCAGATCACGTGGCCCGCCGTATTGACGGCTTTCTTTCAGCTGATATCGACCCGCGCACACAGCTAGGCTACGCCACCGACGCGATCCGCGAAGGGGGCTTTTTCGGCGTCGGCGTGGGCGGCGGTCAGGTGAAGTGGTCGCTGCCAGATGCCCATACCGATTTCATTATCGCCGTGGCGGCCGAGGAGTACGGGCTTGTCCTGGTGCTGGTGATGATCGCGCTCTACATGGCGATCACCCTGCGCTCGTTGCGGCGGCTGGTGCGTGAGCGCGACCCGTTCATCCGCTTGGCAGGCACCGGGCTTGCCTGCACCTTCGGGGTACAAGCGATCATCAATATGGGTGTCGCGGTGCGGCTCCTCCCCGCCAAGGGCATGACCTTGCCGTTTGTCAGCTACGGCGGTTCGTCGCTGCTGGCAGGGGGGATCGCGATGGGCATGCTGCTGGCGCTGACCAGGACGCGGCCCCAGGGGCGCATCGGTGATCTTTGGATCCAACGCAGCCGTTGATATGGCGCCGCTCCCATACACCCGGATGATCGCAGCCCCGCTCTGCGCGCAACAGGCCAGGGGATGACAGCGCCCGCGCCCCGCTTGGTGATCGCGGCTGGCGGTACCGGTGGCCACATGTTTCCCGCGCAAGCGCTGGCCGAGGTGATGATCGCGCGGGGTTGGCGCGTCACCCTGTCCACCGATAGCCGCGGGGCGCGCTACACCCAAGGGTTTCCCGCAGCGGTCCGTATCGAGGAGGTGCGCAGCGCCACCTTCGCGCGCGGCGGCCTGCTGGCCAAGCTGGCTGTGCCGTTTCAAATCATGGCCGGTGTGCTCGCCACGCGGCGGGCTTTTCGCCGCGATCCGCCCCGCGTGGTAGCTGGGTTTGGCGGCTATCCTTCTATTCCGGCGCTGGTCGCGGCTTGGTCGATGGGGCTGCCGCGGCTGATCCACGAGCAAAACGGCGTGCTTGGCCGCGTCAACGAAGCACTGGCGCGGCGCGTTGACCGGGTGGCGTGCGGCACCTGGCCGACGGCAATGCCGCCAGGGATCGAGGGGCTGCATATCGGCAACCCGGTTCGCGAAGCGGTGGCAGCAGAGGCCGGTGCGCCCTACGCGGCCCCGGGCGATGGCCCGCTGAACGTTGTAATGATCGGCGGCAGCCAGGGCGCGCGCATCCTGTCCGACGTGGTGCCCGAGGCGTTGGCCGGGCTCGACCCATCGCTCAAGGCCCGCTTGCAGGTGGCGCATCAGGCGCGGCCTGAGGATGAGGCGCGGGTGGAGACGTTTTATCGAAGCCAAGGCATCACCGCCGAGGTCGCGCCGTTCTTCCACGACGTGCCCGCGCGCTTTGCTTCCGCGCAACTGGTGATCTGCCGGGCGGGGGCCTCGACCATCGCTGATCTGACTGTGATCGGGCGACCGGCGATCCTGATCCCGTTGGCCAGCGCGTTGCGCGACGAGCAGACCGCAAATGCGACAGGATTGTCACAATGTGGCGGCGCAATCATGATCCCGGAGTCCCAACTGGACGCCGACCTGTTAACATCTCATAGCGCTGAGATCCTGTCAGATCCGGCGCGCGCCCGGGCTATGGCGCAGGCAGCACACGCAATCGGACGGCCAGATGCAGCGACACAGCTGGCCGATCTTGTGGAAGAACTGGCGAAGGGGCAGCAGGCATGAAACATGAACGGTGGGAGACGTTTCGCGTGGCCGGCGTGAATGCAGCGACCAAGCTACCGCTCGAGATGGGGCCGATCCACTTTGTCGGAATCGGCGGTATCGGTATGTCGGGCATCGCCGAAGTGCTGTTAGCTAACGGCTATGCGATCCAGGGGTCTGATCTAAAGGCTTCCAAGATTACCGAGCGTCTAGAGCAGATGGGCGCCAAGATCTTTATCGGTCAGCGGGCGGAAAACCTGGACGGCGCTGAGGTGGTGGTGATCTCGTCGGCGATCAAACCCGGCAATCCCGAGCTCGATGCTGCCCGCGAGAACGGCTATCCAGTGGTGCGCCGCGCCGAGATGCTGGCCGAATTGATGCGGCTGAAGTCCAATGTGGCCATCGCCGGCACCCACGGTAAAACCACTACGACCACGCTGGTCTCGACGCTCCTGGATGCGGGCGGGCTGGACCCGACGGTGATCAATGGCGGCATCATTCACGCCTATGGCTCGAATGCGCGCATGGGCGAGGGCGAATGGATGGTGGTGGAGGCGGATGAATCTGACGGCACCTTTACCCGCCTTCCGGCGACCATCGCGGTGGTGACCAATATCGACCCCGAGCATATGGAGCATTGGGGCAGCGAGGAAAATCTGCATCGCGGCTTTCAGGATTTTGTCAGCAACATCCCGTTTTATGGCCTCGCGGTGTGCTGCACCGACGACGCCGACGTGGCTAACCTGGTTAAGAAGGTCACCGACCGCCGCATCGTGACCTTCGGTTTTAACGCTGACGCCGATGTGCGCGCGATCAACCTGCGCTATGAAGGCGGGGTGGCCTGTTTTGACGTGGCCCTGCGCGCCGAGGGCCAGGTGATCGAGGGCTGCAGCCTGCCGATGCCGGGCGATCACAACGTGTCGAACGCGCTGGCCGCCGTGGTGGTGGCGCGGCATCTGGGCGTGGGCAAGCGGGTGATCCGCGAAGCGCTGGCGCAGTTTAAGGGCGTGAACCGGCGTTTCACCAAGGTGGGCGAGGTTGGCGGCGTGACCATCATCGACGATTACGGCCACCACCCGGTTGAGATCGCCGCTGTGCTCAAAGCCGCACGGCAGGCCTCAACGGGGCGGGTGATCGCGGTGCATCAGCCGCATCGCTATACCAGGCTGTCCTCGCTGTTTGCTGATTTTGTCAGCTGTTTCGACGATTGCGACGTGGCCGGTATCGCCGAGGTCTTTGCCGCCGGGGAACAGCCTATCGACGGGGCCAGCCGCGACGATCTGGTGGCAGCGATCCGGGCGCGGGGCCATCCCGAGGCGCGCGCCATAACCTGTGAAGCCGACCTTAAGGACCTAGTACGGCGCGAGGCGCGTCCCGGCGATATGGTCGTGTGTCTTGGTGCCGGTACCATCAGCGCCTGGGCCAATGCGCTGCCCGAGCGTTTGGCGATGGCCGACTAAGCAGCACCGCGCCTGCACCGCCCCTGGGCGACGCCGATGGGCTGGGTACTGATCGCCGCGTGTCTATGGGTTGTGGCCAGCGCGGTGGTGGCGTTTCTGCCGATACGGTATCAGATCATGCCAGGGCTCACGCTCCTTATTGTTGCCCCGGTCCTCCTCTATGCGCTCGCGGTAACCCACGGCGTTGGGATGGCCCTGGCGGGTCTGTTTGCGGTTTTGTCGATGTATCGCCGCCCGCTGATCTATCTGGCGCGCAAAATGCGAGGCGCTTTGAAGTAGCGTGCGAGGAGCCCCGAAATCATGAGCCTAATCGCGTTCTGCATCTGGGCGGTGGCCGCCAATTTCGCCGGGATGCTGCCCTCGCGGCGGCGCCACTGGCCTGCAGCCTATGCGCTGATGGTGACGGGCCTGCCGCTTTTGGCTTGGGTGTTT
>JBCDGW010000185.1:0-3716 GCA_038750765.1 Pseudomonadota bacterium | reverse complement strand
GGCGCGCCGCTCTTCGCGCACCGGTCTGGTTTGCGCTAAACAGCGCGCCGATGGCTCATGCGATCATCAGCTGCCGCTGGCCTAACCACGCGATGCACCCGACCGCCTCCTCGATCGGGTCGACAACCGGCAGATCGAGCCCCGCGCGCAAGCGACGGGTGATCGCGGTCATGCCCGCGCAGCCCAGAACAACGGCATCGATCCCATCTCGGCGCGCTACTTTTCGCACACCGGTCTGGGTTGCGCTAAACAGCGCCGATGGCTCACGCGATCATCAGTTGCCGCTGGCCCAACCACGCGATGCAGCCGACTGCCTCTTCGATCGGGTCGACAACCGGTAGATCGAGCCCCGCGCGCAAGCGACGGGTGATCGCGGTCATGCCCGCGCAGCCCAGCACAATCGCGTCGATCCCATCGTGGCGCGCCGCTTCGTTTGCCTCGGCTAGTATCTTCTCACCCGCAGCGTCGGGCCGGTGTTCCAGATCGAGCACCGGCACCCCCGATGCCCGCACTCGACTGCACGACGCGGCCAAACCGTAAGCCGCGATATTGGCCTCGATAATCGGGACGGACACCGCCAGGGTGGTGACCACGCTGAACCGCCAGCCGCGCAGCGCACAGGCATGAAACGCCGCCTGCCCGATCCCGATCACCGGGCAGCGCGCCACCTTCGCGGATGCCGCAAGCGCAGTGTCGTCGAAGCAGCCGATGATGATGCCGTCGGCGCCCGCCTCGCTCACCTCCCGAACCAGCCGCAACAAAGGGCCCGATGCCCGCGCGCCGTCTTCTGCGCCTTGGATCGAGGCGGGGCCGTTATGCGATGTGCGGCCCTCAACGATGACGCCGCCGGGCGCGCATCGTCGGCCTTCGCGCAGCATGCTGGCTGTCATCGCCGCGGTGCTGTTGGGATTGATCAGAACAGCTTTCATTGATCTCTTCGAGCCGTCTCTCACACAAGCCCGCTGCCTGCGTCGCTGCCGGATTTGGCCCGCCGGCGCCCGGCAATCAGCACCAGCAGCAAAAACACCCCGATGACCAAGAACGAAAACACCGTGGTGAGCGTGCCGAGCGCGAAGATCACCGGCGTGGTCACGTTGGTTGTCATGCCGAAAATCTCAAGCGGCAAGGTGTTGTAGCTGCCCGCGGTCAGCAGTGTGCGGGCGAACTCATCATAGCTGAGCGTGAACCCAAACAGCGCAACCCCGATAAGCGACGGCCCGATGATCGGGATAACCACATGGCGGATTGTCTGCCAGGGCGTGGCGCCGAGATCGCGCGCGGCCTCCTCGTAGGATTTATCGAAGCGGTTGAACACGGCGAACATAATCAGCAAGCCAAACGGCAGCGTCCACGTCAGTTGGGCGCCGTAGCCCGAGCCAGACCAATGCACCGGCAGGCCCAATTGGTCGAAGATCAGCCCTACCCCCAGCGAGATCAGGATCGACGGGATCACCAGCGACGTGATGATCAGGTAAAACATCACGGTCGACCCGGCGAAGCGTTTGCGGAAAGCCAGGCCGCCCATCACCGACACCACCACCGTCGTCACCATCACCATCACACCCAAGACGAAGCTGCGGCGGAAGCTGCCCCAGATATCGCCCACCGCCTGCTGCTCAAACAATTCGCGAAACCAGTGCAGCGAGGTGCCGCGCATCGGGAAGGTCAGGCCACCCTGCGGCCCCTGAAACGACAAGATGCCGATGGTGATGGTGGGGCCGTAGAGAAAGATCAGGAACAGCCCGAAAAAACCGGTCAGCACATAGAAGGAGCGCGGGCGCTTTTCCATGGTCAAAGCTCCTTTCTGATATCGACGAACCGCAACAGGATGCCGATCACGATCAACACGGTGACCAGCAACACCACCGCGGTGGCCGAAGCCGACGGGTATTGCAGCAACCCGATATCGTTTGAGATCAGCCGCCCGACATTGGCCGCTTGGCTGCCGCTCATGAACCGCACGGTGATAAAGTCACCCATCACCAACGTGACCACGAAGATCGTCCCGATCATGATCCCGGGCTTGGTCAGCGGGATGATCACGTGCCACAGCGTCTGCCAGCCGCTGGCGCCCGCATCATCCGCGGCTTCCAGGAGTGACCGGTCAATGCGCATCATCGTGTTGAAGATCGGCACCACCATAAACAGCGTGTAGAGATGCACGAAGGCGAGGATCACGCTGAAATCCGAAAACAGCAGCCATTCCAGCGGCGCATCGATCACACCCCAGGACAGCAGCGTTGAATTGGCGATGCCTTCGCGCCCCAGAAACGGGATCCAGGAGATCATCCGGATGATGTTGGAGGTTAGGAACGGCACTGTGCAGACCAGAAACAGCGCGATCTGCCAGGTTAGGCTGCGGGTGTGGAAGGCGAGGTAATAGGCCACCGTAAAGCCAATCAGCAAGGTGCAGGCCCAGGTGATGATCGCGTATTTGAAAGTGTTGGCGAACACCCGCCAGGTCACCTCGGAGCCGAACAGAAACGCGTAATTGTCGAATTGGAATGCCGGATAGATCGAAAACTCGGTCGCGCCCCAGAAGCTGACGATGACAATGGTGATGATCGGCAGGATCAGGAAGATACCCAAGACCACGGCCAGCGGCGATATCAGCAGCCAGCCGATGACGTGCCGTGATCGCGGCCGCGCTGGCCTGGTCTCACGCTCGGCAAGGGTCGGCGCGGCGAGGGATTGTTCGCTCATGGCAACCTCGGGTTACGGTGGCCGTGGGTTAAGGCGGGTTTAAGGAGTGGCGAGCGGTGGTGAAAGTGCGCGCGCCGGGGCGAACGGCGCGCGCAAGGTACGTCATGCGGCGATAAACTCGTTCCACTTACGAACCATATACTGGTTTTCGTCCATGACGGCGTTCCAGCAGGCGACGGCGCCCATGCGTTCCTCAAACGAGCCGCCGTCGCGCAGCTCGCCTGCTTGGGCCAGCACATCGCCGGTTGGCGAGGTGATTTCGCCGGTGGCTTCCTTGCCCTCGAACCAATAGCCCCACTCGTTTTCGGACATGAACGCCTTCGATGTCTCGGGCACCGCTGAGTAATAGCCCTGCCGCATCAGATAGCCGCCGACCCAGCCGGAGAGATACCAATTGATGTATTCATAGGCCGCGTCGAGCTCCATGCCGCTCAAGTTGGACGACAGGCCGATGCCGCCGCCCCAACTGCGATAGCCCTCTTCCAGCGGCTGATACACGCATGGAATGCCGCGCGATTTCACCGCCGTGATCGCGGGCGACCACATCGACTGGATCACCACCTCGCCCGACGCCATCAGGTTGACGCTTTCATCGAAGGTCTTCCAGAACGCGCGGAATTGGCCGTTGCGCTTGGCTTCAGTGAAGAGGGCGATGGTCTTGTCGATCTCCTCGCGGGTCATGTTGCCCTTGTCGGCATAGGTGATCTCGCCCAGCGACTCGCAGACCATGGCCATATCCATGATCCCGATCGACGAGATGTCGAGGATCGACGCTTTGCCTTTGAATTCAGGGTTCAAAAGCTCGGACCAGTTGGAGATGGGACGGCCGATCAGATCAGGACGGATGCCCAAAGTGTCGGCGTTGTAGATGGTGGGGATCAGGGTCATGAACCCAGATTCTTCGCCGATAAAGTCCTTGCCATCGACGCCGGTGGTAAAGCCGACCGTATGCGGCGCGGTGCCTTGGGCGATATCTGACGTTGGTGTCAGCTTGCCCGACCGGAATGTGCCCG
>JBCDGW010000184.1:0-3772 GCA_038750765.1 Pseudomonadota bacterium | reverse complement strand
TCGGGGCTTGGCCATGCCCGCTCCGCTGTCACGGTGTATGTCGCGCCATTTTCCGCAACACCGGCAAAAGTCGGCCTACCAATACTCTGTTCGCTGGTGAGCGCGTCGATATCAACATCGGCATAGGGGATGTTTTGCGCGGGGTCGATTGGCCGGGCGACCAAGAACAAGGACGATAAGCCCGCAATGGCCAGAAGCGGCAAAGCCACTTTCAAGATCCATATGAACCGAGAATACGCGTTATCTGCCACAGCCATAGGACTGAGCTATGCAGGTTGCATCTGCAAAACAACCCAAATCAATGTGAGAAGATGTCGGGCTCGTCCCAAAACTTCAGGTCCAAACGCGCACGCCAAGGCAGAAAGTCAAAGCATGCCTGGGCAAGCTCGCGGCGGCCTTCTCGTTCAAGCCGTTGGTCTAGCGCCTCGCGTAGCCGGTGTAGGTAGAGCACATCTGACGCCGCATATTCCTTTTGCGCATCGCTTAACGCGGCTGCGCCCCAGTCGCTCATCTGCTGCTGTTTGGAGATATCGACATCCACAATCTCCGTTAGCAGGTTTTTGAGACCGTGCCGATCAGTGTACGTGCGCACCAATTTAGAGGCGATCTTGGTGCAATAAACCGGCGCGGTCACCGCCTTGAACGTTTGGAACAGCACCGCAATGTCGAAACGCCCGAAGTGAAACAGCTTTAGAACATCGGGGTCTGTAAGCATGGCAACGAGGTTGGGCGCGCTGTTTTGGTCTTTGTCGATCTGCACCAGATGCGCATCGCCGTCACCGCCCGACATTTGCACCACGCACAGCCTATCGCGATGCGGGATCAACCCCATCGTTTCGCAATCAATCGCGACAATCGGCCCGAGATCGAGACCGTCGGGAAGATCGTTCTTGTAGAGGTGGTTGGTCACATTCGTGCCTCTTTAGTGGCCGCCCCAAATGGCATCGGCGCTCTCTACAACCAGTTCCAACTTGCGCTGTTGCTCGTCATAGCTGATCGCGTTGCCTTCCTCGGTTGATGCAAATCCGCATTGCGGCGCCACACCGAGCTGATCCAAATCCGCGTATTGGCTTGCTTCGTCGAATTTGCGCCGTAGCCAATCGAGCGGTTCCAATGCGCCGGATTTGGTGGTGATAAACCCAGCCATCACCCGCTGCTTGCCCTTGGGCAAATGCCGCAGCGGTTCCAGCCCGCCGGCGCGATCCGTGTCGTACTCCATAAAGTACACATCGACGCCGGTGGAAAAGATTGCCTCAGCCACAAGGTCATAGGCGCCTTCTGCTGCGTGCGTCGAGCGGAAATTTCCGCGACACATATGCATGCCGATGGTCATATCGTCGGGCCGCTCGGCGATGGCATAGCGTAACATCCAAGCATAGCGCTCGATAAGCCAATCGGGCTCTTGCCCCGCAGCTTCCTTATCGGCGCGGTGTTTTGGGTCGCATAGATAGGCGAAGAAGATGTCGTCGAGTTGAAGATACCGGCACCCTGCTTGGTAAAACGCGTCGACAGCGTCGCGGTAAGCATCAGCGATGTCTTGAAACAGCACGTTAAGGTCACGGTACTCAGAGGGCGCAACATCGCCTTGCGCCACGCGGAAGTGACAGCATGAGGGGCCTGGGATTGAGATCTTCGGGGTCACTTTGGTGTTTTCCGCAACGAAGCGAAAGTGCTCCAGCATCGGATGATCTTTCGGAAAGCCAATGCGTCTGCTGATCGTGGGAAAAATCGGGCGTAGATTGACGCCTGCGAATTGCACGCCTTGATCCCTTTCAACCAGGTCCAGGCCATCGAGCCCGCCCAGAAAGTCGTAGTGCCAGAATGAACGGCGCGCCTCGCCATCGGTGACAACGTGCAGGCCCACCGCTTCTTGCATCGCGATGAGATCGGGGATTGCCGCGTCCTCTATCTGCCGCAACCCGCTTGCGGCAAGCCTACCCTCGGCCTTTGCGCGACGGGCATCGGCAAGAGCAGGCGGACGCAGCAAGCTGCCGACATGGTCGGCTCGAAAAAGTGGCTTTTGTTGTGTCATAGCCATTTGGTGACACAGTGCCGCGCAGATGAGAATAGGGCGCGTGACTTAGGGCTCATTCGGCGGGGCTGTGCGCAGATCACCCGGATGCGGCGCGCAGGTGGTGAAAGCGACGGTTGTTCGCGCCGCCCGCGCCCCCAATGCCCCTTTTCCAGGAAGGGTCATTTGATACAGTATCACAATGCACTGGAGCATTTGATGATGTGGCCGCCAGCAACGATTGGACTTCGCCGGATGGCTGACTGGGCATTAGAACCGGTGGCACAGAGGTCGACTTAAACCAATGGATCTGACTGTATCGGACCTCGTCGTCACCGCGGAGCGCGGCCAGGTGATCCTTTCGGTGCCAAACCTCACGGTCAAAGCTGGCGCCTTAGTTGGCGTTCGCGGCCCCTCTGGCGCCGGGAAATCGACCCTACTTTTTGCACTCGCTGGGTTGTTGGGTAATGCCAAGGGTCGTGTTGCCTGGGGTGACACCGACCTGATAGCCTTGTCGCAAGGGCGTCGAACCACCTTTCGAGCCGCAAACATCGGTATGATTTTTCAAGACTTTCTGTTGTTTGAAGAGCTTTCTGCCCAAGCGAACGCAGATTTGGCCGCGCTTTTTCGTCCTAAACGCGCACGCGGTGAGATTTCCGAACGCGCCCGTGAGCGGCTCACCCACTTGGCGGTGCCCGACCAGGACCGTCGCGTGGCGAGCTTCTCCGGTGGCGAACGTCAGCGTGTGGCTGTTGCCCGCGCACTGGCACATGATCCGCCGATCCTGCTGGCCGACGAACCAACGGCGAGTCTCCATCGCGCTGCCGCCGATGCTTTGATCGACGACCTTTCAACCATGGTGCACGAAGCGGGCAAGTCGCTCATCGCCGTCAGCCACGATACAGCGCTGCTGGAGCGGATGGATAGGGTGGTGTCGATCGAAGACGGGCAGTTGGCGTCATGATTGCATCGGTGTGGCGCGGGCTCTCCGCCTTGCAGCAGGACATTGCGCTCACGGTGGTACTCCTCCTCCCGATTGTCTTGATCGGCGCGTATCTCTTGCGCGGTTTTGCGCCTTGGCCCCTGGTTCGGGCAGTGCTGTGGCGGTTTCGTTGGGCCAACATATTGTTCGTTCTGCTAATTGCGGTCTCTATCGGGATGGGTATCGGTTTGATCTCGCAGGAGCGCGGGCTGCGGCAGGGGATGGCGCAGGCGGCTGACAAGTTTGATCTGGTCGTCGCGGCGCCTGGCAGCGAAATGACGATGATGCTCGCCTCTGTTTACCTGCAGCCCTCCAATGTCGGCCTCCTCGACGGGTACGCCTACAACGAGATCGCTAATCATGAGCGGGTAGAAGTGGCGGCACCTTTGGCTTTTGGCGACAGTTATCAAGGCGCGCCAATTGTCGGCACCACGGCAGAGTTCGTGTCGCATTTAACGGGTGGCTTGGCTGAGGGCCGCTTGTTCGAGAACAGCAGCGAGGCGGTCTTGGGCGCTGCGGCGCCGCTCGACATCGGCGATCGTTTTGAGCCCGCACACGGCGTCGGCGAAGACGCGGTCGAGGGCGCCCATGCCGGGACAGAATTGATCGCTGTGGGTCGTATGCCACGCACCGGCACGCCCTGGGATCACGCGATCCTGGTGGCAATCGAGTCGGTTTGGGAAGTGCACGGTCTCGCGAACGGACATGCGCCCGAGGCCGGAAACCAGATTGGCCCGCCTTTCAATGCTAAGTACTTTCCAGGCACACCAGCAGTGATC
>JBCDGW010000183.1:0-3789 GCA_038750765.1 Pseudomonadota bacterium | reverse complement strand
ACCACCAAGGTGATCGGTCAGGCGCTGGCGCTCGCGGGGGTGGTTTGGGCGCTGTTCGACCGCGACACCGGCAGCCAAGGCAGTGTCACCGGCGATCTTCTGGCGCTAGGCGGCGCCGTTGGCTGGGCCGCGATAGCGCTACTGACCAAAGTTTCCCCCTTCGCCCGTGAAACCCCCGAGGCGCAGCTTGGCTGGCAATTGGTGGTCTCGGCGACCATCCTGTTGCCCGTTTGTCTGCTGTTCGGGCCGCTGGTGCGCGATTTCACCCCGATCTACGGCGTCGGCGTAGCGGTGCAGACCGCGATTGTCGCCGGTGCGTTTCTAGGTTGGTTTGGTTTGATGAAGATCTATCCCGCCTCGAGCGTGGCGTCGTTTGCGTTTCTGGCACCGGTCTTCGGGGTGGTCTCAGGCTGGTTGATTCTAGGCGAAGAGATCAGCGTTGCGGTTTGGGGCGCGCTGATCCTGGTGGCTTTGGGGTTGATTTTGATCAACCGGCCCGCCCGGCGTTGACCATCGCGTCCGCCCGGCTTAGCTCGCAGCCATGGCGCCGCCGCTTTTACAACTGACCGATATCGCGCTGACCTTCGGCGGCGATCCTCTGTTTGCCGGGGTCGATCTCGCCGTGCAGCCGGGCGACCGGATTGCGCTGGTGGGACGCAACGGGTCGGGGAAATCGACGCTGATGAAGCTGATGGCAGGCCTGGTGGAGCCTGATGCGGGCGGGCGCGTGCTCGCCCCCGGCACGGGCGCTGCCTATATGGAGCAGGAACCCGACATGGCCGGGTTTGCCACCTTAGGCGATTTCGCCACCAGCGGGTTGGAGCCGGGCGAGCATTGGCGCGTCGATCAGGCCGCCGAGGGGCTGAAATTTGCGCCCGACACGGCGGTCAGCGCCGCCTCGGGGGGTGAGCGCCGTCGCGCCGCGCTGGCCAAGTTGATGGCGCGGGCGCCGGAATTGATGCTGCTGGATGAGCCGACCAACCATCTCGATATCGAGGCGATCGGCTGGCTGGAGGCGCAGCTGAAGACGACGCGGGCAGCCTATGTGCTGATTAGCCATGATCGGGCGTTTCTGCGGGCGCTGAGCCGCGCCACGTTTTGGTTGGACCGGGGGGTGGTGCGCCGGTTGGACAAAGGCTTTGAGGCGTTCGAGCCGTGGCGTGATAAGACCTGGCAGGACGAGGACACCGCCCGCCACAAGCTCAACCGTCTGATCAAAGCCGAGGCCCGGTGGGCGGTAGAAGGGATTAGCGCGCGGCGTAAGCGCAACCAGGGTCGTGTGCGGGCGCTACAGGCGTTGCGGGCGGACCGGGCGGCGATGATCAAGCGCCAGGGCGCGGCGGATTTGGCGCTGGAGACCGGCCCGCAATCGGGCAAGCGGGTGATCGAGGCCCGCGCTATCGAGAAGACTTATGGCGCGCGCGCGGTGGTGCGGCCGTTCTCGTTGCGGGTGCTGCGCGGCGATCGGGTCGCGTTCGTGGGGCCCAATGGCGCGGGCAAGACCACGCTGCTGTCGATGCTGACGGGGGCGCTGGCGCCTGATCAGGGCGATGTCACCCACGGCACCAATCTTGAGATCGCCGTTTTTGACCAAAACCGCGCGGCGCTCGACCCCGATGCCACGCTTTGGGACAGTCTGACCCGCGATCCCAAGACCGGGCAATCGGGCCGCTCGGATCAGGTGATGGTGCGGGGCACGCCGCGGCATGTGGTGGGCTATCTTAAGGATTTCTTGTTCGATGAGGCGCAGGCCCGGGCGCCGGTACGCGCGTTGTCGGGCGGGGAGAAAGCGCGGCTATTGCTGGCGCGGCTGATGGCCTTGCCCTCCAACCTGCTGGTGCTCGACGAGCCGACCAACGACTTGGACATCGAGACGCTGGATTTGTTGCAAGAGGTGCTCGACGCGTATGACGGCACCGTGCTGTTGGTCAGCCATGATCGCGATTTTCTCGATCGTGTGGCGACGACGACGGTGGTCCTCGACGGTACCGGTCACGCTGTGGTTTATGCGGGCGGCTGGAGCGATATGGTGGCGCAGCGCGGCGATGGCAGCTCCCGCGAGGCTGATGGGCGGTCTCGTAAAGCGAAACCGACCCGTGCAGCCGTGCCTGCGCGGGGGGAAGCCTCAGACGCGCCATCAGACGCTGAGGCGCGCCAGAAGCCGAAAGGGTTGAGCTTTACCGAACAGCATCGTTTGGCGGCGCTGCCCGATGAGATTGCCCGGCTTGAGGCGGAGATTACTAAGTTGGAAGGCTATCTCGGCGACCCTGAGCTCTATCAGACCGCGCCAGTGAAGTTTCAAAAGGCGACCGAGGCGCTGGTGGCGCGTCAGAAAGCGCTGAACGCTGCCGAGGAGGATTGGCTGTCACTCGCGGAGCGGGCCGAGAACGCTCAGTATTAGGCTGAGGGGGATGGGAGGCGTGCGTTTATTGGTTTGACGAATGCCCCTGCCTAAGGTCACCGCGGTAGGCGCCGGGCAGCGGCGGGGCGTAGTTTGGTCGTTTTGGGGGCTGCTGCTTCTTATCGGACCGTGCTTCGGGTCGTCTGGATTGGAACTGATAGAACAAGGGTCAAATCGACATCCCCTAGCGCGTCTGATCACCGGGATGCCTGCGGGTTTGGAGCGCCGTATCGATGCGGGACGGTCGAACGATGCGCCCGCCCGGGATAATCGCCGAAGGCGCCGGGCAGCGGCGGGCCGTCCCGCGGCATGCCGCTTGGTCTCAGCAAGCGCTTCGCTCGGAGCGTCTTCGGATCGTCGAGATAAAGCACTGCAGAACAACAGTCGTAGCGGCATCCCCCGGCCCGCCGCTGCATGAACCGCAAGGCGTAACCCTCGAAAGACGTACCCGCGCGGAATAACCGCCGGTGACGCACAGTATCTGTCGCGCAGCGCGGTTTTAAGGGAGCAACGTCTGCGCTGTCTTTAGAACGACGTACCCGCCCGGAGCAACCGCCGAGGGCGCCGGGCAGCGGCGGGCCGTAATGCCATCGATCTGGGGCACGCCGCTTCGTCAAAGCCAGTGCCTCGCTTGGAGCTTCTGCGGATCGTCGGGATAAAGCACCACAGAACCACTGTTGGAGCGGCTTCCCCCGGCCCGCCGCTGCATGAACCGCAAGGCGTAACCCTCGAACGACGTACCCGCGCGGAATAACCGTCAGTGACGCATAGTATCTGTCGCGCGGCGCGGTTTTTAGTGCGCAACAGCTGCGCTGCGCTCAGAACGGCGCGCCCGCCCGGAGTAACCGCCGTAGGCGCCGGGCAGCGGCGGGCCGTGCCGCGGGGTGCCGCTTAGTCTCGGCCAGCGCTTCGCTTAGAGCGTCTTCGGCTAATCCGGATAAAGCACCGGAGATCAACGGTCACAGCGGCATCCCCCGGCCCGCCGCTGCTTTTATGCGTCGGTGCTGCGCTTGCAGTCGCTCCGGGGCGTCGGGGGCGAACACTTCAGCACCATTTCTGCGGCGGCTCCCTCGGCCCGCCTTAACTTTGAAACACCGGCGGGTTTCGAGCGCTGTATCGATGCGCCAGCGTCCGAACGAAGCACTCGCCCGGAGTAACCGCCGTAGGCGCCGGGCAGCGGCGGGCCGTCCCGCGGGCTGCCGCTTCGTCTCGGCCAGCGCGTCGCTTGGAGCGTCTTCGGATCGTCCGAATAAAGCACCGCAGATCAACGGTCACAGCGGCATGCCCCGGCCCGCCGCTGCTTGAACCGCAAGGCGTAACCCTCGAACGATGTACCCGCGCGGAATGCCCGCCGGTGACGCTTAGTATTTATCGCGCAGCGCGGTTTT
>JBCDGW010000182.1:0-3803 GCA_038750765.1 Pseudomonadota bacterium | reverse complement strand
GCCTTCGGCGGTTACTCCGGGCGGGTGCTTCGTTCGCGGGACAGCGCAAAGGCAACACGCCCAACCGCGCGCTAACCCCGCCGCTGGCCGGCGCACTCATGGGTTACGCCAAGTAGTTACTTACTTCGACGGTCGCGCATCGATTTCGCGCACAAACCCACCCGGGGCTCCAACAATAAGGCGGGCCGGGGGATGCCGCTGCGACCGTTGTTCTACCGTGCTTTATCCGGACGATCCGCAGAAGCTCCACGCGACGCGCTGGCTGTGACGAAGCGGCGTGCCCCCAAATAAACTTAAGTACGGCCTACCGCTGCCCGGCGCCTGCGGCGGTTATCCCGGGCGGGTGCTTTGTTCGACGGTCGCGCATTAATTCAGCGCTTCAATCGCACCTGTGTTCAAACGATGAGGCGGGCCGGGGGATGTCGCTGTAACCGTGGTTCTGCAGTGCTTTATCCGGACGATCCGAAGACGCTCCACGCAGAGTGCTAACTGCAACGAAGCGGCAGCTCGCGGCACGGCCCGCCGCTGCCCGGTGCCTTCGGCGGTTACTCCGGGCGGGTGCGTCGTTCTGAGGGCGGCGAAAAGGCAACATGCCCAAGCGCGCGCTAACCCCGCCGCTACACGGCCTCAAGGGCGGTCGCTCTGAAAAGGACACCAACGCGCGCCACTCATGCTCACGCATATTCCATCGCAGCCCGCCGCCTGCGGGGGTTACGCCGAGCGCGCGACCAAACGACGCCACCCAACCCAGCGCCATCCCAGCACCCCCGCCTTGCTTGACGCGCTCGGCCACGGCGGAAACACTCGCGCGACGCAACCGGGAGACCGCCATGGATCACGACGACTTGCACCACTGGTCACAGCGCGCGGCAGATTGGGTGCGCGGGTATCATCGCAGCTTACGCGATCAACCGGTGCGGCCGCAGGTCACTCCCGGTGAGACTGCCGCAAAACTGCCGAAAACCCCGCCGGAGACCGCGGTGCCCCCCGAGCAGATCTTCGCGGATTTCGAGCGCATCGTCCCCGGCGCCATGACCCATTGGCAGCACCCGCGGTTTTTCGCATATTTCCCAGCCAACGCTGCGCCTGCCTCGATCTGGGCGGAACAATTGGTCAACGGCATCGCGGCGCAATGCATGCTGTGGCAGACCTCACCCGCGGCCACCGAGATCGAACAGGTGGTGACCGATTGGCTGCGTCAGGCTTTAGGCTTGCCGCCGCACTTTACCGGTACGATCCACGACAGCGCCACCACCTGCACGCTGAGCGCGGTGATCACCATGCGCGACCGGGTCAGCGATTGGCAGAGCCTGGAGGCAGGGATCGCCGGGGGGCCGCAGCTGCGCATCTACGCCTCGGCGCAAACCCACAGCTCTGTCGACAAAGCGGTGCGGCTGGCGGGGATCGGGCAGCGCAACCTGGTCAAGGTCGAGACCGATGCTGACTTCGCGATGGATCCGGCCGCCTTGGAAGCCGCGATCAAGGCCGATCTCGCTGCGGGCCACACGCCTGCGGGCTTGGTCCTTTGCAGCGGCGGCACCGCGATCGGCGCCTTCGACCGTATCGCCCCGGCGCTTGCCATTGCGCGGCGTTACGGGCTTTACACCCATGTCGATGCCGCCTGGGCTGGCTCAGCGATGATCTGTCCTGAATATCGCCCGTTGTGGGAGGGGGTCGACGGCGCCGACAGCGTCGTCTTCAACCCGCATAAATGGCTGGGCGTGCAATTCGATTGCGCTGTGCAATTCCTGGCCGATCCGACGCCGCAGATCCGCTCGATGGGGTTGCGCCCGGCTTATCTGGAAACCCAAGGCGCCGAAGAAATCGTCAATTTCAACGAATGGACCGTGCCCCTTGGCCGCCGCTTCCGCGCGCTCAAGATCTGGTTCGTGCTGCGCGCTTACGGGCTCGAGGGCCTGCGCACGCGGATCCGTAACCACGTGGCGTGGACCGAAAAGCTGGCTGAAACCATCCGCGCTGCCGATGATTTCCGCCTTGTCACCGAACCGCGTTTGGCATTGTTCACGTTTCAATACACCCCGCCGGGCGCAGATCCTGACCGCGCCACAGAGGCGCTTTTGGCCGCGATCAACGACGATGGTCGGGTCTATCTCACCCAGACACGCCATGAAGGCGCCTTCGTGATCCGGGTCAGCGCTGGCACGTGGGACACGACCGAGGCCGATGTCGCCGCGGTTTGGGAGGTGGCGCGGGCTTTGGCCGATGCCCAAGCCGCCCAAAGCAGCGTTGCTTGAGTGGGGCCTGGCGCTGGTCTAGGCTCGCATCATCCATTCTGAAAGGTGATTTGATGCGTATTTTCCGCCCCCTAATCGCGGCAAGCCTGCTTCTGGGCGTGCTCTGGACCAATAGCGCGCAGGCGTTTTGCGGCTTTTACGTCGCGCGCGCCGATGGGGAATTGTTCAACGAAAGCTCAAAGGTGGTGTTCGTGCGCGATGGCACCCGCTCCGTGATCACGGTCTCGTCTGATTACCGCGGCCCGGCCTTGGAGTTCGCGCTGGTCATGCCAACGCCGGAAGTGTTGCCCGAAGCAGCGATCCGCACTGTGGAGGGGGAAACGCTGGCGCATCTGGACGCCTATTCCGCCCCGCGTCTGGTGGAGTACCACGACACCGATCCGTGTGAACCGCGGGTGGTGATCGGCGTGACGACAACCGCTCTTGCCGAGGGCGCACCGCTTTCGGGGCCTGCCGCACTCGGGGTCACCGTCGAGGCGGAATACGCGGTCGGTGTGTACGATGTCGCGATCTTGTCGGCTGAGCAATCAGATGGGCTCGCCACCTATCTGCGCCAGGAGGCCTATCAGATCCCCGAAGGCGCTGAGGCGGTGATGGCGCCTTACATCGAGAACGGCATGAAGTTCTTTGTCGCCCGGGTTAATCTCGACCGCCACGAAGCGGCGGAGAGCGCCGAGTTGCCGCCGCTGCAATTGAGCTTTACCTCCCGCGCGTTCATGCTGCCGTTGCAATTGGGCAAGATCAACGCGGCGGGTGAGCAGGATGTGCTGGTGATGGCGCTGACCCGCACCGGTCGGGTGGAGGCAGCCAACTACGCCAATGCCCGGATCCCCTCGGAGATTGAGGTGCCGGGTTTTGTGCGCGACCGCTTCGGTGAGTTCTATCGCCGGATCTACGACGTGGCCGCCGCGCCCGACACGGTGTTGACCGAATATGTGTGGGACATGGCCTGGTGCGACCCCTGCGCTGCGGACCCGCTGAGCGTGGCGCAACTGCGCGAATTGGGCGCCGATTGGGTGGAAGACAATGACGGTCCCGCCCGCGACGTGTTCATCACAAGGCTGCATTTCCGCTATGGGCCAGACGAGTTTGCCGAGGATCTGTTCCTGCGTGAGACCGGCGATACAGAGAATTTCCAGGGCCGCTATATCATCCGCAACCCCTTTGACGGCCCGCTGCAATGCGCGCCGGAGGGTGAAGAGACGCTGCAGGTCTTCGCCGATGAGTATCTGGTAAACACCAAGGCGCGGCTGATCCGAGAAGGCGACACGCTGGCGCGCCTCACTGGATGGGACCGAGAGATGATCGCCGAGGAGATCCGCGGCTCGACCCCTGATATCTACCACGATTGAGCGGCGCGGGCTGGCGGGGTTTTCGTCGCGGCGCGGCCGGGCTCTTTCGCGCTTTGCTGGCGCTTTGTAACAGTGCAACGGCGGATGGCGCTTTCGGCAACCCAGCCGGGGCGGGTTCTTTGATCACCAGTTGAATACGACAGCTAAAGCAGCGGCGGGCCGGGGGATGCCGCTGCGACTGTTGTCCTGCAGCGAT
>JBCDGW010000181.1:0-3804 GCA_038750765.1 Pseudomonadota bacterium | reverse complement strand
TGACAAGCGGGCGATCCTGCGGAATAAGGAACATCAGCGGCTCCGCGTTTCGGATCACCGACCGGGGCGTGAAAACGGTTTTGCCATACACAATGCCAGCGACCGGGGCGCGGATATCCAACCGGCTCAAGCGCTCCAGCAGGGCTTGGCGCCGCTCAACCAATTCGAATTCCTGCTGTTCGATATCGCGCAACACCGTGATTGCCTCTTCAATCCGCGAGGTCTCAATCGTAAGCATCTCGATCTCGATTTCTGTTATCCGCTCCGCCGTTTCTCCAAGCCGGGCGGTCAACTCACCGATGGAGCCATCGAGCTGTGCAACCTCGCGCTTTAGCTCAAGCACACGGCTTTCAGCGATGAGGCCGCGCTCAAATAGGTCTTCTTGCTTGGCCAATTCCTCAGAAATCAGCTCAAGCTGCGCCAACAGGGACTGGCGTTGCGCCTGGATACCCTGCACCTGGGTCTCGATCTGCAAGCGCCGCTTTTGCATTTGCTCGACTTCGCGGGTGGCAACGAGTTTTCGCGCCTCGAACAAACGCTTCTGTCCGGCGATGACGTCTTCGATAGAAGCGCGCTCCGATGCGATGGCCAGAATATCCTCGCCGAAGCTAATCGTCTCAGCTTGGTCACGCTCAGCCTGAAGCCGGTCGCTGCGCGCCATGATCTCAAACAGCTGGCTTTCCACGATGGCGAGCTCGGATTGGAGTAGCGTGGGATCGAGTCGGACAAGGACTTCGCCGGCTTCCACAAAATCGCCTTCGTCCACGGCGATCTCCGCGACGACACCGCCATCGAGATGCTGCACCACCTGGCGGTTTTGGTCGACCTCAACTTGTCCGCTGGCGACAACTGCGCCAGACAAGTTGGACATCACTGCCCAACCCCCGAAGCCGAAAACTAGGATGGCCAGAACGAAAAATCCGAAGATCAAATGGCGTCGCGGAGAAAGGAATTTGGGGTTCATACCGCACCTCCCGGGGTTTTGCCGCCCTTTTTGACTTGCTGATAGTTCTGCAGAACTTCTTTAAGGACCGCATCGCGCGGGCCGAATGCCCGTCGGGTTCCATTATCAAGGACCAACAGCATTTCACATTCTTCGATCGCGGCCGGTCGGTGCGCCATGATCAAGACCGAACGCCCATCCGCCTTAATTTGCCGGATCGCCGCATTCAGCGCCATTGAACCCTCATTGTCGAGGTTTGAGTTGGGCTCATCCAGGACCAGGATGACGGGATCGTCATACATGGCACGTGCCAGGCCAATCCGCTGCATCTGACCGCCTGACAGCCGCCCGCCGCCCGAGCTTACGCGAGTATCGTAGCCATCGGGTAGCTTGAGGATCATGTCATGGGCTGCGGCGCGTTTGGCGGCATCTACCACCTTCACCGCGTCGGGCTGGGTCGATAGCCGCGCAATGTTCTCAGCGATGCTGCCATCGAATAGCTGTACGCGTTGAGGTAGGTAGCCGATGTAGCCGCCCAGGACGTCAGGGTCATAATTGTCGAGCGAGGCACCGTCGAGGCGGATCTTGCCGCCCGCTGGCCGCCATACTCCGGTTATCGCCCGCGCCAGAGTCGATTTGCCGGACCCCGATGGCCCGATCACCCCCACTGCTTGCCCGGGCTCCACATCAAACGACACGAGGCGCAGGGTGGCGAGTTGTTCGCCTGGCGGAATAACCGTGAGCTGATCCACCATAAGCTTCGCCTTGGGAACCGGAAGCGGTGTCCGCTCGCGCTCAGGCGGCACTTCACCGAGCAGGTCAGACATCGTATCCCAGCCCTTCATCGCGCGCTGGATCGACTGCCACTGCCCAATTGCTAAATCGAGCGGCGCAAGCGCCCGTCCCAGGAGGATCGATGCGGCAATCATCGCGCCGGGTGTCACGCTTCCATCGAGGACGAGATAGGCCCCGAGCCCCAGCATTGCCGATTGTAAAAACAGGCGAAAGGTCTTCGATGTCGTTGAGAATGTACCGGTACGGTCGCTCGAGACGATACCTTTCGTCAGCGCCTCTGCGCGGGCGCCATTCCAGCGTCCAAAGGCGTTGCTCTGCATGCCTAGCGCCCGGATCAACTCTGCTTCGCTGCGGATCTGCTCGGCTGAGTGTTCAGCAATCATTGAGGCGCGGGTCGAATCCTGCACCGGTTGCGACGTGCGCACCTGGTTTAGAATCGTGATCGCAATCAGGATACTGCCGCCGCCGATGGCCAGCCAGCCAAGCCAGGGGTGGAAAAGGGCGATACCGAAGAGGAATACCGGCGTCCAAGGGATGTCGAACAGCGCGGCGAAAACGGGCGACGCCAACAGCCGCTGAACCGCCTCAAGGTCGCGCAGCGCGTTCGCGGTGCCCCCGGCGCCTTGGGCAAGCGAGGCCTTTCGCACTGTCGCCTCAAAAACGCGACGATCCAATTTCGCCTGAAAGCGGGCGCCGATGCGCGCCAGAATGCGACCGCGCACGTAATCGAGCAGGCCCATCATGCCAAACAGGAACGCCATCAGGAGGAAAAGCGCCAACAGCGTCTCCTCCGAGCGGCTACCGAGCACGCGATCATAGACCTGCAGCATGAAGATCGGCCCGGTTAACATGAGCAGGTTTACGAAAAAGCTGAAGATCGCGACAAAGTAGAACAGCGGCCGACTGTCGGCCCGCGCCTCGCGCAGCTCTTTGAGGCCCGCCTCTTTGGGTTTAAGTTGCATGATGTCTCAATGCCTTCTAAGCCGAACGTGTCGCATTCGCGTGGCGCCAATTGGCCACAAGTTGATAGCGCTTGGACCGTATCATCCGGATTAATGTTCGTCTGCCCCAAACTGTGATTTATGTGTTGGCCAGGAATCCATGACCCATTTGAAAATAATGAGACCATTTCTAGCCAATTGCCGCCTGTTGGCCGCCGTCGCCGCAGCGGTGATGCTGTCCGCCTGCGCAGCGCCGCCGGTTACCAAAACGATCAATGATCCTTTGGAAGATGAAAATCGCCGGGTTCACGCATTCAACAAGGCACTGGACCGGAACGTTTTAAAGCCGCTTGTTAACGCAACCGGCGGGTCCAACAGCGAGACCGGCGCTGTGGGTCGGACGGTGGGCAACTTTGCCTCCAACGTTGATCTGCCGAGAATGATCGTCAATGACGTCCTGCAGGCCAATCCAGAAGACGCGACCAGCAATTTCATGCGGCTGCTGATCAACACCACCTTTGGCGTGGCGGGAATTTTCGACCCAGCAACGCGCTGGGGTTTGCCTGTGCGCGACTCTGATTTCGGTGAGACGCTGCACGTTTGGGGGGCAGGTGAGGGCATCTACTTGGAGCTGCCGGTGCTAGGGCCGTCGACAAGCCGCGACGCTGCAGGCCGCGCCGTTGATTTCGTGCTTAACCCGCTTTCTTATGTCGTGCCATCGCCCGAGCGCGCAATCATGCCGATTTCCCAGGTCGCCGCCGGCGTTTCATCGCGCGGCGAGTTCGGTGACACCGTGGACGACATTCTTTACAACAGTGCGGATAGTTATTCGCAGGTTCGGCTCCTATATCTCCAAAACCGACGCTTCCAACTGGGGCAAACGGTTGCGGAGGAAGAGATCGATCCCTTCGGCCTAGATACCGAGGGCTTTTAACAAAGGATAACAACCATGCCACGTTTGACCCGCCGCTCCATGCTTTTGGCAGCGGTCGCTTTGCCATTCACCGCCCCCGTCAGCATGGCCCTCACCGAGCAAAGCGCTCGCAACCTGGTCGACCGCGCCGTGGCCGAGATCAACCAGGTTATCGCTGCGGGTGGCTCAGAGGCGTCGATGATCGCGCGGTT
>JBCDGW010000180.1:0-3942 GCA_038750765.1 Pseudomonadota bacterium | reverse complement strand
GTAGCGCCGCGACACCTGCGCGGCATAGCCCCGCCGCATGTCGGCGGCGTTTGCATCAATGCTCAAGGGTTCGTCCTCATAAGAGGCATGTCCAGCGATAGGGCTGCAGAATGTGGCGGCGTGGAAATGCGGAGATTGGGAGATGCGCCTTGCCACCATGCGATGAGCGGCAAGGCGCGGCATTCAAGCGGTTAGCCGCCGGTTTCCAGGCTGCCCCAGAACACGCCGGAATAGTCGATCGGCAGGAAGCGTTCGTGCAGCTCCTGCATCGTGGCCTCTGGGTCTAGGTCATCGAAAAGCTCGGGATGCATCCATTTGGCAAATGCCTGCATCGCCACGAAGTGGTAGGGGCTGTTGTAAAACTGGTGATAGACCGAGTGGAACCGCCCGGCTTTGACCGCCGACAAGTCGGACCAGCCTTCGCGCGCGGCAAGCCCGCCCAGCCGCTCCTGCACCAATTCAGGCGTCGCTTCATAACCGAACAGCACCGCCGTCGTCGCGGGGTTGTACTCGGACCAATTGGCGCCAGTGCCGATGATCACGTCGGGGTCTTCCGCAAAGATCGCCTCAAGGCTGACCTGCGTTGAGAAGCCGGGGAACTTCAGCGAGCCCCAATTGCGCCCGCCGGACTGGTCGACGAGACGGCCCAGATTGGCGGCGCCATAGGTGCGGCAGCAATTGTCAGGATTATAGCCCGCGGCGTTTTCGATGAACACGATCGGGCGATCTTCCACCGGGATGCTGGCGACGCGGCTGTAGATCTTCTTGATCTCGGCTTGGTAGAAATCGGTGAAGGTGTCGGCCTCGTCGCGCCGGTCAAAGATCCGGCCCAGCAGCTGGATCGAGGGCACTGTGTTGGCCGTTGGGTCTTGACGGAAGTCGATAAAGACCGTGGCCACCCCCGCCTCTTCCAGCTTCTCGATGATGCCGCTTTCCTCGGCCTTCAACAGGTTGCCGAGATTCATGAAAACAACCTCGGTGCCGAGCGAGATCACGGCCTCCAGATTCCATTCATCGGCATAAGGGCTGCCAAAGCTGGGCAGGTCCGCAATCTCCGGAAACGCGGCGAGGTATTTGCGATAGGCATCGGGGTCGAAATTGATCATATCGTCCTTCCAGCCCACGACCCGCTGAAACGGATTGTCGCGATCCAGAAGCGCGATGGTGTAGATCATGCGGCCTTCGCCGATCACCACTTTGCTGGGGTTCTTCTCCACCTCGACCGTGCGGCCGGCGATGTCGGTTACGGTTATAGTCTCTGCTTGGGCGAACGTTGCGGTCGCGACACTTATCGCGATGGCTGCGGCAGCGGAGCAAAGACCCCGTGTCAGTGAACTGACGTTCATGGGTCTCTCCTACTGATGGTTCGCCATGGGCTACCCATGGACGCGACTAGTAGCGGCGCTGCGGTCGGGATTGTCAAGCAAGCGGTGCTCGTGCGCGCCCAGTGGCGCCAGATACCTTCAGACACTACCGGAAACACAAACGCCGCCCCAAGGGTGAGACGGCGCTTTGTGTTCCGTGAGCTTTAACACAGGGGAGATCGCAAAACACGCAACCCCCTTCTTTTGCCCAAACGCGGGCGTTACTCAAAAAAAACAGCTCGGTCTCTGAGCACCCGACCTGCCGCGAACACTTGCGGAAGGTCGCCCCCGGGGCACCCGTCTGACCGAGGGGCGTACCGGGACCACAACGGAGCAACAGAAAACGCAGGCGCTACCGGAAGGCGCGCATGCTCTGGCGAACAGGCACTCCCCCAAGCGCCCTGCCGTAAATTCTGAAAATCCGATCAGTGGCCCCGGTATTCCCTCGAAACCCTTCAACTATTTACAAGCGATTACCTACCGCGTTTTGCGCCTCAGTTTCGACAATTTTTACCAGCCGGTCAGGAAAACCGCCATTTCATTAGACAATGCCAGGTCGGCGTTGGGATTGTTCGGTTAGAGGTAACGGGCGACACAACCAGAGCGCGAATTCATCCATTTTGCTCAAAGTCCCGCCGAATCTGTCGCGCCTCTTCGCGGATTTCCGCCGGTGCTAAGCGCCGTCGATGAGCCGATACGCGTCGCGGGCGATCTGGCGCTCCTCTTGCGCTGGGATCACATGCACCGGACGGTCACCGATCCACCGCAATTGCGCCATAATTTGGTCACGGATCGTGTCGGAATTCTCGCCGATCCCGCCCGTGAACGCGAAGGCATCGACGCCGCCCATCACCGCGATCAGGCCACCGGCACCCCGCACGATCGTGGCAACAAAATGCTCGACCGCGAATTTCGCTTTAGCCGTATCCATGCTGAGCAAACGGCGCATATCGCGCACCCCGGCAAGACCCAGCAGGCCCGACTGTTTATTGAGGATCTCGCCGGTCGCCTCGATGCCCACCTCCTCGGCCATCCGCAACACCGCCATCGCGTCGACATCACCCGCGCGAGTCGCCATCGTCGGCCCGGATACCGGCGAGTAGCCCATCGTCGTCGCCACAGACCGCCCGCGATGGATCGCGCATAGGCTACAACCCGCGCCCAAATGGAACGCCAATAACCGCTCGGGCAGATCGGCGCCGAACGCATCGACCATGCCTGCATAGCTCAACCCGTGGAACCCGTAGCGTCGCAGCCCTAGGCGCCGCCAGGCCTCCGGCAACGCATAGGCAGTTTGCGACGGCGCCTGCCCGGCATGGAACGCGGTGTCGAAACTGGCGAATTGCGGCAGATCGGGGCGCAGGGTCTGCATCGCCCGGATTCCGCTGACGATCGGAGGATTATGCAGCGGCGCGAGCGGTATGCACTCTTCAATCACGGCGATGGTCTCAGGCGTGAGCCGCGCCGGGGCGGTCAGCTTGGTGCCGCCATGAACCACCCGATGCGCCACCGCGATCAGCGCCTCGGTCTCGCCCAGCGCCGCCAAGATCGCCGCCAACGCCGCCGCGTGATCGGGCGCGTCCAGCGGGGTCTCCGTCTCGCCCAGGCTCAGCACGGCGCCCGCATCGGTGCCGATCCCCGTCACCCGCGCGGCTCGGGTCTCTGTCAGATCGGGACTGTAGAGCGCTGATTTAATCGATGACGAGCCGCTGTTGATAACCAGAATGCTCATCGTGCAGGCGCGCCGCCGCATTCGGTGGCATTGGCGACAACAACGCCGAGCGCTGCCGAGGTGATCCGCGCGGCTGCCGCTTGGCTGCGGGATGTCAAGAGGATCGGCACCTTCGCGCCCAGCACGATCCCCGCCGCGCAACAGCCCATGCCGAGAACCATCAGCTTAAACAATGCGTTGCCGCTGGTGATGTTTGGCGTGACGATGATATCGGCGTCGCCCGACACGGGGCTTTCATACCCTTTCACCGCCGCCGCATCTTTCGACAGTATCAGATCCATCGCGATCGGTCCGGCGACATCGGCTTGGGGCAGATGCGCTTTGGCCCAGGCCGCGATGGCCGCGCTTTCCATCGTGTTGAGCACCGAGGGCACTGGGTCTTCGGTTGGGGCGAGCAAGGCCGCGCGCGGGCGCGCCACACCCAAGGCCTGGGCCAACCAAACCGCGTGCGAGAGACAGGCCTCGCGGGTCTCGACGCTAGGATCGACATTCAGCGCCCCATCAGTAAGCAGCAGCGGCCGCGCATGGCCCGGGGCGGTGATGTGGAACACATGCCCGCATCGCGCCCCCTTGTCGCGTAACCCGGCCTTGCTCGGCAGCAACCCTTTAAGGAAGGCCGAGGTGTGGATCTGCCCTTTCATAATCGCATCCACCTCGCCTGCCCGCGCTAGGGCGGCGGCTTCGTGGGAGGCGTCATGGGGATGCGCCTCGACCACTCGCAGCCCGCTGATGTCATAGCCGATGCTCTCCGCCGCTGCCGCGATGGCGCCGCGCTCGCCGATCAGCACCGGCTCTGCAAGACCGGCCTCGGCGGCCTCGCGGATCCCTTCAAGCGGCTTCTCAGCG
>JBCDGW010000179.1:0-3980 GCA_038750765.1 Pseudomonadota bacterium | reverse complement strand
TACCGGCGATCACGGGCTGATCGTTGATGGCTACGTGGTAAACGCCTCAGCCATGGTGAACGGTTCAACCATCCACTCCGTGCCCCTATCCGACCTCCCGGCTGAGTTTTCCTGGTGGCATATCGAAACCGAGGCGCATGAAGTGATCCTGGCCGAGGGCGCGGCTGCGGAGACATTCATCGATGCTGCCGGGCGCGCTGCTTTCGACAATCACGACGCGTATCTTGATCGCTTCGGTACCGAGCGGCTTATCCCCGAAATGCGCCTGCCTCGGATCACTGCGTCCCGGCTTTTGCCCGAGAGCATCCGCGCGCGGCTTGAGATCAGTGCAGCCTCGCTTGCCGCGTGATGAAGCGGCTTGCCCCCGGGGAGGGGTAGCGAAATGCCTCCGCGGTTGAGGCAAAGGCACCTGCAACCGCGGCTAAACCGATCGTCTTGAAGCGACCTGGCTGCGGGTGTCACGGCAGGGATATTGCGGGTTCCCCAGCGGGACACGATTTGCCAACAGCAAGAATTGAGCCAGCACTCTGATACGCGCGTTAGCGTTCCGGGACACGCTGGGACACGCTGGGACATGCCGGGTGCGAGCGCGTCACGCTGTGACCGCCCCCTACCTCGGACAAACCCCTAAATAAGTAAGCCAGGATTGTTACAATTCCTTTCACCGCAAACAGGGTTGCGAAAGCGGTTGAGCGAGAATTGCCCGAAATAACCCTCTGAATGCACTGCCTCCTTTACATCGCATTTACCAAAAGCTACCGGTCGTAAAGTTTAACTGCGCTTCCTTTGGGGGATCTTATGCCGACAACCGTCTTTACTGCCACGAATGCGTTGCAACTTCTTGGGGTAACGGATTCGGGGGGAACGCTGTCATGGACCGGCTACAACTCCGTAACAGCGACCGGGGCTGCCGCCGACGTGGTCGATCAAAACGATGACAACGATCTCGACATTGGGAATGACACCTTTGGTTCCGGCGGTCTTGCGCTGGATTACACAGGCTACACCGTAGAGATCGGTGGCAACACTTTTGGTGTGTTTTCCGGCGATCCGTTCGGCGGTGGCACCATTTACTCGATCCCCTACAATACCGGGATCCAAGACATCAACGGCGTGCTTCCCACCAACTCGAGCACCTCGACCAACACGGACAACGCCGTGATCGCCAACTGCTTCGCCACCGGCACGATGATTGACACGCCCGATGGCCCGCGGGCGATTGAGACACTCAAGGCGGGCGACAGCGTCACCACCAGCGACGGCGCTGTTGTGGCGGTAAAGTGGCTTGGCCGCCAAACACTTCCAATTGTCACGAACGTGCCGTGGCTCACCGAAAAGCTGACGCCGGTCCTGATCACCGCGAGCGCCTTGGGCGAATATCCATCGCAAGACCTGGTGGTAAGCGCGGATCACGGCATCCTCGTCGACGGCTACCTGGTCAATGCGGGCGTCCTCGTGAACGACAAGGCCATCCGCGTTCTGGCAGCCAGTGAATTGCCAAAGGGCTTCACCTACTGGCACGTGGAGACCGAAGAGCACGATGTGATCGTCGCTAATGGCACCCAGGCCGAGACCTTTATCGACGCGGCGGGCCGCGCGGCCTTCGACAACCACCACGAGTATCTCGACATGTACGGCGTTGATCGGGTAATCCCCGAGATGCGGATCGACCGGATCACGACGCCGCGGCTTCTGCCGGACGCGATTAAGGCGCGGTTGGGCATCACCGATGTGACCGCCGCTAAAATCGCGTAGCGCGCCATAGGCCGATCGGATTGCGGGCTGCCATCGGGCGGCCCGTTTTCGTTTGGGCGCCCGAAACACCACGCGAATCATCCCACCTTGGGCGCGACAGCCAGCCCGGCGCGCCCCCCGACGGCCCGCCGATTCTGTGGCCGCCGCGCGCATAATTTTGCACAACCGGCATGTGGCAGGGAATTTACGAAGGCTTCGTGATTGTGGCGCTGCGGTTTCTGCCTATACTCCCAACACCAATAACTGGCGCGTCAAATCGGCGCGCTGCGAGGGAGATATCATTATGATCCGCTCCGAGCTGATCCAGATAATAGCCGACGAAAACCCCCATTTATTTCAGCGTGATGTCGAGCGGATCGTGAATACAATCTTTGATGAAATCATCGAGGCAATGGCCCGCGGCGACCGGGTGGAGTTGCGTGGCTTCGGCGCTTTTTCCGTGAAACAACGCGACGCGCGCACGGGGCGAAACCCGCGGACTGGCGAGGCAGTTGAAGTGGGCTCAAAGCATGTACCCTTTTTCAAAACCGGTAAGCTATTGCGCGACCGGCTGAACGGGAACGCCTAACGTGCTGCGCTATATCCGTTACCTGCTGCTGGCGACCATCGGCATCGTCCTGTTGGTCGTGGGCATGGCCAATCGTGACCCGGTCACCCTCAATCTGCTCCCGCCCGAACTGGCCCGTGAGACGAGCATTTTCGTCTCGCTCACCTTGCCGCTTTACATCGTGATCCTGGGCGCCGTGATCGTCGGCGTCCTCTTGGGCTTCGTGTGGGAGTGGATCCGTGAGGCGCGGATCCGTGCCGGGGCGAAGTCAGATCGGCGGATGCGTGAGCGCCTCGAACGCGAGATGGTGCGCATCAAAAGGAAAGACCCCGCGGCGAGCGACGACGTGCTTGCGATTTTGGACAACAGCTCCAAAGCCAGCTGATGCGCGCCGTGCAGGTCAAGATTTGCGGTCTCAACAAGCCGGCCGATGCTGACGCCGTGGCGGCTGCCGGGGCGCAGTTCGCGGGGCTGGTTTTCTATGCAAAATCGCCGCGCTGCGTCACGCTAGACCAGGCCGCATCAATCAGCGCGGCCTTGCCTCCGGCGGTAACCAAGGTGGCGCTTGTCGTGAATGCGGATGACGCGGTCTTAGCGCAGATCGTTGCCGGTGCTGGGGTCGACATGCTGCAATTCCATGGCGCTGAACCGCCGGAGCGGGTCGCAGAGGTGAAGGCGCGGTTTGGCCTGCCAGTTATGAAGGCGGTGGGTGTGGCCGAGGCTGCAGATTTGGCCGCAATCGACCGATACGCGCGCGTTGCGGATTGGCTTCTCATCGATGCCAAGCCACCGAAATCAGGGGCGCTTCCGGGGGGCAACGGGCTCACCTTCGATTGGCGCCTGATTGCCGGGCAGCGTTGGTCCCGCCCATGGATGCTGGCGGGCGGATTGACCTCGGACAATGTCGCCGCCGCGATCGAGGCAACCAACGCGCCCTGCGTCGATGTTTCAAGCGGCGTCGAAGCAGCGCCGGGCGAGAAAGACCCAGCGCTCATCGCCGCCTTCACCGCCCGCGCCCGCTCAGCCGCGCAGACTGCCACCACCGGCGTCTAACGCCACGTGAGAACCCGCCACCCGAGAACCCGCAAGCGCGTCGTCGCGTCTTCTTGCGCTCTGGCATGGGCTTGCTTATCGATGGTGCTTCGATAAGCGGAGGCGGGAATGCCCGAAGACCTGATCAACTCTTTCATGACTGGCCCCGATGAAAAGGGACGGTTTGGCCAATTCGGCGGGCGTTTTGTGTCGGAAACGCTGATGCCGCTGATCCTCGATCTCGAGGCGGAATACGAAAAGGCCAAAACCGATCAGAGCTTCTGGGATGAGATGGAGTTCCTGTGGAAGCATTATGTGGGTCGGCCAAGTCCGCTTTACTTTGCGGAGCGGCTGACCGATCAGCTCGGCGGCGCCAAGATCTACCTCAAGCGCGATGAGCTCAACCATACCGGCGCGCACAAGATCAATAATGTGCTGGGCCAGATCATCTTGGCGCGGCGCATGGGCAAGACCCGCATCATCGCTGAAACCGGCGCGGGGCAGCACGGTGTCGCGACGGCGACGGTCTGCGCCAAGTTCGGGCTCAAATGCGTCGTCTATATGGGCGCCCACGATGTTGAGCGGCAAAAGCCCAACGTGTTCCGGATGAAGCTCCTGGGCGCCGAGGTGGTGCCGGTGACCTCTG
>JBCDGW010000178.1:0-4046 GCA_038750765.1 Pseudomonadota bacterium | reverse complement strand
CTCACCAGTGCGCGGGATCAGCTCTTTTTGAAACCCGAAGATCAGATCTTGCTGCGGCCCAAACGTGATCGCGCGCAGCATCACCAGGTTCAAAAACACCACTCCGGACTTGGTGCGGTTGCGCACGCAGACCAGCGTATCGCGCCGTTCCCGCACCGCCTCGCGCATCTCCGCCACCCCGTATTGCGCGCGATCCTCCCCCTGCAGAAAACGGCAATTCTGGCCGATCACCTCGGGGGCGCTATAGCCAGACAACGCGTAAAACGCTGCGTTGGCGTAAATCAGCGGCGCATCGGGTTGCGCGGCATCCGCGACAGTAACAGGCGCAGCATCGGCATAAAGCGCATCGAGCCGCGCGACTAACTCGGGAGTTTGAGGCGTCATCGCGTGTAGGGGCGTGGTTATGGAACGTGTTTTTGGAACATGGATTTCCCGCGTGGGTGGCATCGATCCGGTGCGGGTGCAATGGCTGATTTCATCGCAGCATGCAGCGGGCTGGTATTGGCGCGGCTGCGTTGTTAAGGCCTACCCCGAAGCGAAGCGGCGGGCCTGCCGGACATGCCCGAAGCGAAGCGGCGGGCCTACCAGACACGCCCGAAGCGAAGCGGCGGGCCTGACAGACGGCGCGCAACCACACGGCGCCGGGGACGGAGGGATGATGTACGATCTAAGCGGCAAAGCCGCGCTGATTACCGGCGCGTCGGGGGGGATCGGCGGCGCCATTGCTGCAGCTTTATGCGCCGCAGGCGCGCAGGTGGGGCTGTCGGGCACACGGGTGGCGCCGCTCGAGGCGCTGGCCGCTGATCTCGGCGTCGCGGCCCATGTGCTGCCGTGCAATCTATCAGACCGCGAAGCGGTCGCCGCCCTCCCCAAAACCGCAATCGCTGCCATGGGCAGCGTTGATATCTTGATCAACAATGCTGGCATAACGCGCGACAACCTGTTCATGCGCATGTCCGACGCTGAGTGGGACAGCGTGGTCGAGGTTAATCTCACGGCGTCGATGGCGCTGATGCGCGGGGTTTTGCGCCCGATGATGAAAGCCCGCTGGGGCCGGATCATCAGTATCGGCTCGGTGGTGGGCAGCGCTGGCAACCCCGGCCAAGGCAATTACGCCGCCGCCAAAGCCGGGCTGATCGGCATGTCGAAATCGCTGGCCTATGAGGTGGCCAGCCGCGGCATCACCGTCAACGTGATCGCGCCCGGCTATATCGAGACCGCAATGACCGAAAACCTCAACGATGAGCAAAAAGCCGCGATCCTGAGCCAAGTGCCCGCGGGTCGGATCGGTCAGGCGGGCGAGATTGCGGCCGCTGCACGCTATTTGGCCAGTGATGAGGCAGGATACGTCACCGGGGCAACGCTGCACGTCAATGGCGGCATGGCGATGTATTGAGCCGGTGGCTTACCGGCCCTGAAAGGCACGCCCCGGCCCCGGTTTGGCGGCCCGCTACCGCGCGGAGAAAGCGTTTGCGTCCAACAGACGATATGCTATAGGCGCCCCACCCTGCGCGGCCGGTCAAACCGGATTGCGCCATGGATGCGGTTGAAAAATACCGCCATTCGGCCCGGCAGCGCGAGGCAAGCGCGGTCATGGAGCCAAAAGCAAATTGCGGGCCCCGGCACCGCGCGGACATGAGGAACGAAGATGAGCGACGTCGAAACGCGGGTGCGTAAGATTGTAGTGGAGCATCTCGGTGTGGAAGAGGACAAGGTCGTTTCCGGCGCGTCCTTCATCGACGATCTTGGCGCTGACAGCTTGGACACGGTTGAGCTGGTCATGGCTTTCGAAGAAGAGTTCGGCATTGAAATCCCCGATGACGCCGCCGAGACGATCCAAACCTTCGGCGACGCGGTCAAGTTTATCGGCGACAACACCGACTGATCCGCCGCGCAGCACGGTGCGAAGGCGTCCGAACCCGGGCGCCTTTTCTTTTGCGCGCCCAAGGCAATCTGCAGCCCTCGCGGATCCCCCAGCCCATCAGCGTAGAATGTGCGCCCCATTCACAATGCCGACATGGCCTGCGGGGTCGCCCGTCGCGGCAGCCCTGCCCCATTGTGCCCGGTCGTGAGCGCACCGCCTCTTCCAAGCCCGCGCACCCGATACACATGCGCCCTGCACCCTCCTTGTCATAAGAGGCCGCAGACCTGCCCTCATCCGCGCAACGCGCCCATGAGGCACTGTCGGGCACCTCATCGCTGATCCGCGAATATGTGTGTATGGAGAACAGTGCTGTCGCAGTGATCGAAAATGGCACTGTCTACTTCGTCCGCACCGACCATATCGGCCGCCCGGTCCTGGCCACCGACGCAACCGCTGCCGTAGTGTGGGAGGCCTCCTACTTGCCCTTCGGCGGCGTCCACACGTCAACCGGCACAAACAGCGCGCTACGCTTTCCGGGCCAATGGTACCAGTCCGAATCCGGCCTCCACCAAAACTGGATGCGGGACTATGACCCAACAACGGGGCGGTACATCCAAGGTGACCCCCTGGGTCTTGTGGACGGCGCAAGTGTGTACGGGTATGCGCTGCAGAATCCCGGCAAATTCAGCGATCCGAGTGGAGAGAACGCCACCGAGTTTGTTGGGGCGCTGATTGCATTGGACATTGCAACACCCGAACCAACAGATGCCGCAGCTGTCCCGAAAGCATTTATATATGGTTGTGCATTTACACTGGCGCTGTTCGTCGACGGCGTCACGTCGATGCTTTGCAGCTGTGGAGACGATGGGTGCCCGACGCCAGCCGAAGCTAGGACGATTGCCAAGAAGCGCGGCGCTGTACTCTTAGCACAATTCAAAGCGACTGGAGTCGGTGCTAACGCCGGTCGCTCCGGTGGGCATGGCAAACCGCACAAGAACGCTGGCGCCGAACTAATCAGAGAGGCGAACAAGCAGAGTTGCCCAACACTCAAGGCCGCTTTCAAAAAAGAGGGAAACAGGCTAATTCAACAAGGAAAATCGATAAGTCACTAGGTAAAAAGATGAGCTCAATTATTAGAAAGACTTTGGTCTCGATCTTTTCGAGCAAAGAGCAAGAAAAACTCAACGATGCGCGATTTCTTGGTAGTTATATCGAGAACCATTTTTCAAGTAAGGCCATCGAGGATATAAAGTTAGAGGTCAAAAAAACCAGTGATGGCATAAATTTTATTATCGATGAATTGGAATCGGATTCCGAAAATGAGGCCAATATTGCCTTAAGAATATCGGAATTCGATGAAATCATAATCTCTATTACCTGCGTTGCAAGTATTATCCAAAACGGAAGGGTAATATCAATTGATCCCGAGTTTCTCGATGATGATGAGGATCAATGAAATTCCGTTCACTAATCGATCCTAGCGTCTCATGCTCAGCGAAATGGCCTCAACAACTAATCCGACCCTAAACACCTCTCAAACGTTTCCCTAAAATCCACCGCCTCCTCAACGGAATAGACCCGCGCCTCCGTCATCTCCAAGGTGAAAGCCTCGTCAAATCGATTGACATACTCCCAAACAACCTCTCCGTCCGCCGAGACCTCCAGCGCGCGTCCGCCCTCGAATTCTGTGATCATCATGCCGCCCGAATCCGTCGGATCGATCTTGCCGCGGATGATCGTGTAAAGGTTCTGCACCTCTCCCGGAACCCGCCGTACTCAGCGGGTCACCGGATCGCGTCAATCACCGCCCCAAGCGAAGCAAACGCTCTGTCGCGGTCCGTTGAACCCAAGCGCGCATGCTGCTGTGCCGCTCCGAGCGCCGTTGCCGTGCCAGCGACCAACCAGCGCCGGCCAACGCCCCACCGACACGCGATCAGCCGCCGCGCAACGCCTCGGCTGCTTCAACGGCGAAATAGGTCAAGATGCCGTCGCAGCCTGCGCGCTTGAAACACATCAGGCTCTCCAGCATTACCTTGGGCCCGTCGAGCCAGCCGTTCAACGCAGCACCCTTCAGCATCGCGTATTCCCCCGACACTTGGTAGGCGTAGGTGGGCACAGCCAATTCGGTCTTCACCCGGCGGCAGATATCGAGATAGGGCATGCCCGGTTTGACCATCACCAT
>JBCDGW010000177.1:0-4099 GCA_038750765.1 Pseudomonadota bacterium | reverse complement strand
TTGAATTTAAACAAAAATTTTGTAAATTATTTGACGAAATTCAAATGATTTTGTAAATACTTGCGACTCGACGCACGCAAGCTCCCGAAACTATGCAGCTTTTGGTGTACGGTAGTGTACCAAATATCGGGCGCCCTGCGCGACGCGATTGCGCTAACACTCGCCCACGGCTCAGATATGCGGTTGCGGCTCTAGTACCGAAACTAGCTTGCAGCGCTCCAAACTTTGTGAGCCGCACGGGCGATGACCAGCTCTTCATTGGTGGGAATAACCATCACCGCGACGGGCGCATCAGGCGGCGAGATGACGCCCGCCCCGCCCGCGTTGGCCGACCGGTCCAGGTGCACACCGAGCCAGCCCATTGGCGCGCACACCTCTTCGCGCACGCGGACGGAGTTCTCCCCAATCCCGCCGCAGAAGACCAGCGCATCAAGCCCGCCCAAGGCCGCCGACATCGCCCCAAGCTCCCGCCGAATCCGGAAGGTGAAATAGTCAATCGCGTCGCGTGCCTCGGGTGCGTCGGAGGCTTCAAGTTCCCGCATGTCGTTCGACAGGCCCGAGAGCCCCAGGAGCCCAGATTGCCGGTAGAGGAGATCGCTGGCCGCAGCGGGCGAAAGGCCCTCTTCGGTGAGAAGATAGAGGACGACGCCGGGATCGAGCTGGCCGCAGCGGGTGCCCATCGGCAAGCCATCGAGCGCAGAAAACCCCATGGTGGAGGCCACCGAGACGCCTCCCTTCAACGCGCACATCGATGCCCCGTTTCCGAGATGCGCGACCACAACGCGCCCGGCGGCCAAATCCGGGGCGCGGGCCGCCAGTTCGCTGGAGACGTATTCGTAGCTCAACCCGTGAAAGCCGTAGCGGCGTACGCCTTTGTCATAATAGGCGCGCGGCAAGGCGAATGTATCGTTCACGAAGGGATGACTGCGATGAAACGCGGTATCAAAGCAGGCCACTTGCGGCGCATTTGGAAACGCCTGCCGGGCAGCTTCGATACCAGCAAGGTTGTGAGGTTGGTGGAGCGGCGCGAATGGAACGAATTCGCGCAAGGTTGCAAGGATATCATCGGTCACGCGTACTGGCGCATCAAACGCAAGGCCGCCATGAACGACGCGGTGCCCAAACGCGGCCACCGAGAGCGCCGGATAGACACGCCGAATGCTTTCAAGCGCGGTCTCAAGGGCCTGTCCATGGGTAGCCAGCGGGCCCGGGGCGGTGGGCAGTTCCGCACCATCTGAGCCATTGAGGTGCAAGCGGCCGTCCGGCCCGATCCGTTCCACCGCCCCCGTGGCTAACGGCTCCGTTCCTGCCTCGGCCCGGTATATCGCGAACTTCAGCGACGACGAGCCTGCATTGATGACGAAGATCGCCTGGGTCACGAGGGCGCAACAGTAAGGTGAGCATGGTGCAGCGCGGCTACGGCGCAGGAGGCGAGGCGCGATTTCGCGCTGTCGGCCCGAGAGTTGAGGATCACGGGAACGCGCGCGCCGAGCACCAACCCGGCGCCCTCTGCATGGCTGATGAAAGAGAGCTGCTTCGCCAGCATGTTGCCCGCATCGATCCCCGACACAACGAGGATGTTGGCGCGCCCAGCCACACCGCCTTGCAACCCCTTGGTTTTGGCCGCGGCAAGATCCACCGCATTGTCCATCGCAAGCGGGCCATCGACGAGCCCGCCGGTGATTTGCCCGCGCTCGGCCATTTTGGAGAGTGCGGCGGCGTCGATTGAGGATTGAATAGCCGGGTTCACCGTTTCTACAGCAGACAGAACGCCGACGCGCGGTTCAATACCGAGTGAATTGGCCAGATCAATAGCATTTTGCGCGATATCCACCTTCGCTTGCAGATCGGGTGCGATGTTGATGGCGGCATCTGTCACCATGACCGGATAGGGCTGGCCCGGCACATCCATCACAAACACATGCGTAAAGCGCCGGCCGATCCGAAGCCCGTCGATCTTGTCGAGCATCGGGGTAAGCAGATCATCAGTATGCAAGTGCCCTTTCATCACCGCGGCGGCACGACCTTCGTGCACGAGGCCGCACGCACGCGCCGAGGCAAGCTTATCGCCACCCGGCACATCGATTAATTCAAAGCGTGAAATGTCGGCCCCGCACGACTTTGCCGCCGCGCGGATGTCGCTTTCTCGGCCAATGAGGATTGGCGCGATCAGGCCCTCTTTCTCGGCCAGCAGCATCCCTTCGAGTGAGTTTACATCGTCCGGAGCCACCACTGCGGTTGCCAGTGGTGGCAGGCGATGGGCGCGCTCGAGCAAGTCATCAAAGTGGCGATGGCGCTGAACGACAAGACCGGGGAGTTCAAGGTCATGCGCTTCGTATCGGGCGATCGGTGCGGTAACGACCGCCGTGCCGGACAGGATCAGCGCATCATCAGCGCTGCGCCGCACTTCGGTGGACAGCACCACTTCGCCACCTTCGCGCTTTTCCATCACGGTGACGCGGCACATCAGTTCATCCCCGGCATGGGCGCGATCGTGGAAGTCGATGCTTTGGTGACGGTAGAGCGTGCCGGCCCCCGGCAACCGAGTGCCTAACACCGCGGAAACGAGCGACGCGACAAACAGCCCGGGTGCGATGCTTTCCGGCGTGCCATCCCCGTCGCCGTCTTCGCGCGGCAGGTGCATGGGGTTGTAGTTTCCCGATGCAGACGCAAAGACGTAGAGATCATCGAGCGTAACCAGCCGCCGCATTTCTGCGCTGTCGCCGGGCTTGAGATCATCGAAAACGCGGTTGGCAACTTTCATGGGCGCGACCTTGCTGCGCGCAGGCGGGACGAGCCCAAGACTATCCGCATTCTGTTCCATACCTCTGGCGTGATCCGATCATATGCCGCCTGCTTTGCACCACATGCGGCAAGCAGCAACACCGCCATGCGTTCTGGCCTGCACACGGGCCCTGGGCGGGCCGGTCGCCGCCTATCCCTTAGGCGTTTGCCTGGCGCAACCCCTCGACAAACGCATCGATCTCGCGAAATGAACGAAGGTGAAACTTAGGAATTTCCGCTGATCCGAAGGTCTCTTTCAGCCGGGCGTCGTTTCTGCGCCGGTTGGCCAAAAGAAAACGCCAAAAATCTGGTAACTCGCGCGGATCCTCAGGGCACCCGTCTGCCATATCGGGGCGGGTTTTGCCCCAGTCGCGAAAACAGCGCCAGGAGACCCGCCAGAGGCGCAGCCAGAAGGGGGCATCTGTCCAGATCAGCATATCCGCACGGGCCAGGCGCTCGGCGAACGTGGCAGAGTGCCCACCTTCGAAAACCCATGCGTCACGTTCGATGATCGCCATGGCGCGGGCAATTTTTTCTTCGCGGTCCCGCTCTACCCAGCCGGGCAACCAGTGCACCTCTCGATCCATGTGATAGACGGGCAGCCCCAGCTTTGCCCCGACTGCCCGCGCGGTCGTGGACTTTCCGGAACCTGATCCGCCGATGATCATGACGCGCCGGGGCCACCCAAGTTCGGCGCTTTCAGGCGTCGCCACATCGGGCCCGCAACGCAGTGGCTGAACTGGTTTGGACATAGCACACCCGGCATTGCAAGATTGCGGGCCGACGCAAGATCTTCGATAGGCGCGCGCCGATTGCCCATCGGGCTTATCGCAGTCCGCAACAATCGAGAAGCGGGAATGCAATGGTGTGTGCAACCGCGACCTTGCCCAGCGCCCAAAAAACGGGCCATTCGAGAAAGTTATGGGCACCGCTATTGCTGTATGGCGAGCGACGCGCGCCTAGCTATACCCTGAGAATTATTGGCAAATGGGCGTGGCTTGCGCTTTCCGGAAGCACAGCGCTAGACTTTTAGGCAGAAGGTGTGGCGCTGCAACCCGTGCCCCACCGAGCTTATGGGGAGCTGCCTAATGTCTATCAAGAGAATTCATCTACTTTCCGGCGCCGCTGCATTCGCGCTTGGCGCTGTTCCAATCGCTGCGGGGGCGGAAACGCTTACGATCTCTTGGTGGGGTTTTAACGGCGACAAGCTGGACGAATTCATTGTGCAACCGTTTCAAGAGCAATGCGGCTGTGAAATCGTCTTCGAAACCGGTAATAGCGCCGACCGCTTGGGCAAGATCCAGATCCGCGACGG
>JBCDGW010000176.1:0-4114 GCA_038750765.1 Pseudomonadota bacterium | reverse complement strand
GCCGCTGCTGCCTACGCCGCCGTCCAGATCGCAGGCGGGTTGGCCGGGGTGGCGCTGAGCCATGTGATGTTCGATCTACCGCTGATCCAAATCTCGACCACTGACCGATTCAGCCCTGGCCTGCTGGTGTCAGAGAGTGTCGCCACGTTCGGGCTTGTCTTCGTGATCCTGGGCGGGCTGCGCCACCGGCCCGAGCAAGTGGCCGCGTTGGTGGCGGCCTACATCACCGGCGCCTACTGGTTCACGTCCTCCACCAGCTTTGCCAACCCGGCGGTGACAATCGCGCGGTCGTTTTCAGACACCTTCGCCGGGATTAACCCCGCCCATGCAGGCCCGTTTATCGCGATGCAGGTTGTCGGCGCCTTGGCAGCTGCAGCACTTGCCCGCCGCATGTTTCGGTAAGGCCCAGCGGTCGCGGCAGCTGTTCCCTGCGCTTGACGCGCGCATCGCCCCGTTCGACCATCCATGTCAGCGTCTCGATGGGCCGCCCATAGCGCAGGCGCAAACAATGCCTTTTTTAATGGGAGGAACAAAACATGCGTATCACATCCACATTCTGGATCGGCGCGATGGCCAGTCTAGCGCTGGCTTTACCAGCAGCGGCGCACGAGGAGGCCGGCACCGCGCAGGTGGTACCGCAAGAGGAAAAGCTTCGCGCGCAAGAGCTTTTGGCCGATGGCCCAACCGAGACCAGCGGTATCGGCGGGGTCGAGATGCTGGGCACTGTGTCGCTCGACGGCGAGTTCTCGTCGTCCGACGGGCTGGTGATGCGGGTGCGGGAATTGCTGATCAACCCCGGCGGTATCGTCGCGGTGCATCAACACGACAACCGCCCTGGCATTGCCTACATCATCGAGGGCGAGATGACCGAACACCGCTCATCCGAGCCCGAAGGCGTGGTGAAGGCGGCGGGCGATGTTGCCTTTGAGAGCAGTGGCGTCGTGCATTGGTGGGAGAACACCGGCGACACGCCCGCGCGGGCATTGGTGGTCGACCTGGTACCAGCCGAGTAACGCCGCCGTTATCCCGTTCCACCCGTATCGGAGCGGATCGCACCACCTGTCGGCGCAGGCTGGTGTCAGGCGAACGCGTATCCTCGCTTGCGCCACGGGCGGTGCCCGCCTACCCCCAGCGCTATGGAGAGCATCGACCATCCAGGGCGCGCTGAGCCCTGCCCCGACCGGTTCAACATGGCGGCCTATGTGCTGGGCCGCGCCGATGACGCCCCCGACAAGGTCGCCCTCGCGATCCTGAGCCCCAGCGGTGCGGAGCGGTGGCGCTATGCCCGCCTCGCCGCCACTGTCCGGGGTGCGGCGACGGTCTTGCGCGATGCTGGGGTTAGCCCATGTGACCGCGTGCTGATCCGGATCGGCAATACCCCCGCTTTCCCGATCATCTATCTCGCTGCGATCCTAATTGACGCGCTGCCGGTGCCTACCTCGGCGCAACTCACCGTGCCCGAGATCAGCCGGATCGCGGAGGAGATCGAGCCCGCGCTAATCGTGGCTGATGCCGAGACAGCGCTGCCCGACCCGCTGCCCTGCCCGGTGTTGAGCACGCGCGACTTGACTGAGTGGGAGAGATGCCCGCCTGCCGAACCGGTGCTTGGGTCGCCTGATCGCCCCGCCTACCTGATCTACACCTCCGGCACCTCGGGCGTGCCGCGCGCCGTGATCCATGCCCATCGCGCTGTTTGGGCACGGCGGATGATGTGGCAGGGCTGGTACGGGCTGCGCGCCGACGACCGGGTGCTGCATGCGGGCGCCTTCAATTGGACCTACACCATCGGCACCGGCCTGATCGATCCGTGGAGCGTGGGGGCGACAGCGCTGGTTCCCGGGCCGGGGGTGAGCGCGGCGCACTTGCCGCTGCTGCTGAAACGCCATGATGCGACGCTTTTTGCCGCCGCGCCGGGTGTCTACCGCCAGCTTTTGCGGGCGCCGATGCCCCGCCTGCCCAAGCTCCGGCACGGGTTTTCTGCGGGGGAGGCCCTGCCCGAGGCCACACGCGACGCTTGGCAGCGCGCGACAGGCACCGCGATTTACGAGGCTTTCGGCATGAGTGAATGCTCCACCTTCGTCTCGGGCAGCCCGTCGCGACCCGCCCCGCCGGGTACGACCGGCTACGCGCAGCGCGGCCGCCATATCGCCGTCTTAGGTGAGACCGGCCCCGTGCCGCGCGGCAGCCCCGGCATCCTGGCGGTGCATGAAAGCGACCCGGGGCTGTGCCTGGGCTATTGGCGCGCTGAGGCCGATTACGACGCGCGCCGCAGCGGGCCTTGGTTTCTGACCGGGGACCTTGTGCGCATGGCTGATGACGGCGCGATTGATTATCTCGGCCGCCGCGATGACATGATGAATGCCGGTGGCTACCGCGTCTCACCGCTTGAAGTGGAACACGCGCTCAACACCCACCCCGATGTCAGCGAGAGCGGCGCGGTAGAGCTGCGCGTCGGTGCGGATAAGAGCGTGATCGCGGTGTTCTACGTAGCCGATGCAGCGCTGGAGGAAGCCGCTCTGGCCGCTTACCTAAGCCAACGCCTGGCCCGCTATAAATGCCCCCGTATCTTTCGCCGTTGTGATGCGCTACCAAGGAACGCTAACGGAAAAATCCAGCGCGCAATCCTGCGCCGCCGAGGGGAGAGCAGCTTTGGTCAAACTTGATATCCTTTCCGATCCGATCTGCCCCTGGTGCTATATCGGCAAGACCTATCTGGACCGGGCGCTCGAAGCCCGCGGCGATAGCCCGTTCGACGTTGAGTGGCACCCGTTTCAGCTTAACCCCGACATGCCCGCCGAAGGCATGGGGCGCCAAGAATATCTAGAAGCGAAGTTCGATGGCGCCGAGGGTGCCAAGACGGCCTATGCGCCGGTGCTTGAGGCAGCGGAGCGCGCCGGTCTCGCCATTGATTTTACCGCGATCGCGCGCACCCCTAACACGCTCGACGCCCATCGGCTTATCCATTGGGCCGGGATCGAGGGACGCCAAACGCTGATCGTGCACGCGCTGTTTCGGGCCTATTTCAACGAGGGGCGCGATATCGGCGATGTCGATGTTCTGTCTGATATCGCCGACAGCGCCGGGCTGGACGCGGCGGTGATCCGCACGTTGCTGATGGGCGATGCTGATCGCGACGAGATCGCCAAACGCGATGCCTGGGCCCGTGAGAGGGGGGTGACCGGGGTGCCTACCTTCGTGGTGGCGCAAAAGCACGCTGTGCCGGGCGCGCAACCGCCGGAGCTTTGGGCCAAGGTGATCGAGGAGATCGCCCAAGGCGAGCCCGCCGCGTGATTGAGGGAGAATCGCGCTGTGATCACGGCCCATGCCCCCGCGGGCTACCTGGTCGGGCGGGCCCTATCGCGGGAGCGGGCGGTGATCGTTGCTGCGCTCCTGGGCGGCATCGCGCCCGATTTTGATCTGATCTGGTTCTACTTTGTCGATGACCGGGCCTTTCACCACCACCGGTACTGGGTGCATGCCCCGGCGTTCTGGGCGGCGGCAGCGTTGTTCGTCGCGCCGGTGTTAATGTTTGCGCCCCGTCATGCGCAGGCCATCGCTGTGGCTTTTCTAGCGGCGATCTTTGTACATCTGTGCCTGGATAGCGTCACGGGCGGGATCATGTGGCTTTGGCCCTGGTCAGATCGGTTGATCAGCCTGATCGAGGTGCCGCCCACGCGCTCACATTTCCTGCTGTCGTTTCTGACCCACTGGACGATGGTTTTCGAAGCAGCGATCTGGGTCGCGGCCCTGGTTGTCGGCTGGGGGCAGTGGCGGAAGAAATCGGTCCGCGAAAACCAGCTTTAGCGCTGTAATATCAAGATCCGGTTTACCCGCGCGACGACCCACCTCGCTCACGGCCTTCTGCTCAGCGCAGAGGTGACCTTGGCATCTCTTCACTTGCATCCGCCCGCCTGAGCGCCCGCGAAAGAGCGTATCCTTGCGACGGTCATTCGTTATGCGCATTTGGACGATAAGGCGGGCCGGGGGATGCCGCTCTGCCTTTAGTTACGCAGCGCTTTATCCGGACGACCCGAATAAGCTCCACGCAACGCGCTGGCGGATAAGAAGCGGCAGCCCCCAAGTACACCAAAGTACGGCCCGCCGCTGCCCGGCG
>JBCDGW010000175.1:0-4174 GCA_038750765.1 Pseudomonadota bacterium | reverse complement strand
TCGAAATCGACGTTGAAAACATTGGTGGCGGTCGGCGTGTCGACGAAAAGGTTGTTGAAGCTCTCGTTGCCGGTGTTGTTCTGCAACTTGTTGATGACGGCGAAGCCACCATTGTCGAGCACCAGCACGATCAGCTTTTTCTCCGTCAAAACAGAGGAATAGATGTCAGAGTTCATCAAGAGATACGAGCCGTCGCCGCAGAATGAGATCGTATCGCGCTCGGGCTCACGCTCCATCTGGGCGATCCGCGCGCCCCAAGCCCCGGCAATCTCATAGCCCATGCAGGAAAAGCCGAACTCGACATCGACCGTGCCGATATCCAGCGTGCGCCAGTTCGCGGTCACCTCCGCAGGCAGCCCGCCTGCCGCCGCAACAACCCTGTCGCGCGGGTGGCAGGCGGCGTTCACGACACCCACTGCCTGCGCGTAGGAATTGGGGCGATTGCCGTAGGCGACATTTGCCTCGACGTAGTGATCCCACTTCTTCCGCTCTTCCTGGGCAAAGCCTAGCCATTCTGCGGGCGCATTGTGTCCCGCCATCGCCGCCGAGATTGCGGGCAGCCCAAGCTTTGCGTCGCCGACCACTGGGAGCGCCAAGTGTTTAGCGGCGTCATGGCGCCCGACATTAAGCGTCACGAAGCGGGCATCCCTAGCGAAGGCGGTCCATGAACCGGTGGTGAAGTCTTGTAGCCGGGTACCCACAGCGAAGACCACGTCGGCTTCCTCCGCGATCTTATTCGCGCTGTCCGATCCGGTAACCCCGATAGGCCCGATATTGAGCGGATGGGTCGCCAGCATGTTGGCGCGACCGGCGATCGTCTCCACAACCGGGATATGATGCGCCTCGGCAAAGCGGGTCAGCTCATCCACCGCACCGGAATATTGCACACCGCCCCCCGCGATCAGGATCGGGCGTTTCGCGCGCGTCAGCAGCGCGGCGGCGTCAGCCACCTCTGCAGCATCGGGCGCTTGGCGGCGGACCCGATGCACGCGCTTTTCAAATAGTGAGGCGGGGTAGTCATAGGCCCATCCCTGCACGTCTTGGGGGAGGGCGATGAAGGCAGGCCCGCAATCGGCGGGGTCGAGCATCGTCGCCAAAGCGGCGGGAAGCGATTGGATCACTTGGGCGGGATGGGTGATACGATCCCAAAACCGGCTCACCGACTTAAAACCGTCATTCAAGCCCAGCGTCGGGTTACCAAAATGCTCAAGCTGTTGCAGCACCGGATCGGGCAGGCGGGTCAGGAACGTGTCGCCGCACAGCATGAGCATTGGCAAGCGGTTGGCATGGGCGAGCGCCGCCGCGGTCATGAGGTTTGCTGTGCCCGGGCCGGCAGACGCTGTGCAAAACATGAACCGCTGACGCAGCCAGGTTTTCGCATAGGCCGCCGCTGCAAACCCCATCGCCTGCTCGTTCTGCCCGCGGTAAAGCGGCAGGCTGTCGCGTTTGGGGTAAAGCGCTTCACCGATACAGGTGACATTGCCATGGCCAAAGATGCCGAAGCCGCCGCCGCAAATCCGCCACTCGACCCCGTCGATCATGATGAATTGCTGCTCGAGATATCGCACGACGGCCTGGGCCGTCGTCAGACGCAGTGTCTCCTCGCTCATCGCATCCCCTCCCGGCGGGACATCGGCATTCTGGTTGCCGCGCGTTGATTCAGACGGTACTGATATTGCAACCGGTTGCAAGGGGTGGCGGATCATGTCCGAGATAGGGATCGGGGTTGTCGGCGGCGGCTATATGGGCAAGGCGCACTCGGTCGCGATGGCCTCCGTGGGGGCTGTTTTCGACACCGAGCTGCGTCCACGACTCGAGATGATTGCCGCCTCTAGCGATGAGAGCGCCGCAGAATATGCCCGCGCTTTCGGGTTTGCGCGCAGCACCGGTAATTGGCGGGTATTGGTTGCCGATGAGAAGGTGGAAGCGGTGGTTATCGCAACGCCGCAAGCGCTCCATCGCGATATTGCCGAGGCCGCGTTCGCGCTGGGCAAGCCGGTGATGTGCGAAAAGCCGATGGGGGCCACCCTCGGCGATGCCGAAGCGATGGCGCAGGCTGCTCAGGGCCATATCAACATGGTCGGCTACAATTACATCCGCACCCCTGCCTCGCAATATGCCCGCGCACTTCTAGCCGAAGGTGCTATCGGCGAGATCACTTGGTTCCGCGCTGAACATACCGAAGATTTCCTGGCCGACCCCGAGGCGCCCGCCACCTGGCGGACCGAAGGCAAAGCCAACGGTACAATGGGTGATCTGTCACCGCACATTATCAACGCCGCCCTCGCGCTGATGGGCTCTATCGATAGCGTTTCAGCGGTGATTGAGACCGTGCATCGGGCGCGCCCCGGCGGGACGGTGACAAACGATGATCATGCGCAGATCATGTGCCGCTTCGCGAGCGGTGTGATGGGGCACCTCTATGTCTCGCGCGTCGCAACAGGGCGAAAGATGGGCTACGCCTACGAGATTTCGGGAACGAGCGGCGCGATCCGATTTGATAAGGAAGATCAGAATGCGCTGTGGCTGTACCAGATGGAGGGCCCCGAAGCGCAGCGCGGCTTCACCAAGATCCTAACCGGACCGGCGCATCCCGATTATGAGCCGTTTTGCCAAGGTCCGGGCCACGGCACCGGGTATCAGGACCAGATCATTATTGAGGCGAAAGACTTTCTCAACTCGATCGCAAGCGGCAAATCGGCGTGGCCCACCTTCGCTGACGGGCTGGAGGTTATGCGCGTGATCGATGCCGCGCACCGCTCTGCCGCGTCACAATCTTGGCAAACGGTATCGTCGGGCTAACCACGCGCGGTTTTCAGCGTGCCACGATGGACGATCCTGCAGCTTAGCAAATGCGCTCGGGGTGCCATTGCCACCGGCGAGGACAGCATGTTGCCGACGCTTTCAATCGATAGCCGAACGATTTCATCAATCGGTTGATGGATCGTCGACAGATCGATGTTGCGCCAGCGGGCCATCTCCATGTCGTTGAAGCCCAAGATCCCCACATCGTCCGGCACGCGGTACCCAGCATCCTCAAGGGCTGATAGCGCGCCGATAGAGAGCACGTCATCGCCGCAAAAGTATGCTTCGGCGAGGTCGCCTTCGACAATCAGCGCGCGCATCGCGTCCCATCCCGCATCAAAGGAATAGGCCCGCGCGTAGGACGTGCTCACCGCCACGTTGGGTTCGGCATCCATCGCTTCGAGAAACCCGGCCAGCCTGTCCTGCGTGGAGGTGGCGCTGCCCGGACCGGCCAGCATCGCAATGCGCTGATAGCCGCAATCGACCAACGCGCGGGCGGCCATCCGACCGGCCTCGAAGTTGTTGATCGTCACCACATTCACGCGCGGTTTCTCTGCATACCGACCGAAAGAGTGCACCACCGGAATACCGGCTGCTTCAAAGCTCTCGGCGAATTCCACCGGCAGCGTCGAGGAGGCAACAATCGCGGCATCGACCGAGTATTGCTGCAGCATCCTGACCGAACTGGCCGGGTCGGTTTGATGCGACAGGTTAACAAGCAGCGGTCGCAGCCCCCGATCCTGCAGGCCGCGGGTGAAGCGATCAAAAACCTCCAAAAAGATCGGGTTCTGGAAGTTGTCGCTCACCAGACCCACCAACTTGGTGCGCCCGGTCGTGAGCGACGAGGCCAGCGCGTTCGGTCGATAGCCGAGCTGATCGGCTGCCTTCTCGATGCGCGCACGGGTCTTTGCGCTGATCGACGCGCCTTCCGTGAAGCAACGCGAGACGGTGGACGGCGACACACCGGCAAGCGCGGCGACGTCGCGAAATGTAACCCCCATCGCGCGGGTTCCTCTGACTACGATGCACTGGATTGCGCGTCGCTTCGACAATGCCGCGGAGGCTATCGCGCCTAAAGCGCTTTGGCAAATCGGCAGCGAGCCAATGAATGGCAGCAATCTCAGCGCAGGATGGTGGAGCCGATCGGGATCGAACCGACGACCTCGTCATTGCGAACGACGCGCTCTCCCAACTGAGCTACGGCCCCAACGCGGCGGGTTGTGCGGGCTTTCCCGCGCCCTGTCAAGCAGCGCATGGGGCCCTAGAAAATGAAGTCTTTTGTGTCGAGATCGTTGATTTGGGTGGCGAGCAAGGTGATGGTGTTTCCGGCCAGATCGTCGATCACCACATTGGTGCCTGCTTGGCGCAT
>JBCDGW010000174.1:0-4275 GCA_038750765.1 Pseudomonadota bacterium | reverse complement strand
GAGAAATGGCTCGCGCTTTCAAACCCGCAGGCCAGGCTCACCTCGATCACCGACGCCTCGGTTTGAATCAACAGCTGCCGCGCCCGGGCCAGCCGCAGCGCCATGTAGTACCGCTTGGGCGACGTATTGAGATGTTGGCCAAAGATGCGCTCAAGCTGCCGAACGGAGATGCCCAGATCACGCGCGATATCGGTTGGTGATCGGGGGCGCTCAAGCGCTGCTTCCATCGCCCGAACCGCTTGTGCCAAATGCGGGTTGCGCGCGCCGACCCGGCTCTGCAGCGATACCGTCTGCTCTGCCCCCGCGCTACGCACACCGGAATAGACCATCTGATCGGCCACCGCGATTGCCAGGTCGCGGCCCTGATCTTGCGCAATCAGCGCGAGCATCAAATCCGCCGTGGCCGTGCCGCCCGATGCGGTGATGAAGGTTTCATCCAGGACAAAAACGCCGCGGTTGAGGTGCACATCGGGAAATGCCTCGCTGAAGCCGTCGTGATAGTCCCAATGGATCGCCGCCTGCAGCCCATCTAGCAGCCCAGCTTGCGCTAAAATCCAAGCGCCCGAGCACAGCGCGCCGATCTTTGTGCCGCGAACCCGCTCGCGCCGCAGGACCGTTAGGATTTCTGGCGATATCTGGCGCTCCACATTCTGACCCGACAGCACGAAGAGGCGCGCGCAGCGGATCGGGTCGCCAAAGCGCCCATGCACCAGCGTCTGCGTCTCGTTCGACGCCATCGCAGGCCCGCCGTCACGGGATCGGAACGAGCAGCTGTACAATGTGCGATCTGCGATCAGGTTGGCGATGCGCAGGGGTTCAACCGCGCAGGAAAACGCCAGATGCGAAAACGCATCCACCAGCAAAAAGCAAAAGTGCTGCGGCGTCGGCTGCATCGCCCAAGCGCCTTCCCGGGATTGTATACACTTTACATTTTTTCTAAACGCAGGCACGCTTCACTTCAAGACACGACCGCGCAGCGCTGCAAGGTTTGCTCAGCTGGCGACGCGCTCACTGACAGATCTATCAGGCCGACACGCCCGGGGATGCGGCGCCGAGGGGCAGATCCGAGAGGGAGGTTCGAGAGGGACGTAGATGAGCGACACCAAAAAGACGCTCAAGGCGCAGGCCTACGCCGAAATCCGGCGTGATATCATGACGTTAAGCCTCGCGCCCGGCACCGATCTCGATGAGAACAGCCTGGCGCGTTCATACGCGTTGTCGCGCACGCCCCTGCGCGAGATCTTGATGCGGCTTGCGGGCGAAGGCTATGTCGCTTTTCGCGAAAACCGCGGCTTCCGGGTAAGCGCGCTATCTCATGACACGCTTCGCGGCTTTTTCCTCGCGGCGCCAATGATTTACGGCGCGATCCTGCAATTGGCGGCAAGCCATGCCAGCCGCGCGCAAATCCAAGAGCTCAAATCCGCGCAGCAGGCCTTCACAACCGCGTTGCGCAGCGGGTCTCCTGCTGATCGGACGCTGGCGAATACCCGCTTTCACGAAGTTACCGGTGCGATGTCGGCCAACCCTTACCTACAGCCTTCATTTCAGCGTCTGCTGATCGATCATGCGCGCATCGGTATGACGTTTTATCGCCCCACCGATCACGTGATGGCGGAAAATCTTGCTGAAGCCAGCCGCCAGCATGACGCGATCATCGCGGCAATCGAAGCCCGCGATGCCGCTGAGGCCAGCGCGCTTGCTATCGCCCATTGGAACCTGTCCCGCCACCAAATCGAGCGGTTTGTCCTGCCCCAGGGGCTCGACCTGCCGCTTGGTCAAGCCGCGCAGCAGCGCGCTTCATGAGGCCTCTATGACTGCCAGATTTGCCTTTCGCGGCATTTACACACCGCTCATCACCCCCTATACCAGCGAGGGCGCGATCGATTGGGACGCGCTGGGGCGTCTGATCACGTCGCTGGAGCAGGCAGGGGTCCACGGCTTGGTCTCCGGCGGATCCACGGGCGAGAATTACACCCAGTCAGTCGACGAACGCTTGGCCCTGGCCAAATTCACCCGCGAGGCCAGCACGCTGCCGCTGGTGGTGGGCACCGGCACGATGCTGACGCGCGACTCGATTGCGCTGGCTGAGGGCGCTGCAAAGCTCGGTGCCGAGGCGATCTTGCTCGCCAGCCCGCCCTATGCTGTGCCCACCGACCGTGAGAACGCGCTTAACGCGCTGGCCATCGACAAGGCGGCGGATCTGCCGGTGATGCTCTACAACTACCCCCATCGCACCGGCACCAATATGGGTGAGGAGTTTCTCGACCGGGTGGGACGCAGCCGCAATTTCTGCGGCATCAAGGAAAGTTCGGGCGATATCAACCGGGTGCATTTGCTGGCGCGTGATTACCCGCATATCGCGCTCGGCTGCGGTATGGACGACCAGGCGCTGGAGTTTTTTGCCTGGGGGGCGCCGTTTTGGGTCTGTGGCGGGTCGAACTTTGTGCCCGCCGAGCATGTGGCGCTTTATGAGGCCTGCATCTTGGAGGGTGATTTCGCCAAAGGGCGGCGGATCATGTCCGCGATGTTGCCGCTGATGCGGGTGTTGGAGCAGGGCGGCAAATTCGTTCAGACGATCAAATACGGCGTCTCCCTCAACGGCATCCCCGGGGACGCGGTACGCCCGCCGCTCAAGGCGCTCAACAAAGACGACAAGCGGCTGTTGGAACAGGTGATCCGGGTGCTCAGACGCACAATCGCGGACATTAAGGCGGAGGGGTAAGGCGATGACATTGCTGACGAAAGACGAGTATGTCGCGATTGCAGCGGGACTGTCGCTGCCCACCGGCGCCTTTATCGACGGGGCGTTCCGCGCGGCGCGTTCGGGCGAGACATTCGCGTCGATCAACCCGGCGACCGGCGACACGCTGGCCGAGATTGCCGCGTGCGGCGCAGCGGACGTCGATTTCGCGGTGGAGAAAGCCCGCGACGCCTTCGAAGACGGCCGTTGGTCGCGCCTGCACCCGTCCGAGCGAAAAGACGTCTTGATCCGGTTGTGCAAGTTGATGACCCGCAACGCCCGCGAATTATCGGTGATGGAGAGCCTCGACAGCGGCAAGACGATCTATGATTGCGAGACGGTGGACCTGCCAGAGACGATCCATTGCCTCAAGTGGCATGCTGAAACCATCGACAAGATTTACGATCAGGTGGCGCCCGGCTCGGATGATCACATCGCTATGGTTGTGCGCGAGCCAATCGGCGTGGTGGGGCTCGTCCTGCCCTGGAATTTTCCGCTGCTCATGCTGGCTTGGAAAATTGGCCCGGCGCTGGCAGCGGGGTGTTCGGTGGTGGTCAAACCCGCCGAGGAGACCTCGATGACAGCGTTGCGCGTGGCTGAACTGGCGATGGAGGCAGGCTTGCCGCGCGGGGTCCTCAATATCGTGCCCGGCGGTGGGCCCGAAGTGGGTGAGCCGATCGGGCGTCACCGCGATATCGATATGGTCTCGTTCACCGGCTCTACGGTCACCGGCAAACGGTTCTTGCAATACTCGGCGGAGTCCAATGCCAAGGAAGTGGTGCTGGAAATGGGCGGCAAGAACCCCGCCATCGTGATGGACGATGCTGAAAATCTGGACCGCGTCGCGGCCCATGTGGTCAACGGTGCCTATTGGAATATGGGCGAAAACTGCTCGGCCTCGTCGCGGCTCATCGTGCACCGGTCGGTGAAAGAGGCCCTTCTAAAGCGCATCGAGCACCACGCGCAGCATTGGAATGTGGGCGACCCGCTCGACCCCGAGACCCGGCTTGGCGCGCTGGTCAGTGCCGCGCATTTCGCCAAAGTCACCGGCTATCTGGCGCACGCCGACAAGGTGGTGTTCGGCGGCGGTGCTAAGGACAATTTTGTCGAGGCGACTGTGGTGGAAGTGCCCGGTAACGACGCGGTCCTTGCCCGCGAAGAGGTTTTCGGGCCGGTTCTCAGCGTGATCGAGGTATCGAGTTTCGATGAAGCGATTGCAGTGGCCAATGACACGGAATACGGGCTTTGCGCCTCGCTTTTCACGGCTAATGGCAAACGGGCGTTGCGCGGGGCGCGCGCGTTGCGGGTGGGCACAGTCACGGTCAATGCCTATGGCGAGGGTGATGCGGCGACCCCGTTTGGCGGGTTCAAGCAATCGGGCTTTGGCGGGCGGGACAAGTCGATCCACGCCCATGACCAGTACACGCAGTTGAAAACCATCTGGATTGATTTGTCCGATGATGCGGATGAGGCGGTGGATTGAGCCAATACCGCGCGTCACGGCTGCCCCGTCACCGCGGGCGCGCCGCTTGGTC
>JBCDGW010000173.1:0-4282 GCA_038750765.1 Pseudomonadota bacterium | reverse complement strand
TTCCGCCCTAACCCGCAACTGAAAGACCATCTGATGACCTTCTGCACCGCACATCGCCCAGCCCCGAAAGAGCAAAGCCAGGCCCGTGCCGGTGCCCCCCGCAACGACGATCGCCGCATTTTCCGGACCGATCCCCAAACCACGGAGCACCCTTTTCTCTTCACCGATTGGGCGAGCCTTTAACACGTCATTCCCCTCTCTCGCCCACGACCCCGGGCAGGATACACACGCAGTTTCCCTCTCCTCCCTCACGCGCGTGCGTCCTGCCCGGCCCCAATTTTAGCAGCGAAGACTTTTTAGTATGAAAGGGCCCGGCCACGCCCAGCGCCGGGTCCTTATTTCGCCTGGCCAAAGCAAAAGGCCCAGCGCGGGGCCGGGCCTTCACACTCAGCATTTCACGTCGCTCAGTGGAGCTTGACCTTCACCGTCTCAATCGCGTCGTCGATGAGCTTATCGGCAGAAGCGGCGTTCATTTGCTTGGCGATCACCGACTGCGCCGCGGCGATGGCGACATTCACCGCCTGATCGCGCACTTCCTTGACCGCCTTGGCTTCGGCTGAGGCGATCTGTTCCTCTGCCGCCTGAAGACGTCGCGCCAACGCGACCTCGAGGTCCTTCTTCGCCTGATCGGCCGCGGCCTGCGCCTCTTCCTTGGCGTGGGCCACGATGCGCTCGGATTGCTCGGCGACTTCCTTTTGCTTGCGCTCATAGCCCGCCAGCACTTTCTGCGCCTCTTCCCGCAATTCCTTGGCTTCGTCGAGTTCTTTGCGGATCGCATCGGCGCGCTTGTCGAGCATCGAGCCAACGATCCGCGGCACACCGAGGAACACCAGCGCAGCGATAAAGATCAGAAAGCTGACGAGGACAACGAAGTCGGTATTGAACAGCGAGATGAACGGGCCCTTGGCGGCGAAGGCCGGTGTCGCGGCGAAGGTCAGGGCGATGGTAAGAAAACGCATACCTTAGCTTCCCTTCATTTCCGCAGCCACTGCCGCGGCGATCTCATCGCTGTCAGCGCCGCTGCCGAGGGCTGCCACGATTTCCGTCGCGGTATCCTGCGCCACATCTTTGACGCTGGCCAGCGCCCCGTCGCGGATCTCAGCAATCGCCGCTTCGGACTCGGCTGTCTTGGCGGCAATCTCGGCATCGGCCTTGGCGTTCGCGTCGTCGAGCTCAGCTTGGATCTCGGCCTTCGCCTCAGCGATAATCTGTTGCGCCTCTGCCCGGGCATCGGTGAGCGCCTTGTTATAGGCCTCCTCCGCTTGCTCGGCTTTCTGCTTCAGCTCTTCGGCTTCGGCCAAATCGTTGGTGATCGAGCCCGCGCGTTCGGAAAGAACCGCCTCAATCCGCGGCAGCGCCACCCGGCTTAGGATGTAGTAGATCGCCAACAGCGCGATCACGAGCCAGAAGATCTGGTTCGGCCAGCTGGAAAAGTCGAGTTGCGGCATGCCTACCGCGTCAGCTGCACCGGCCGCGTCACCGCCCTGGGCGGTATCCGCCGCGCCGTCGGCATTGGTATCGTCTGCCATAGCGTCCTCTCGCCACTGCTAGAGTCGAGCAGGCACAACCGCGCCCGCCCGAACGTAAGGAGCGTGAGGTTGCTTAGACAGCAAACATCAGCAGAAGCGCAACTAGGAACGAAAAGATCCCGAGCGCTTCGGCAAACGCGATACCGATGAACATGGTGGCGGTTTGGCCACCAGCCGCCGAGGGGTTGCGCAGCGCGCCGGACAAGAAGTTGCCGACCACGTTGCCCACGCCGACAGCAGCGCCGCCCATGCCGATAGATGCCAGGCCAGCACCGATGAATTTGCCCATTTCTGCGAGTTCGCCTTCCATCTCGATCTCCTTACGTCTGGAAGTTTCGTTCGGGGGCGCGGCTACACGCGCGCCAGTGTTAGTGCGGTGTCAGTGGTGCGGGTGCAGCGCGTCTTTGAGGTAAACGCAGGTCAGGATCGTGAACACGTAGGCCTGAATGAACGCCACCAGCGTCTCAAGCGCATAGATCGTTGCGATCGCCAGGATTGAGAGCGGCGTCACCAGAATGCCGATGCCCGACAAGAAAACGAGCGGTGCAAACGCGGCGAACACTTTCACCACTGCGTGCCCGGCCATCATGTTGCCCATCAGACGAATGGAGTGGCTGATCGGGCGCACGAAATATGAAATCACCTCAATCACCGCGAGGATCGGCCGCAATGGCAGCGGCGCCGAGGACACCCAGAACAGCCGCAGAAAGTCAGCGCCATGGAGCACGAAGCCGGTGATCGTGACCGTGATGAAGACCGCGAGCGCCAATATGATTGTCACCGCGAGATGCGACGTCGTCGTGAACGCCAAGGGCAGCAGACCCAGGAAATTGGCGAATACGATGAACATGAACAGGGTCATGATGTAGGGGAAGAACCGAACGCCGTCTTTGCCCGCGACGTCTTCGACCATCTTGTAGATAAAGCCGTAGGCAAGTTCGGCGACGGATTGAAACTTGGTCGGAATGATTGCCCGGCCCCGCGTGCCCATCACCAGCAAAGCCGCAACGGAGAGCACGGTAAGTGCGAGCCAAAGCGTCACGTTGGTGACGGTGTACCAGTACACCGGATCGCCCGCCTCGCCGAACAGCGGCTTGACGATAAACTGATCCATCGGATGGAAAGAGAGGCCTTCACTCTCGCCGTCAGTCGCCACGTGCGTCGTCTCCCTCATCCTCGAGCGTCGCGCGCTCGGCTGCTTCCCGTGCTGCCTGAGCAGCTTGTGCCGCGCGTGCAGAGCGCATCATGGTCTGCACCCCCGCAGCGAATCCGAGCAAAGTGAAAAAGATCAGCAGCCACGGGATCGTGCCCAACAGGGTATCGAGCCCATAGCCGATGCCGAAACCGATGCCGATCCCAGCGACCAATTCTATCACCATCCGCCATGCGAGCTCGGCCCCGCCGACGGCGTCGCTTTTCGGACTAGGCTTCGGCGCGCGTTCCGCTTTCAACGCGTCGATCCGCGCCTCAAGTTTTGCTAACCGCTCTTTATCGGCGCGGCTTTCGCGATCCGATGCTGCCACGCAGCCCTCCAACCAACCGAGCGGAAGCTAGTCAGCACCCGGTCCAAAGTCAAGCTGGCTAAATTCAGCATAAAGCATTGATTAAATGACGTTAAATTAGAGGTCCAGCACCTTGCATGTCGGCGTGGCAGCGCGGTCTCATTCAACCAAATGGTTGACCTTTTCGCGGTAACGCGCCACGCCGATGCCATGGAGCCCAGCCTCGACACCGTGTTTGCCGCCCTCGCCGACCCGACGCGCCGCGCGATTTTGTCGATGCTGCTCGAGGATGACATGGCGGTCACCGATGTGGCGGCGCCCTTCGACATCTCGCTCGCCGCGATATCCAAGCATCTGGCTATCCTCGCCGCGGCAGGGCTGATCAGCCAGGAAAAGCGCGGCCGCGTCAAATGGTGCAAGCTTGAACCGGACGCCTTGCGCAGCGCCTCGGTTTGGATGCAGGGTTTTGGACAGTTTGAGCCGGTCAATCTCGACGCGTTCGAAGCGTTCCTCAAACAAGAGATCGACGCAGCGCGCCAACCTTAAGCCCCACGCCTATCTGTGCTGAGACGCACACGCCTTGCGCAAAGTGCGCTCTTGCGTTCGTTCACGCTCGGTGCAGATAAGCGTCAGGACCCAAGGAGTTACGCAATGTCTGGCACAATCCTTCGCATCGACGCCTCGCCGCGCGGCGACAACTCGATTACCCGCGCGCTCACCGATCGCTTGATCAACCGCCTTCAAGCCGATGGCGCAGGCAAAGTGATCCAGCGCGACCTGACCACCCCGCTGCCGTATGTCGATGAGCTCTGGATCGGGGCCAGCTTTACCGAAGAAGCCAAACGCAACCCAGCGCAGGAGGCCGCGCTCGCGCTCTCGGACGCGCTGATCGAAGAGCTTAAACGCGCCGACACGATCATCTTGGGCGTGCCGATCTACAATTTCGGCGTTCCCGCAGTGCTCAAAGCCTGGATCGATCAGGTGGCACGCGCGGGCGTGACCTTTACCTTCAGCGAAGCTGGGCCTGAGGGCCTCTTAAAAGGAAAGCGTGCTTTCGTGACGGTGGCGTCCGGCGGCACTGAGGTGGGCTCACCCATCGATTACACCACCGGTTATCTGCGCCACTTTCTCGGCTTCATCGGCATTTCGGACGTGACACTAATCGCCGCTGACCAAACAGCGATTGACGCCGAGGGCTCGGTCAAAAAAGCCGAGGCGGCCATCGATGCGCTAGACCTTTAACTGGTCGGC
>JBCDGW010000172.1:0-4320 GCA_038750765.1 Pseudomonadota bacterium | reverse complement strand
TAATAAACAACCCCAATCGCGAGGGGCGCAGCCCCGAGCGTGCGTCGGATGGCGCGTCAGCGCCATTCGAAACCCCAATAAAACGCCGGTTAAAACGGGCCGTCTTCCAGCACCCCGTCGCTCGACATCTGCGCATAGAGCAGCCCTTCGCGCAGGCCGCGGTCAGCCACAGAAAGCCGGTCAGTGGGCCAGCACCGCAACAGCGCCTGCAAGATCGCCGCGCCGGACATAATCAGCGCGTGCCGGTCGCGCCCGATACGCGGGTCAGTGCGGCGGCCCGCAGGGCCAAGGCGCAGATAATCGCGGATCACCTTATCGATCTGATCGGAGGTCATGCGCAGCCCGTCCACTTTGTTACGGTCGTAGCGCTTCAAACCCAGATGGCTCGCCGCCACAGTGGTCACGGTGCCCGAGGTGCCGATAATCTGGAACCCTTTCCGGCCAAGCTCTTGGTCATAGGGGGAAAAATCGGCCAGTTTTTCCTCAAAAAACCAACTCATCAGCGCATAGCGCGCCCCGTCATCGTCGACATCGTTGAACTGGTCGCGCAGCGTCGCCACGCCCAGCGGCACCGAGATCCAATCCACCACTTTCGCGTGGTTAAACGGGCTGCCAGCAGGCTTAAACCCGGTATGGAGACGCATAATCGCGCGGGGGCGCTCGGCGGGCGCCACGCCGGTCAGGTCGATCCAGACAAGCTCGGTTGAGCCGCCGCCGATATCGACCACCAGCAATTGCTCGGTCTTGGTCGAGACCAGCGGCGCGCAGGATACCACCGCCAGGCGCGCCTCCTCCTCGGGTTCGATAATTTCCAGATTGAGCCCGGTTTCGCGGCGGATATAGCCCATAAACTCGGCCGAATTGGTGGCGCGGCGGCAGGCCTCGGTGGCGACCATGCGCATATTGCGGACGTCGTGTTTGCCGATCTTGCGCTTACAGATTTTCAGCGCCTGCACAGTGCGCGCCATCGATGACCGCGACAGCCGGCCCGACCGTTCTAGCCCAGCGCCCAATTGCACTGATTTCGAAAAACTGTCCACGACATGGAACTGGTTGCCCTTGGGTTGGGCAATCAGCATACGACAACTATTCGTGCCGAGATCCAGTGCTGCATACAGCGCGGCTGGATCCGCACGCTGCGGGGCAGTAGGCTCAACCGGTATGGGGCCCGGGAGCACGCCCCCCCCAGCGGGACGCTTGGGCGTCATTGCTTCGCCCTCCAACTCTCTCTTGCCCCAAGGTTAAGCGCCCGGCTGCGCCCGCGCAAGAAAAACGCGCCACAAACCCAGCGCTTTGCGCTAAATCTCAAGGGTGGCGTCGCAACTCGACCCACAGGCGTCGAAAAACGCCGCGGTAATGGGCGGGGCGGCGCGTAAAAGAGCATGAGGAGACAGAAACTATGGCGCAAATCACCGTGGTCTATTGGCGCGATATCCCCGCCCAGGTGATCGCTGGCAAAGGCCGGCGCGGCGCCAAGGCGGTGTTGGCAGAACGGTTCGAGCAAGCCATCGACCGCGCGGCGATGCGGGCTGGTGCGCGCGACACGGATGCTTATCTAGCCGAATGGCGGCGCGGCACGCCCTATGACGTGGCGGGCGCAGATGACGAGGCGATGGCGGCGGAATGCGCCCGGCTCGAAGCGGAATATGACGCAGCGCGGTTGAAGGCGCTGGTGGACAGTAAGGGCTGGGACAGTCAGGGCGCGGCATAAGCCGCAGGAGGACGCGATGGGGCTGCTAACGTTTGGTAAGACGCAAAAACGCGCGGCGACGCCGCCTGATGCGGGCGCGATGGCCGCCTTTCTGGTGGGTTTCTCCATCGAGGTGATGCCGCGCACGGCCGCCAAGATCGAGGATTTCCGCGCGCTGCTGCCGCCCGGCACGCTGGTCTATATCGCCCATATCGAGGGCACCCCGATCGAGGAGATGGTGGCCACCGCCGCGCGTATCGCCGGTGAGGGGTTTGCCGTGATGCCGCATTTCCCCGCGCGCATCATCGCCGACAAGGCCACGCTGGCTGATTGGATCGCGCGCTATCAGGGTGAGGCCGATGTGCGCCAGGGGCTGTTGCTGGCAGGCGGCGTGGCCGAACCCCTAGGCGCATTCGAAAGCTCGATGCAGCTGATGGAGACCGGGCTTTTTGACCAGGCGGGGTTCACCCGGCTGCATGTGGCCGGTCACCCGGAAGGCAACCGCGATATCGACCCCGATGGCGGTGATGCCAATGTCGCTGCGGCGTTGCGATGGAAGCAGGCCTTTGCTGAGCGCAGCGACGCGACGATGGCCATCGCCACCCAGTTTGCCTTTGAGGCCGGTCCGATCATCGCCTGGGTAGACCGGCTGCAGAAAGAGGGCATTACCCTGCCGGTGCATATCGGCATTGCCGGGCCCGCTAAGCTGCAAACACTGATCAAATTCGCCATTGCCTGCGGGGTTGGCCCCTCCCTGCGCGTGCTGCAAAAGCGGGCGATGGACGTCACCAAATTGGTGCTGCCCTATGAGCCCAATGACGTGGTCAGCGCGCTGGCTGCCCACAAAGCCGCCAATCCCGGCTTCGGGATCGAAAAGGTGCATTTCTTCCCCCTGGGCGGGATCAAAACCTGCGCGGCTTGGGCTGAGACCCATAGCGGGCAGGCCGCCGACCAAAACTCAGAACACGCCGCGATGAGTTGACCCAAGCCGCCCACCGGTATCCAATACGTCCATATGTGGTGACTTGGAGAACGGGGATGGGGATAGTGAACAAGCGCGGCGCGGTCGCTTTAGCGGCATGGCTCCTGGCGAGCACGGTATCGGCCACAGCACAGAACCAACCGCCTGACCCGGTGGGCCAATGGCGCTGCGTGATGAATTCGGTCACCGTCAGCATCGATGTCGCCTATCAGATAAATCCTGACGGGTCGCTCTTTGGTCAGGGCTCCATCGTCTACAACCAAACCAGTGCGATCTATCAGGTGCAGGGCGGCGGCCGCTGGCTTGCCGGGGTTGATCCGAGCACCGGACGGTTCACCTATCAGTTCGGGCTGCAACCGCCCAATCATGCCTCCTTTTCGATTTTTACCGAGCCGACAGGCGACCCCAATGCGCTCTACCAACTGCGCCCCAACATGAGCGCGGGCGGCAGCACAGAAACCGCCTGCTCGCGGTTGCGGTGAGGCCGTCGCGCGCTCTCCTGTTCGATCTTGACGGGACGCTTTTGCACAGCGATCCGATCCATGAGGCGGTCTATCGCGAGATCTGGGCTCAGCGCGGGCTGGTGATGGCAGACGGTTTCTATAAGCGCCACGTGCATGGCCGGCTCAACACCCATGTCTTTGCTGAATTCCTCCCCGATGAACCTGACCCGCAAGGGTTGAGCGACGCGAAGGAAGCCGCCTTTCGTGAGCGCCTGCCCCGGCCCTACCCGGCCACGCCGGGGCTTGGTGCTTTCCTGGATCGCGCCGAAGCCGCGGGCTGGGCGATGGCCATCGTCACCAATGCGCAGCGGCTGAACGCGGAAGCGATGCTGGAGGCGGTGGGTGAGCGCGCGCGGTTCGAGGTGATCGTCTGCGGTGAAGAAAGCCTGCGCGCCAAGCCTGACCCCTATCCTTATACCCAAGCGATGGCGCTGTTAGGGGTGTCGTCTGAGGCGGCAATCGCCTTTGAAGACAGCGCCACCGGTCTCGCTTCGGCGGTTGGCTCAGGCGCGCATGTGGTGGCGATTACCTCGAGCCACGACAAAGCGGCGCTCAAAGCCATGGGCGCCCATGACGCGGTAGCCGATTTCACCGATCCCAGCCTAGAGAGGCTTCTTGCGGGCTACGAGGTGTCGGTATGAGCAGCGATGGCGCGCCGGTATCCAGCATCCGCAATCTGGGCCCGGCCTCGGATGCCGCCTTTGCCAAAGCGGGTATCCACAGTGCCGAGGCGTTGCGCGCGCTGGGGCCGGACAAAGCCTATCAGCGTTTGCTGGCGGCGGGCGCAAAGCCGCATTTCATCGGCTTTTACGCGCTGGTGATGGGGCTTCAGGGACGGCCCTGGAACGATTGCCAAGGCGATGAAAAGGCCGCCTTACGCGCCCGGTTCGACGCGATCAAAGCAGCCAGCGCTGCTGACGGCACGCATGTTTCCGCGATTGAGGCGCAGCTCGACGCGCTCGGGCTGCCCGATCCGACGCGCAACGCGTGAGCCGATCACGGCACTCGCGCAACGGGGCTTGCGTGATCTATCGGCACATCCGGTTCTCCGCGCGCCAGCAAGGAACCGGCGCGCTATCGACCCGATGTTGGCGCTTAGCCGACCAGTTCGATCCCGGCGAAGAAGTACGCAATCTCGACCGCCG
>JBCDGW010000171.1:0-4456 GCA_038750765.1 Pseudomonadota bacterium | reverse complement strand
GCTGCGGTGCTCGATTTGTGCGGCACCTCGATTGCATCCACCCGGGCTGTGCTGCAGGGGCATAGCCTGTCGGCGGTCACTGACGCCGTGCAGCGGATCAGCCGCGAGGTGATCGATCTAGCCGGTGTGCCCGATACCCGCGTCCTGGGCGCCGGTGTGGTGATGCCGGGCCCGTTTGAGCCGACAGGCCTTGGTGGCGCGCCGTCAGACCTGGCGATCTGGCAGGATGTGGCGCCCGCCGATTGGTTTTCCGATGCGCTTGGCTTTCCGGTGATCGTTGAAAATGACGCCAATGCCGGTGCGGTGGCCGAGCTGGTGGCGGGCGTGGCTAAGGGTCGGCGCAGCTACGCGTTCCTCTATTTCGGGACGGGGCTGGGCCTCGGCATGGTGCAGAATGGGCGCTTGGTGACAGGCGCCTACGGCAATGCGGGTGAGATCGGGCATATCCCGGTGCCAACCGCAACCGGCCCGAAGGCCCTGGAAACCGTGGTCAGCCGCCTATCGCTGCAACGGGATTTGGTGGCGGCGAGGGTGACGGCGGATAGCTCCGACGCGTTGGCGCGCGCTTATGCTGCCCGTGAGCCCGCTATGATGGCCTGGCTGGACCGCGCGGTAGAGCCGCTTTCCGCCGCGGTCACCATCGTCGAGAACATGCTCGATCCGGAAACGATTATTCTGGGCGGTGCGATGCCCGATGCCGTCCTCGATCATCTTATCGGCTCGGTGGTTTTGGCGGAACGCTCGGTCTCTACGCGCGCGCGGCGCACAGGCCCTCGGCTGATGCGCGGGGCATCGGGGCGGATGACAGCCACGCTTGGCGCCGCGGCTCTGGTGATCAACCGCACCTTCACCCCGCAAATCGCGGCGGTGAGCTAAGCCAAAGGAAAGCGGCCGATGCCGAGCATGGATCAAACCCGCCTTGCGCGTGATCGGGCCCAGCCACGGTTGATGGCGCTTTGGTGGGCGCTGTACCCGCTTAAATCTGTCACCCGGTTTATGCAGACCGGCGCGCATCCCGATGACGAGATGTCGGGCATGCTGGCGGCTTTGGCGCTGCGTGATGGGCTGACCCTGTCCTATGCGTGTTCGACGCGGGGCGAGGGCGGGCAAAATGACATCGGTACCGAGGCGGGCGCCGACCTTGGTGCGCTGCGAACCCGTGAGATGGAAGCGGCCTGTGACCTGATGGGCATGCGGCTTTACTGGCACAGCACCGATCCCGACGACACGATAAGCGATTTCGGCTTTTCCAAAAGTGGCGAGGAGACGCTGGAGCGATGGGACGAAGCGCGCGTGATGGCGCGGTTTGTCGAGATCGTGCGCACAGAACGGCCCGATATTCTGTGTCCCACCTTCCTCGATGTGCCAGGCCAGCACGGCCACCACCGGGCAATGACCCAAGCCGCCCACGCGGTGATCGCAGCAGCAGCAGACCCGAGCCACCCGTGCGGGCTAGAGCCCTGGCGGGTTAAGAAGCTATACCTCCCCGCTTGGTCCGGTGCCGGGCAAGCTTACGATGATGATGTGCCGCCGCCAAAGGCCACGGTCGTTGTGCCGGGCGTCGAAGGTGAGCCGATGAGCGGGTGGTCCTGGAACCGGATCGGTCAGCACGCGCGCGCGATGCACCGCACGCAGGGCATGGGGCGGTGGGTGCCTGCAGGCCCTGGCCACGATTGGCCGCTGCATTTGGCCTATAGCGATGTGGCAGGCTTGGATCACACGCTTTGGTCAGGCCTGCCGTATCGGCTCGCCGATCTTGCTCGGTTGCCGGGGGCTGATCCGATCGCCGCCAATCTAGCCCGCGCGGACGCAGCCATCGACAAGGCGATCGCGGCATTTCCAGACTTTGCTGCGGTGGCAGAGGCAGCGGCGCTCGCGCTGCGGGAGGTGCAGACAGTGCAAGCGGCATGCCCCGCGGCGTTGACAGTCGATATCGAACACCGCTTGACCGATAAAGCGCGCCAATTGGGGCATGTGTTGCGGCTGGCACTTGGGGTCGAGGCGCGGGTCTCCACGAGCCAGACTTACATCACCGCAGGCGCATCGGTTGGCTTGGTGCAGGAATGCCATGCGGGATCGGCCGACGCAGTGGAGATGGCATTAGCATTGCCCCAAGGCTGGTCGGAGGAGGGTGACGCGCTCCAGATCGACACCGATGCTGCCCCGGTGGACGCCTATCGCGCCATGTACGACCCGCTTCACCCGCCAAAGCCGCACATTGCGCTGACAATGCGCGCCCACGGTGCTGTCGCCTCGGTCGCGCTGCCTTTTGAGAGTGAGCCGGTGGTCCTGCCGCCGCGCCGGGCCACGCTGTCGCCGCAATCGGTCTTTGTGAACGCCGCCAAGGCCAGCCGTCGCTTTGAGGTGCAGGTGTCTGACCTTGCACCTGCCGGGGCTGATCTTGCGCTGGATGTGCCAGAGGGCTGGCGCGCGGAGCCCGAGGCAGCAGGCTTTCGCCTCGTTCTGCCGCAGAGTGTGGAGCCGGGTCTCTACACGCTTGGTTTGCGCGTTGCCGGACACCCTGTCGAAAGCGTGCGCGAGATCGCCCATGAGCACATCGCCGCAACAGCTCGGATTACGCCCGCAACAGCGCGGGTGCGGGTGGCCGATATCGCCGTGCCTGATACCCGCGTAGGCTATATCGGCGCTGGTAATGACGACGTTGCGCATTGGGTGGCCGCGATGGGTGTTGATCTGCACGACCTGAGCCATGCGGATTTGACGCAAACCGACATCCTGGCGGGCTTTGACAGCCTGGTGATCGGCATTTTCGCGATGCGGTTTCGCGAGGGCTTGGTCGCTGCAATGCCTGCGATCCATCGCTGGGTTGCCGCGGGTGGCACGCTTCTGACGCTCTATCACCGGCCCTGGGACAACTGGGATCCGCAAACAGTGCCGCCGAAACCGCTTGAGATCGGGCAGCCGTCGCTGCGCTGGCGGGTCACCGATGAGACGGCGCCGGTGCGCATCTTGGCGGATCACCCGATCCTAAACGCGCCAAACAAAATCGGACCATCGGATTGGGACGGTTGGGTCAAAGAGCGGGGGCTTTACTTCGCCAAAGCTTGGGACCGGGCGTATACGCCGCTTGTGGAGATGGCCGACCGCGACGAAGACCCCCATCAAGGGGCGCTTCTGGTCGCTGAAATCGGTGCGGGCCGCCACATTCACACCGGCCTGATCCTGCACCACCAGATGGCGAATTTGGTGCCCGGCGCGTTCCGGTTAATGGCTAATTTCATCGCGAAACGGGTATGACAACGCTTGCCGCGCGCGACAACTTGCGGGGCGGCGCTTGGCTGATCGCGGATCTGTCGCTCAATATCTGGGCGCTTGCGCTGGTCAAAGCCTTGGGCCCTGACTATCCGGCAGCGCAAATTGTATTTCTGCGCGCGTCGGTTGGCTTCGTTCTGATCGCGCCGCTGATCTGGCGCGACCGCGCGCATTTCCAGACGATCCCCGATCTTGGCTGGCATGCGTTGCGCGTTGGCTTATCGGTCACTACGCTGATCTTTAGCTTTTATGCCATTGCCCGCGTCCCGCTTGCGCTCTTCACGGCAATCGGCTTCACCCGGCCGATTATCACCATGATCATGGCGGCGGTCTTTTTGCGGGAAGTCATTGGCGCGCGACGTTGGATCGCTGCTGCCTTTGCTTTTTTGGGCGTCTTGGTCGCTATCGGGCCGGGCGGATTGGCGTGGAGTGCGGGTCTGGCAGCCCTTGCGGTGGTGGTGCTGACTGGCTCGGCTGCCATCATCGTGACCCGGCGTTTGCGCGCGGCACCGACCATCGTGTTGATGGCGTTCTACACAATCGGGCTTACGGTTGTGAGCGCGCCCTTCGCGTTCGCGCAATGGGTGGCGCTCCCCGCCGCTGATCTGGTGCCAGTCGTGTTGATCGGCGTTTTGGCGCAGAGCGCGCAGATGTGTTTTCTGCGCGCGCATTTCTACGGTGAGGCGGGGTTTCTCTCGGTGTTGAGCTATACCAGCTTAGTGCTGTCGGTGGCGGTGGGCTATCTTGTCTTCGGGGAAGCGCCCGATATTGCTTTCTTTATCGGAGCCGCCTTAGTGATCGGCGCGGCGCTAACGGTGACAGCCAAACCCGCAACGCTGCCAGCCCGCTAGCGCGTGGTTTCGGCACGTCGCGTTACCGCAGCCGCGCGCCGCCCTTGTCAAAGTAGTACCGCCGGTCCGGCGCAATGCCAAAAGTGATCGCCGCACCCTCCGCGATGGCATGCTGCCCGAAAAGCCGCGCGGTGATCTGCAGATCTTGAAACTGGGCGACCACATTGGTGTCACCGCCCAATTGCTCCACATGCAGCACCTGCGCCGCAAGTTCGCCGTCTTCAGCCACGCGCAGATCTTCAGGCCGAATGCCCAGCACGCGCGGGTCGCTCGGCTGCAGGTAGGTGCCAGGAATAAAGTTCATCGACGGCGCCCCCAGAAAGCCCGCGACG
>JBCDGW010000170.1:0-4564 GCA_038750765.1 Pseudomonadota bacterium | reverse complement strand
GGGCAGCGCCAAGGCGACACACGGTAACCGTCGCTCACCAAGTCGGTGCCTGGCGCTTGGGCGATCATCCCGGGCGGGTACGTCGTTCCAAAGGCAGCGCAAGGGCGACACACGCAAACCGTGGCTAACCGCGTCGCTACCTGGCGCCCTTCGCAATCACCCCGGTCGGGTGCCTCGCTCCGAAGCCAGCGCCAACGCGACAAACCCATGCGACCCAGTTGCGCCATCGACCGCGATCCAACGCTAAAACCTCACCGCCCCTGGTCGCGCCTTGCGCTCGGCCCGTGAAGCTTGCACATGCGGCGCGACAACCGGGGATTTCATGACGCCTGACGACCTTGCGCTCCTGATCGGCATCGGCGTGATCGCCGGGGCCTGGAACGCCGTGGCGGGCGGGGCGACGCTGTTTTCGTTTCCAGCGCTGATGGCGGTCGGCCTGCCGCCGGTTGTCGCCAACGCCACCAATTTCGTCGGCGTCTTTCCGGCTAATCTGGCCGCGCTTCCGGCATACCGGCGCGAATTGCGCGTGCTCGCCCCGGCGCTGTGGCGATTGACGTTTCTATCCAGCGCGGGCGCAGCGGTTGGCTCGGCGCTGCTCTTGGTCTCCGATCCAGCGCTATTCCGCGCGCTGATCCCCTACTTATTGCTCGCCGCGACCCTGCTATTTGCGTTTGGCGACCGGGTGCGCGCGGTGATGGTGCGTGCGCTCGGCACCGAGGGGCAGCACCGCGCAGTCTATGCGCTTGTTTTCCTTACCTCGATCTATGGCGGCTATTTCGGCGCGGGCCTCAGTATCGTGCTGTTGGCGCTGGCGCAGATCCTGGGCTATCGCGATTTTCACCTGGCAAACGCGCTCAAAAACTTCGTCTCTACCGCCTTCACCCTGATCAGCATCATCATCGTGGGTCTCGGCGGCTTAATCGCGTGGCCCGCAGCGCTGGCGATGATGGCCGGTGCCATGGCCGGCGGGTTTCTGGGTGCGGTTTATGTGCGGCGGGTCAACCAGCGGCTCCTGCGGATCGCGGTGACGTGCTTTGGCTTCGTGTTGTCGGCGATCTATCTGGTGGGCAGTCTCGGCTTGTAGGGCGCATCGCTGCCGCGGGACGCTGACATCAACGGCCTGGAGGCACGCCCGTGACACCCCTTGAGCAAGGCAAAAAAGCATTGCGGCTGGCCGGGTCCGGCACGCTGGCGGTGGACAAGGGCACCAGCCGCGTATCGCTTGCCTCCGATCTCGATGGGGCGCCGCTGTTACGCTGGGCTGCTGCCGCCGAGAGCGCTGTGCTCACGCTCGAGGGCGAGACGCCCGTGGTGCTAAAGGGCGCGCTCGAGCCAGTGCTCGAGGAGACCCTCCCCTTTGCAACGGCGCGGTACCAGGCGCGCCACCCGCTGGCCGAGGCTAAGACTGGGGCCGAGACGTGTGCTGCGGCAGATGTGCTAATGCGGTTTGCTCTTTCTTCCGCGCGGATCGGGGACAGCGTGATCCCTGCGGAAGCGCTGCTCAGCCAAGCCAGCGCCACGTTGAGCCAGATGGAGCGCCGCGCTGTCGATCACATGAACGAGGATCATCTCGACGCGATCAAAGGCTATGCCGAGGCGCTCTTGGGTGAGCCGCCGGGCGATTGGCGGATGACGGCGCTCGATATGGAGGGGCTCGATCTGCAAGCGGGCGCGCGGTTTACCCGCCTCTGGTTCGATCCGCCGCTGGCGCAGCCGGGCGAGATCAGATCCCGCTTGGTTGAGTTGGCGATGAAAGCGCGCGCGTAACGACCGAGGCGCCAGACCCGCCGCTGCGACTGTCGCGCCACCGGCGCAGCCCCGATCTGCCCCAATCCGTGAAGCCCCTTCCGCCCGCGCCGCGCTTGGCGTAAAGCGCGAGCCAGCCAGAACAAGGAGCCCGGCGCATGCTGCTCTGCATCGATTGCGGCAACACCAACACGGTCTTTTCGGTGTGGGACGGGACGGCCTTTGTTGTCACCCTCCGCGCCGCCACCGAGCATCAGCGCACTGCCGACCAATACTATGTCTGGTTTTCGCAATTGATGGAGCATCGCGGCACCGCCATCGACGTGGACGCGGTGGTGATCTCATCGACGGTGCCGCGCGTTGTGTTCAATCTGCGGGTGCTGTGCGATCGCTACTTTAATTGTAGGCCGTACGTGGTTGGAAAACCTGAATGTTTGCTGCCCCAGGCGCCGCGTGTCGACGCGGGCACACAAGTCGGCCCTGACCGGCTTGTCAATGCAGCGGGGGCCTATGACCGGCATGGCGGCAACCTGATCGTGGTCGATTTCGGCACCGCTACCACTTTTGATGTGGTGGCCGAGGACGGCGCCTATGTGGGCGGGGCGATCGCGCCCGGGGTAAACCTGTCGCTTGAGGCGCTGCATATGGCTGCCGCCGCGCTTCCCCATGTGGACGTCACCAAGCCGCAGAAGGTGATCGGCACCAACACTGTCGCGTGCATGCAATCGGGCGTTTTCTGGGGCTATGTGGGCGTGGTGCAAACCATCTGCGCTCGGATCCGCGGCGAATACGATGCGCCGATGCGGATTATCGGCACCGGCGGCCTGGCGCCGCTCTTTGCCCAAGGGGATACGCTGTTCGATCAGGTAGAAGACGATCTGACGATGCACGGCCTCACGGTGATCTATCGCTACAATAAGGACAATGAATGAGCGAGAGCCAGTTGATCTACGTGCCGCTGGGCGGGGCCGGCGAAATCGGCATGAACGCCTATCTGTACGGTATCGGCCCCGAAGAGCGCGAGCGGTTTATCCTGGTGGATCTGGGCGTAACCTTTCCCGATATGGATACCACCCCGGGGGTTGATTTGATCTTGCCCGACTTGAGCTGGCTGGAGGCGCGGGTTGACCGGCTAGAGGCGATTTTTCTCACCCATGGCCACGAAGATCATATCGGGGCAGTGGCGCGGCTTTACGGCCGCCTTAACGTGCCGATTTACGCGCGTCCGTTCACCGCGCATCTGGTACGGCTCAAACTCGAGGATGCGGGGCTTGATACGGGCATCGTACGACCGGTCTCACCCTGGCCTGAAGCCGTAAAGGTGGGCCCGTTCACCGTTGGGTTTGCGCCGATGTCACACTCGATCCCGGAAAGCGCGGGACTGGTGATCGACACGCCCCATGGCCGCGTCGTCCATACCGGCGATTTCAAGCTCGATCAGAGCCCCGGTGTCGGCGAGCCGTTCGATGAAAGCGCCTGGGCGGAAATCGCGGCGCCGGGCGTGCAAGCTCTGATCTGCGACAGTACCAATGTGTTCAGCCTGCATCCCGGCCGATCCGAGGCAGAGATCGGACCAAAAATCCGAGATCTGATCTTGTCAGCCAAGGGCATGGTGGCCGCCACCACATTCGCGTCGAACCTGGCGCGGCTGCGCACGCTGGCGCTGGCGGGGCAGGAGGCGGGCCGCTCGGTCTGCATTCTGGGCCGGGCGATGCGTCGGATGATCACTGCGGGGCTCGATACCGGGATTTTGGCTGAGTTTCCGCCGCTCGTCAGCCCAGAGGACGCCACGGAGATCCCGCGTCAAAACCTGCTACTGCTCACCTCAGGGAGCCAGGGTGAGCGCCGCGCCGCCACCGCGCAATTGTCGCGCGGGCGCTACATGGGCCATGAGATGAAAGCGGGTGATCTGTTTTTGTTCTCCTCCAAGACCATCCCCGGTAATGAGCGCTCGGTGCTGCGGATCGTGAACGCGTTGAGTGAGATGGGCGTCGATGTGGTCGATGACAGCTCAGGCGATTACCACGTCTCGGGCCACGCAAACCGCCCCGATTTGGAGCGATTTCACCGCCTGATCAAACCGCGGATGCTGGTGCCGATGCATGGCGAGCACCGGCATCTGCGCGCCCATGCGGCGTTGGGGCAGGGGGCTGGCATCCCCGGTGTGGTCGCGCCTAACGGCACGATTGTGGCGCTTGAAGGCGCTGCGCCGCAAGTGGTGGGCCATGCCGAGACCGGGCGGACATATTTGGACGGTTCGGTGCTGGTGGGGGCTTTTGACGGCGTGGTGCGTGACCGCATCCGCATGGCGCTGAACGGTCAGGCGACCGTGACGGTGCTGCTAGAGGATGACGACGTGGTCGGTGACCCGTGGTGCGAGACGATCGGCCTCGCCGAAACCGGGGTATCGGACGCGCCGGTGATCGATCTGGTGGAGGAGGATATCAGCCAGTTCCTGCACCGCGCTGCCGCCAAGACCTTGCGCGACGATGACGCGTTGGACGAGGCGTTGCGCCGGATCACCCGCAAGACGCTGTCTGATGAGCTGGGCAAGAAGCCGGAAGTGACGGTGGTGATCAGCCGCTTGAGCTAGGCGGCCTGGCCGTAAGCGGCCTGGAACGCGTGCGGCGGCAGGCGGGTCAGATATGGCGGCTGGTTGGCCCAACAGGCCGGATACCGGAGCGCCACGCGACGCGCGTGAAACGCCCCCTGGCGCGCCTCGCGTTTTGCTTCAGGGGTTGAAAGCAGCGCGCAGGGCTCGGGTTGATGGCCAACGGCGCTCCGGGTGATCAAAGCGGGCGAGACGGCTGCAAATCGT
>JBCDGW010000169.1:0-4630 GCA_038750765.1 Pseudomonadota bacterium | reverse complement strand
GAAAGATGAAGCTGATGTCGTTGCCCCGCACCCGGCGCAGGTCCCGCTCCGGCGCGCCGATCATCTGCGTGCCGTCATAGGTGATCGACCCGTCGATACTGGCCGAATCCGGCAGCAGCGCCACGGTGGACAGTGCGGTGACTGATTTACCCGACCCGGATTCGCCGACCAGCGCGACAGTCTCCCCCCGGCTGACCGAGAAGCTGACGCCTTTGACCGCACGGGTGGTGGCCCCGTCCTGGCGAAACGCCACCGACAGGTTGCGCACCTTCAAAATGTCACTCATTCAGCCGCCTCCGGCACTGTCTTGGTGGCCGGTGCCTTAGCTTCGCTCGCGCCACCGACGAAGGTTTTGCGCGGATCGAAGGCGTCGCGGATGCCCTCAAAGATGAACACCAGCAGCGACAGCATGATCGCGAAGGTGAAGAAGGCGGTGAAGCCAAGCCAAGGCGCCTGCAGGTTTTGCTTTGCTTGCAACGTCAGCTCGCCAAGCGATGGCGCGGAGGAGGGCAGACCGAAGCCCAAGAAATCGAGCGAGGCCAGCGTGCCGATGGTGCCGGTGATGATAAAGGGCAGCATCGTAAGCGTGGCTACCATGGCATTGGGGAGCATGTGGCGAAACATGATCGTCCAGTTCGAAACGCCCAAGGCGCGGGCCGCACGAACATACTCGAAGTTGCGCGCGCGCAAAAACTCGGCGCGCACCACGCCCACGAGCGCGGGCCAGCCGAATAGCGCGGTGAGAAACACCAAAAGCCAAAAACTTCGCCCCAATATCGCGAACATGATGATGATGATGTAAAGCGAGGGCGTCGAAACCCAGATCTCGATGAAGCGTTGAAAGATCAGGTCGATCCAGCCACCGAAATAGCCTTGTACCGCCCCGGCGAGAATGCCGATCACGCTGGCGATGGACGTGACGATAATGGTGAACAGGATCGATAGGCGGAAGCCGTAGATGACCCGAGCCACAACATCGCGGGCGGTATCGTCGGTGCCCAGCCAATGATCGCTATCGGGAGCCGAGGGGGCGGCGCCGTCGATATCGTTGATGGTGTTGAAGGAGTAAGGGAAGGGTGGCCAGAGCAGCCAGCCTTTCTCAATCTCTTCCCCGTCAACGACCCCGTCCTGCGCGTCAGCGATCACACCTTCAGGGTCGTCAAAGCACATTTCAAGCCCGCCCGACACGATCAGGCATTGCACCTCGACATCGGCATAGACCGCCTCGGTGCGGAAATCGCCACCAAACTCCGTCTCTGGGTAGAAGTTGAAGATCGGCATGTAATAGCTGCCGCGATACTGCGCCATGATCGGTTTGTCGTTGGCGATGAACTCGGCAAACAGCGACAGGCCGAACAGCACCGCGAAGAGGATCATCGACCAATAGGCGCGGCGATTGCGTTTGAAGTTACGCCAGCGGCGCTGATTGAGCGGTGACAACCGCATGTTGCGCTGGGTATGTGGCACCGGCGGCGCTGTCGGTGCGGGCTGCGAATGGGCGGGCATCTGATCGTCCGGCAAAGCCATGGCGCTATCCCTCCCGCCGTTCGAAATCGATCCGGGGATCGACAAAGACATACATCAAATCAGAGATGATCCCGACGACGAGGGACATCAGACCGAACACAAACAGCGTGCCGAATATCACCGGATAATCCCGCTGCACCGCCGCCTCAAAGCCCAGCCTGCCCAAACCGTCGAGCGAAAAAATCGTCTCGATGATAATCGAGCCGGAAAAGAACACGCCGATGAAGACAGCCGGGAAACCCGCGATCACGATGAGCATCGCGTTGCGGAACACATGGCCGTAAAGCACCCGCTTCTCCGGCAGGCCTTTGGCGCGGGCGGTCATCACGTATTGCTTTTTCACTTCATCGAGGAAGCTGTTTTTGGTCAGCAGCGTGAGCGTGGCAAAGCTGGAGATGAGCGAGGCGATGACCGGCAGGGTGATGTGCCAAAAGTAGTCAGCCACTTTGCCGATCAGCGTCAGGTCTTCCCAATTGTCCGAGGTTAGGCCGCGCAGCGGGAAAATTTTGTAATAGGAGCCGCCTGCGAACAAGATCAACAGCAGGATCGCGAAGAGGAAACCGGGGATCGCGTAGCCGACGATGATCGCCGACGACGTCCAGGTATCAAAGGGCGAGCCATCGCGCACAGCTTTGCGGATACCCAGCGGGATCGAGATTAGGTAGGCGATCAGCGTTGACCAAAGGCCAAGCGAGATCGACACCGGCATCTTCTCGAGGATCAGATCGACGACGGAAATTGAGCGGAAGTAGCTATCGCCGAAGTCGAACCGCATGTAATTCCACAGCATCAATAGGAACCGCTCAAGCGGCGGCTTATCGAAGCCGAATTCGCGCTCCAACTCCTCGATGAATTCTTTCGGCAGACCGCGGCCGCCAAGATAATCGCTATCGCCGCCTTCGGTTTGCGACGTATCCACATCGCCGCCGCTGCCGTCAAAGTTCTCGAACACGTTGCCCGAGCCTTCCAGATTGGCGATGATCTGTTCGATGGGGCCGCCTGGCACGAACTGCGTCAACGTGAAATTGACGATCATGATGCCCAACAGCGTGGGGATCACCAGCAGCAGGCGGCGTAGGATATAGGCGGCCATTGGTTCAGTACCCTATCGCAGCGCGCCGGCAGCACGCAGCGCCGCTTCTTTATCGGGGTTGATCCACCAGTAATCGAGGTAGCCCAAGCCGAATTCAGGCAGGTTTTCCGGGTACTCGTACATGTCGTAATACGCGACCCAGTCTTCCTGCAGCATCCAGATCGGCACCATGAAGTAGTCGTACCGCATGATCCGATCTATCGCGCGGATCACTGCTGACATTTCGTCATAGGTCTCAACCTTGAGGACCTCAGCAGCCAACAGGTCCACCGCCGGATTGCAATAGGAGGCGGGGTTGAACACGTCAGCGCGATCATTGCAGCCATAGCGCTGCTCCAGCCCGCTAGATTCAACCAGCCCATTGCCATAAGCGCCTACGATCATCTCGTAGTCTTTCGCCTGGCGGCGGCTTTGAAACTGGCTGGGATCGACGCGATTATAGACGGCGTTGACGCCGAGGGTTTTGAGATTGTCGATGTAAGGAAGGATGATGCGGTCGAAGCTTTGGGTATCTTCCAGAAATTCGAGATCCAGCGTGTTGCCTTCCGCGTCGCGCAAGAGCCCGTCATCGCCGGGCGTGAACCCCGCCTCTTCCATCAATGCCAGTGCGCGGCGCAGATTGCGGCGGTCGAGCGGGCGATCGCCGCTTTCATGGGGCAATAACGCCTCTTCGGTGAAGATCTCCGGCGCGATCTTGTCGCGCACCATCTCGAGATACTCAAGCTCCAGCCCTTCGGGCAGCCCCGCCGCTTTCAGGCGAGGGTTTTCCCAAAACCCTTCGCGCTGATCGAAAAGCCCGAACTGAAGCGTCTCGTTGGTCCAGGTGAAGTTGTAGACCAGCCCAAGCGCAAGCCGCACATTCCTATCGGCGAACTTCTCTTGCTCCATGTTGAACACAAAGCCCGTGGCGGCAGGCAATATCCCGTCCGGCAGCGTGTCGCGCACGACCCAGCCGTTATCGAGCGCGGGGAAGTCGTATTTGGTGGCCCAGTTCAGCGATGAGTTTTCCTGTCGGAAGGTAAATTCACCGGCCTTGAACGCCTCGAACGCGGCAGCGCTGTCACCGAAATACTCAACCCGGATGGTGTCGTAATTGGCGCGTCCGATGCCCAGCCAATGCTGATTGCCCCAGTAATCGGGATTGCGGCGGTAAATGATCTGTCGCCCCACATCCACTTCATCGATCATGTAAGGCCCGGTGCCTGGCCCCACCTCCAAGCGGCTTTCATCGAGGCGCGCGCCGGTCTCCTCATACCACTTTTTCGACCAAGCCGGTGTGCCACCGACGAGGCTGATGAGGCCTTTGCGCGGGATGCCCTCGGCGAAGGTGAATTTGAGCGTGTAGGTGTCGAGCACTTCGGCTTGCGCCACCACCTGCGAGACGTAGGACGCGTAGGATGGCGTGCCCTGCTCCAGCAGAAGCTGATGGCTGAACAGCAGATCTTCTGCCGTGAGCGGTGTGCCGTCAGAGAACACCACGTCCTGACGCATATTGAAGATCACCCAATCCTGGCTCTCGGGGTATTCGATGGTCTCGCATAGCAGGCAGTAGGACGACCCGATTTCATCGGAGGTGGCCGCCATGATGTCCTGGTAACCGATGGTCGACAGCAAACCGCCCGTGCCGCTTAGCGTCGCGTACGGGTTCATGCTGTCGAAGGTGCCGATTGTCGCGATGCTGACCTCGCCGCCCTTTGGCGCCTCGGCGTTGACGTAGTCTAGGTGCACCGCGTCGATCGGGTATTTCAGCTCTTCATATTCGTTGTAGCCATGGCTGACGATGATCGTCTCATCTTCTGCCGTCGCGATTGCGGTCGTCGCCAACACGACCCCTAGAGGCAACAGAGCAAGGCGAAGGCTGGCAAGCGAGGCTGCTGTCATAAAGAGCTCCTTTGGGGCGGTGCGAACCAATTTCGCATAACGTAGGGCATAATCCGCGAATTTTCGAAAAAATAAGGTAAATACAAGTTGCAATGTCTCAAAGGCCCGTGAGCCCTTTGAAACGAGACG
>JBCDGW010000168.1:0-4648 GCA_038750765.1 Pseudomonadota bacterium | reverse complement strand
GTGAGGCGCGTCGGATTAGTGACAAACAGATCGTCGCCCACCAGTTGCACCTTGTCGCCGATGGCTTGGGTCAGCGCGGCCCAACCCTCCCAATCATCCTCGGCCATGCCATCCTCAATCGAGATGATCGGGTAATCCCGCGCCAAGGCTTCTAGATACGCTACGTTTTCCTGAGAGGTCAGCGTTTTTCCTTCTCCGGCAAGCACGTAGGCACCCTCCTTAAAGTATTCGGTGGCGGCACAGTCGAGCGCGAGAAAGACCTCCTCACCCGGTTTAAACCCGGCTTTCTCGATGCTTTTGAGGATGAAATCGAGCGCATCGCGCGTAGACGAGATATCGGGTGCAAACCCGCCCTCATCGCCGATTCCGGTGGCTAGCCCGGCAGCGGTGAGCTCTTTCTTTAGGGTATGAAATATCTCCGAGCCCCATCGCACCGCCTCGCGGATCGTGTCAGCGGCCACCGGCATGATCATAAACTCTTGGATGTCGATCGGGTTATCGGCGTGCTCGCCCCCGTTGATGATGTTCATCATCGGCACCGGCAAGATCCGCGCCGAGGTGCCACCGACATAACGGTACAGCGGTTGGGTGCAGTAATCAGCGGCGGCTTTGGCAGTGGCCAGCGACACGCCCAGGATTGCGTTTGCCCCGAGGCGGCCTTTATTTGCGGTGCCGTCCAACTCGATCATCGCGGCGTCGATTGCCTCTTGCTCGGTGGCGTCAAACCCCACGAGCGCCTCGGCAATCTCGCCGTTAACCGCCGCCACCGCTTGCAGCACACCTTTGCCCTTGTAGCGCGCGGCCTCGCCATCGCGCTTCTCTACCGCTTCATGGGCCCCGGTAGAGGCGCCTGAGGGCACTGCGGCGCGCCCCATCGTGCCGTCTTCGAGGATCACGTCGACCTCGACGGTCGGATTGCCGCGGCTGTCGAGGATCTCACGGCCGTGGATGTCGATGATGGTGCTCATGGGGGTCTCCGGGGTTTGAGTCGCGCGCAGGTATAGCAAAGTGCTGAGGAGGGGGGAACGCACCTCTGATAGCGCTATCAGCGGCCCTCGGACGGCTTGCAGCCCGGTTTAGGCTGTTGCTCGGGCCAGTTGGCGTTCTCGCACAAAGGTGTAGAGCCCGGCTGCCAAGATGATCGCCGCACCCAGCAGGGTCAGCCCGTCAGGTGTCTCCCCGAACACCACGATTGCCACCGCCATCACGAACACGAGCCGCGTATAGCGAAACGGCGCCACGATGGATGCAGGCGCCAGCCGCATGGCTTGGATCACCGCGTAATAGCCAAAGCAGGTGGCGATGGTGGCGCCGATCACCGGGGGATAGGCGCCGATCTCCCAGGTAAAGGCAGCGCCCTCGATCCACAGCATCACCATGCCCGTGGGAAGGGTGGCTAAAAACCCCCAGGCAGAAAGCGCCACCGCCGGGATATCGGGCGGCACCATCCGCGTCAGTACATCGCGCAGTGCTAGGGCCGAGATCCCAAAGAGCGGCAACAGCGCGGCGGGGGTGAAGCCGTCAAGCCCCGGGCGCACCACCAAGAGCATGCCGCAAAACCCGACTGCCACAGCAATCCAACGGCGCGGGCCGATCCGCTCTTTGAGCAACAAAGCCGCGGCAATCGTCACGATCAACGGCGCCATCTGGATCACCACCGCATAGGTCGACAGCGGCACGTAGACGAGGCCCAGCACCATGCCAATCGCGCCCGCCATCTCGGCGATATTACGCGCGATCACCGCCGGATGCAGCGCGGTCGGCACAAAAATCCCAAAACCGCGTGTCTTGGCGATGGCGATGAACAAAAGCGCCCCCAGCGCGGACAGGCAGATCATGATCTGACCGGCGGCCATGGCGCGCGACGACAGTTTTATGAACATGTCACCGCAGGCCATAAAGGCCATCGCGGCCACCATCAGGCCGATGCCGCGGGCTGGGCTAGAGGCGGGAAGGGGAGCGATGATCAGGCCTTTCTAAGGAGCGGCGCGTGTGTTGGCCCCTATCATAGGCCAATCTTCTGTTTCGGTCCTGCGCGGTTGCATCCTGTCGATGCTCACTTGCGGGGGACACCGTACAATTCAAGGCGATGGCCGCGCAGTTCATAGCCATATTTTTCGGCGATTTTTTCCTGCAAGGCTTCGATATCGGGGTCGTAGAATTCGATGACCGCGCCGCTATTGATGTCGATCAGATGGTCGTGGTGGTCGCGGTCGGCATCCTCGTAGCGCGCGCGCCCATCGCCAAACTCTAGCTTTTCGATAATCCCCGCTTCCTCAAACAGTTTTACTGTCCGGTAGACGGTCGCCAGCGAGATATGGGGATCAGCAGCAGCCGCGCGGGCATAAAGAGCCTCCACATCGGGATGGTCGGGCGAGCCTTGTAACACCCGCGCGATCGTGCGGCGCTGATCGGTCATGCGCAGCCCCTTGGCTTCACAACGCGCAAGGATGGTGTCGGCCATTGGGTGTCCGGGCCCTCTCGCGGTTTGGCTTTGTGCTGCGGGATGTATGCGATGGCGCGCCAGACCGGAAGGCCCAGGCGGGATTTGCCGTTGTTTTTCTCTCGCGGCGTTGCGTCCAGTCTTAGCCCGGTTTCGGTAAGGTTTGGGCCCAGTCTCAGCCCAGTCTCGGTAGTGTCTCGGCCCAGTCTTGGTCGAGTCTTGGCACGCTCACCGCGCAGCTCCCCCTCGGCGCAACCCAAATCTGGGCCGCCCTGTGGGGTTTGGGATTTGTTTGAACCCGAGCGCTGCCCTGCACGACCCATAAACACAACACGGGAGAGAAAACATGCAGTTTCTTATCGCTTTCGCCGCTGGCTTCTTGATCCCCATGCTTGTCGCCGTTTCCGCCTTCGCCGGTGATGTCAGCGTGCCGAAAATGGGTGACGCCTCGAAAAAGCAGCCCGGGCTCATCAGCAACGAGACCGGCAGCAAGCCCAAGCTCATGCCGCTCAAAAACAGCGCCCGCAAAGGCTAGGCGACCCCGTTCGCGCAACAGCGCCGCGTTACAAAAACGCCCGCGTTGCGCCGCGATAGGCCGCGTGCTCGGGCGCGGTGGCAGCCAGGTGGCGATCCTCGACAAAGGCTGCATAACCCAGCGCGCAGGCCCCGGCGACTGCAGGCCAGACAGCCCAGAGCGTGCCGGCAAACACCGCCAGTCCCAACAACATCAGCGTTTGGCCTAAATATTGCGGGTGCCGACGCCAGCCATAGATCCCGCCGCGCGACAAGGCGACCGGGTAGCCGCTGGTCCCCTTAATCCCTAAGGCAAGCGTCCCCCAGCTATGGGGGATGGTGCCCGCCACCACCAGCGCGCCGCCTAACCCCCAGCGTAAAGCCTGACTAAGCCCGAGGCTGTTCGGGTCGGCGAAACCCGCCTGTAACACGCCGAGATAGATCAGCAATGTGAGCCCCCAGGCCCAAACCGCTGTCGGCAGCGAGCCTTGATGGGGCGGCCACAGCCGGGTGTCGGGGCGTGTGTCGGAGTAGCGCAGCAACCCTATCCAGGCTACCGCCGCGCTGACACCCACCAAACTCCAAAGCATCGCGTCCATGCGGCGATCTCCCACTGCCTCGTGGCGAAATGTGGCGCGCGCGGAGGCGCTGTCGAGGGAGAAGCCGCGCCGGGTGGGGTGGCTTTAGGCGGAGGCTGGGGAAAGATGGTCGGCGCCGCATACCGGTTTTGATTGTCGCCATTCGGTGCAGCGATCTGGCTCGGGCCGGTTTTCGCGGCGTGATTTCTTCCGCCACTGACCCTCAGCCCACGCCTAGGCCCACGAGCCACATTGCGCAGGCCGGTGTTTGGGGACTTGCGGTCGTGGCCACCGTGGACCGAAGCACCCGCCCGGAGGCCGGGCAGCGGTGGTACTGGCGCGGGTACGTGTGTGGTGCATTTGTGCCGCCCTCTGAACGAAGCACCCGCCCGGAGTAACCGCCGAAGGCGCCGGGAAGCGGCGCGCGGTACTTCCGTTTATCTGGGGGCTGCCGCTTCACCTAAGCCAGAGCGTCGCGTGGAGCTTCTTCGGATCGTCCAGATAAAGCACAGTTGAACAACGGTCAGAGCGGCATCCCCCGGCCCGCCTTTTCGTTGGCGACCGGAGGTTTTTGAATGATTCACCTGCCCAATACGGTCACCGAAGCACTGAGCGGCGGTAAAGCATGGGTGTCCGTTGGCGTTGTCCCATGGCGCCGCCCTCAGAGCGAAGCACCCGCCCGGAATAACAGCCGCAGGCGCCGGGCAGCGGCGGGCCGTCCCACGGGCTGCCGCTTCGTCTGAGCCAGAGCGTCGCGTGGAGCTTCTTCGGATCGTCCAGATAAAGCCGCGTAGAACAACGGCTAGAGCGGCATCCCCCGGCCCGCCTTTTTGTTGGCGACAGGAGGTTTTTGAATGATTCACCTGCCCAAGACGGTCACCGAAGCACTGAGCGGCGGTGGAGCAGGGGGGGCGTTGGCGTTGTCACATGGCGCCACCCTCTGAACGAGGTACCCGCCCGGGATGACCGCCGAAGGCGCCGGGCAGCGGCGGGCCGTACTTTGGTGTACTTGGGGGCTGCCGCTTCTTATCCGCCAGCGCGTTGCGTGGAGCTTATTCGGGTCGTCCGGATAAAGCGCTGCGTAACTAAAGGCAGAGCGGCATCCCCCGGCCCG
>JBCDGW010000167.1:0-4682 GCA_038750765.1 Pseudomonadota bacterium | reverse complement strand
TGAGCCTCATTGAGGAGGTAGGGCAGGACAAAGGGCTCGATGAGCTCAACTGGATCTTCGATCACGGAGAGACGATCTCGGAAGCCACGATGGAATGGATCACGCGGTTGGGCGGCGGCATCAGCTATCAAAACCGCATCGCGTTTCAGACCACTGCCTATCGCGACCGCTACGGCGAAGACGCGTTGCGCGATGTGATGCCGGTGAAGAAGATGATGGCCTCGGGCGTGCCCCTTGCCGCGGGCACCGATGCGACGCGGGTGTCGTCCTACAATCCGTGGCTTGCCATTCACTGGGCCGTATCCGGCAAGGGTCGTGGCGGCGACATGATCTGGTCGCGGGCGAACTGTCTCAGCCGCCAGGATGCGTTGCAGCAATGGACAGCCGCCGGGGCGTGGTTTTCGCGAGAACACGGCAAGAAAGGGCAAATCAAGGCCGGGCAATTTGCCGATATCGCGGTGCTCGACCGAGACTACTTCGCCGTGGCCGAAGATGAGATCACCGAGATCGAGGCTGATTTGACCCTCACGGGGGGCAAGATTGTGCACGCTAAGGGCGCCTTTGCCGCGGTCAGCCCGCCGCCACTGCCGACGCTTCCCGATTGGTCGCCGGTGCCGATTTTCGGCGCGCCGGGGGCCCCCGTGCCCAACCGGCCGCCGATCGCGGCGGAGTAAGCCACGCCATCGTGCTCCCCATGCCGCCTCTGCGCTGCATGGGGATACGGGGCCAATCTGAGAGGGACCCATGCTCGCGAACGAACCCGTCTTCATGAACCGCGCCGACACCAAACGGGGCTGTGTGGCAACAGCATCCTCTGGCCTTGATGCGGCGGTGCCAGCGTGCCTCGTTGCCGATCATAGAAAGGCGCCCGAGCGTCGCTCTGGCCGTGGCGCGGCACGAGGCTCATCAGCAGAGGTGATCGAACCGGCAAGAGCGCGAGGCGCCTGGTTTGTCCCTCGTGGCGCTGTCGCGCGCGGCGAGAAATCCAAGCGTCAGGAGGCCGTTTCCGATGTCATCCAGTGGTAGCGTAACCGCCGGCGCGTCGGTCGCCGATAGCCGTAGCAAAGCGTCCTCGGGCAGCGCCTTTTCGCCCTTCCGGCACCGTGCCTTCGCGCTCCTTTGGGTGGCGACGTTGATCTCCAATATCGGCACCTGGATGCACGAGGTCGGCGCGGGCTGGCTGATGACGACTTTGAACTCAAGCCCCGCTGTGGTCACCTTGGTGCAGGCCGCAACCACCCTGCCGGTGTTTCTGTTCGCGCTTTTTGCAGGCGCATTGGCCGACCGCCTTGATAAGCGCTGGATGCTGATCACGATCAACGTCATCCTGACGGGTGTGATCGCGTGCTTGGCGCTTCTTGTCTCGCTCGAGCAGATGACGCCGCCGTTGCTTATCGCGTTCACCCTTTTGATCGGCACCGGTGCCGCGTTTATGGCGCCTGCATGGCAAGCGGTGGTGCCGCAACTGGTGCCACGAGAGCGGCTGAAACCGGCCATTGCCCTCAACTCCATGGGGATCAATATCAGCCGCGCCATCGGCCCAGCTCTCGCGGGCATCTTGATTGTCAGTGCTGGTCTGGCCGCGCCGTTTGTCCTGAACGCGCTGAGCCATATTGTTATCGTGATAGCGCTATTGCTTTGGAAGCCCGAACGCGCGCCAGAAAGAAAACCCACCGGCTCCCTCTTGTCGGAGATGCGCACCGGCCTGCGCCATGTCCGCCATAACGGCCCGATGAAGGCCACGGCAATCCGTGCAGTGGCTTTCTTCTTCTTTGCGGCTGCCTATTGGTCGCTTCTGCCGCTGATTGCGCGTTCGGCTGAGGGCGGCGGGTCTGAGCTTTACGGCGTGCTAATGGCCTTGATCGGGGCGGGCGCGGTCACCGGCGCATTGATGCTGCCACGGCTACCAGCGCAGATAACCTCTGACACCACCGTGCAATTGGGCACACTGGGCACAGCGCTTGCGATCTTGGCGCTGGCGGTGTCGGCAACGCCGCTGGCATTAATGGCGGCGGCCTTTCTTGGCGGTTTATCGTGGATTGCTGTGCTCACCTCGTTCAACATCTCTGCGCAAACAGCCCTTCCCAACTGGGTGCGCGCCCGCGGCCTCGCGGTTTTTCTGATGGTGTTTTTCGGCTCGATGTCGCTCGGCTCGGTGGTGTGGGGGCAGGTAGCCACGCTGACCTCGCTGCAGGTGGCGTTGGTTGCAGCGGCGGTTGGTTTGGTACTTGGCCTCCTCGTAACCCGCGGCTTTCCAGTGGGCCAAGCCGAGGGCGCCGATCTCTCCGCCGCGTCGCACTGGCCAGAGGCGCCCGCGCTTAGCCAAACGCAAAGCGATGACCGGCCTGCCATGGTGATTGTCGAGTACTGCGTTGCGCCCGAGCAGGCCGAAGCGTTTGTGGTCGCGTTGCACGACTTTGGCCGCGAGCGACGGCGCGACGGCGCAACCCAATGGTTCTTGCACGAAAGTGTGGAGACACCGGGCACTTGGATTGAAACCTTCCACCTGCCCAGCTGGGCCGAGCATCTGGAACAGCATGAGCGGGTGACGAAAGACGACGCCGCCGCGCAAGAAACCGTGCGCGCCTTTGACACGCGGGCAGGGGGCCCCGTGGTGCGCCACTATCTCGGGTAACGTGCGTAGGGTCTGCCGCGCGCTCTGCGCCTGAAAGAGAGGACCATCCTGAAAGAGAGGAACACAGTGTCTCGTCCAACACGCCGCTTGGTTCTTGCTCAATTGGGTCTGCTGCCGATGGTCTTGTCGGCAGCCCCGCAATCTGTCGTGGCCCAGGAGGCGCGCGCCCGCGATCTGCTGCAAAGAGGCGAGGCGGTCGTCTACTTCCGGCACGGCGCCACAACGCATTCGGGCGTCGACCGCATCGAGTGGCCGCGCAGCCGCCAAAGGCTCCTATCCGATCTGGGCATCGCGCAATCGCGTTTGATCGGTGCGGCGTTTCGCGATCAGGACTTACCGGTTGGCGATGTGCTGGCGAGCCCGTTTGCACGCTGCCGCGACATGGCGGAAATCGCCTTTGGTCGTGTGGAGGAGCGGATGGAATTGTTGGGCCTTCTCTCCGACGCGGAAGGGCGTGCGGAACGGGTGGCATTTTTGCGAGGGCAGCTCTCAGCGCGCCCCGAAAACGGCAACCGGATTGTCGTGTCCCATCGCTCCAACATCGCGGAAGTTGCGGGCGTTATGCTAGGGGAAGGCGACGGCGTGATCGTTGAGCCCAATGGCGCGGGGTTTGACGTGCTCGCAACCCTCGCGCCCGACGATTGGTGATGGGCCGGCAAAGCCGATTTTCAGTCGCGAGATATCTTTCGGCATTTCCGGCCCTTGCCTCACCGATCTGCGGGGACGCAGCGCGAGTAATCTGCCTACAGCGTTGTTGCGGCTTACACCTGCATACCGGCACCCCCGCCTTGGTTGAGCCATCCTGCCAGGGCTTTTGCGCTTTGTTTGATCGCGCGGGGATCGATACCGCTTCGGGCTGCGCCTGATAGACCAAGCATAGCGATGGTGAGAGCAATGGCGAGATCGCCCGCATCTTCGGCGCCAAGCTCAGCAAGCCGCTTTTCGATGGCAGCTGTGAAACGCGTCCGATGCTGCTCTGCATGCGCTTTGGCCTCCGGATCATCTGAGTTTCGCGCACCGTCGAGCACCAGGCACCCTGGCAAGGTGGGGTCAGCGGTGTAAAAGTCGGCCGCTATTTCGAGCAGTCGGGCAGTAAACCCTTGCACGCTCCGCTCGGTAAAGGCCGGGGCGAAACCGGGGCCAACAATCCCGTCATAGGCCGCAAGCGAGGCGGCGAAGATGTTGGCCTTGTTCCCGAAAGCGGCATAAAGGCTCGGCGATTTGACGCCCAAAGCATCGGTCAAATCAGCGATCCCCACAGCGTCGTAGCCCTTACGCCAGAACAGCGCCATCGCGATGCGCGCGGCGTTGTCCGGGTCGAGCTTGCGCGGGCGCCCCCGCATCTTTTTTGTATCGGTCACTATAAAATACTTGCGCCGCGGCGCTTCCTCAATTTATGTATCGGTCATTATAAAATATGGAGATGCAAAATGAAACGTCAAATTCTTGCCGCTGCCCTCGCCATCATGCCCGTGATAGCTGCAGCCGAGGACAGCGCTCAGATCACGCCAAATGCAGACGTTCTCACCATGATTAACGTCTGGACACCGGCTCAGGGCGAACAGGACGCGTTTATCGCGATGTTGGAGACGGCCCTGTCGGATGAGTTGGTACAGCAGCCGGGCTTCATCTCTGGCAACATTCATCGATCACTCGATAGCGACCACGTGGTGATGTACGCGCAATGGGCAGACCAGGGGGCGCTTGAGGCCTTTGTCGCCAAGCTGCAATCGGGCGGGGCCCCGGAAATGGCAGCGGTCTTTGGCGCGGCGCGCCCCGATTTTCATCCCTACGAAGTCACTGCGACCGATCTTGGTGTGGAGGGTTGACCATGCTGACGCTCTACACCCATAACACGCCCAACGGGTATAAAGTGACGATTGCGCTGGAAGAGCTTGGCCTCAATTATCATGTCGAGCGGGTAAACGTGCATGAGGGGGAACAGTTCGCCCCCGATTTCGTGGCCAAGAATGTCAATTCGAAGATCCCGGTCCTCAGCGACAGCGCCACGGGCGTCACGATTGGCGAGTCGAATGCGATTTTGCTC
>JBCDGW010000166.1:0-4776 GCA_038750765.1 Pseudomonadota bacterium | reverse complement strand
TATTTCGCAGATCTGCTCGGCGGACAGAAGACGGGACTGTTTTTCGATCAGCGCGAGAACCACGCGTTTGCGCAGCGGCTGTCACGCGGCGCGCGCGTGCTCGACGTGTTTGCCCATGTGGGAGGGTTCTCGCTCGCGGCGCTGGCGGCGGGCGCGGCCCATGCGCACGCTATCGATAGCTCGGACGCCGCGCTTGATCTGGCCCAGCACGGGGCCAGCGCGATGGGGCAGGCCGAGCGGTTTGAGACCACGCGGGGCGACGGCTTTGATACGATGGCTGCTTTGGCGCAATCAGGCGCGCGGTTTGACCTGGTCGTCTGCGATCCACCGGCTTTTGCGCCCAACAAATCTGCACTCGCCGCGGGGTTGCGGGCCTATGAACGCGTCGCGCGTTTGGCGGCGGCGCTGGCTGCGCCAGGCGGCGCGCTGATGCTGTGCTCGTGTTCGCATGCTGCCGATCTCACCCAGTTTCGCGCCGCCTGCACGCGGGGTATCGGCAAGGCCGGACGGCAAGGCGCCATCGTTTACACCGGGTTTGCCGCACCCGATCATCCGCAATTGCCGCAACTGGCTGAAAGCGCGTATCTCAAGGCGCTGGCCTTCCGTTTGGCATGATCCGGGCGCTGCTCGACGCGAATGTGCTCTACCCAACTGTGATGCGTGAGGTGCTGCTGGCAGTGGCCGAGGCGGGCATGTTCACCCCGCTCTGGTCCGCGCGCATCTTGGAGGAATGGGCCCGCGCGGCCGCTCACCGGCTTGGCGATCAGGGTGAGGCCATGGCCCGGGGCGATATCGCGTTGGTCCGGGCTGCGTGGCCCAAGGCCGAGGTGCCGCCCCATCCCGGGCACGAGGCGCGGCTATGGCTTCCCGATGCGGCGGATGTGCATGTTTTAGCAGCAGCAGTGGCGGGGTCGGCCGATGTCATTGTGACCGAGAACGCCAAGGACTTCCCCCGGCATATCCTCAGTGAAGAGGGGCTGACACGACAGGCCGCGGACCCGTTTTTGATGGCGCGGTTTGCTGAAGATCCTGACTTGGTTGCGCGCGCGGTGGCACCTGTTCACGCGCGGGCAGAGGCGCTCTCGGGCGAAGCTTGGAGCATGCGCGCGCTGTTGAGAAAGGCCCGGTTGCCGCGGCTCGGCAAAGTGCTAGCGGATGTGACTACGTCGTAGGGAGGTTGCCGCCGGTCCACCGTGCCTCATTCCGCTCAATCGCGGCGATGCGCTCTTGCGACTTCGGATGGCTCATCAGCCAGGCGGGCAGGGGTGCCGCTGCGCCGCCGGGCATCAGCTTCTCCAGTTTGCCAAACAGGGATTTCTGCGGCTCGGTCCCGATCCCCGCCTTGATCAAGAGCGCGGAGGCGTATGCGTCGGCCTCGTACTCGTCGTCGCGGCTAAGCCGTGCGGCCAAAAGGCTGGCCAACATATTGGCGATGTAGACGCCGACCCCGGGCAGGATGCGGCTTAGCACCATCGACAAGCCAACCCGCAAGGCGTTCTGTCCCGAAAAGTCGATCATCCGCTTGCGGGTATGGCCGAGCGCCACATGGCCCAACTCATGGGCGATGACGGTGGCCATTTCGGCCGCGCTTACGGCGCCTTCCCGATACTTCTTGAAAAAGCCCCGGGTGATGAAAATACGCCCATCCGGCGCGGCCAGCCCGTTGACCGGCTCAATCTCGTAGATGAACACTTTGATCCGTTTGAGATCGAGCGCGTGGGCCATCCGGTCGGTAAAGCTCTTGAGCATCGGATCGGCCAGCTCGGTTGATTTCGCGTCGAGCACCTTGCCTGTACGCCAGGCAGAAAAGCGCATCATCACCACGGCGTAGAGCACCGCCAGCAGAATTGGCATCATCTTTAACATGGACGAAATATGGGGCGCTGCCGGCACTGGGGCAAGACGACGGCGCTGGACAGCATGCCGCAAGGGGCGGTCTAGCTGCTCAACAGCTTCATGCCGCGGCTGATCCCTTCAAGCGTCATCGGCACCATGCGCTCGGGCCCGAAGATCTCGCGGATCATCTCGATGGAGTGGGTATAGCCCCAATGCGCCTCTTTGACCGGGTTGATCCACAGATGCGCGGGCCATTGCGCGCGGGCGCGCTCCAGCCAGGTATGGCCCGCCTCGGGGTTGTAATGCTCATTCGCGCCGCCGGGATAGGTGATCTCGTAAGGCGACATCGAGGCATCGCCCACGAAAATGCACTTATACTCGCCGCTATACGTCCTCAGCACATCCCAGGTGGGCGTTTGCGCGTCCCAGCGGCGGCGATTGTCCCGCCAAACGCCCTCATAGAGGCAGTTATGGAAGTAAAACGAGGTCAGGTGCTTAAACTCGGCGCGTGCGGCCGAAAACAGCTCTTCGACCACCTTCACATGGGAGTCCATCGACCCGCCGACATCGAGAAATAGCAGCACTTTGACCGCGTTGCGCCGCTCGGGGCGGGTTTTAACGTCGAGATAGCCGTTCTCTGCTGTGGCGCGAATGGTGCCGCCCAGATCCAACTCGTCTGCCGCGCCGTCGCGGGCCCATTTGCGCAACCGCTTGAGCGCCACCTTGATGTTGCGGGTGCCGATCTCGACACTGTCGTCGAAATCGCGAAACGCCCGTTTATCCCAAACCTTCACGGCGCGGCGATGGCGGCTTTCTTCCTGGCCAATACGCACCCCTTCCGGATTGTAGCCGTGAGCGCCAAACGGGCTTGTCCCGGCGGTGCCGATCCACTTGTTGCCGCCTTGATGCCGCTCTTTTTGGGTGCGGAGCCGTTCGGCCAGCATTTCCATCAGCTTGTCGAACCCACCGGCAGCGTCGATTTCCGCCTGCTCTTCGGGGGTGAGGTGCTTCTCGGCCAGTTTTTCTAGCCAATCCTTTGGAATTTTGAGCGCCTCGACCACCGCCTCAAGCGGGATGTCTTCGACGCCGCGAAACGCGCTGGCGAAGGCGCGGTCGAACCGGTCAAGATGCCGCTCGTCTTTGACCATCGCGGTGCGCGCGAAATAATAGAACCCGTCGATATCGTAGGTCACAAGCCCGGCCTGCATGCCTTCGAGAAATGACAGGTACTCGCGGAGCGAAACAGGCACGCCAGCGTGGCGCAACGCATCGAAAAACGGCACGAACATAGCGCTAAGATACGGGTGCTTGGGCGTAAGGAAAGCCTGAAACGGCAGCGGCGGTCGTTACAGAACCGCGCGGTCGATGATCACCGTTACGAACGTTCCCATCACCGCGAACAACAGCGCGTACCCTACCGCGTATTGTAAGCGGTCTTTGTTGTTGCCGCCGCGGCGCCGGGCGGCGTTGTAGCCAAGACCCGCGCCAAGAGCGACTGCTGCGATGATGATCATGGTTATCCGGCGGCTTTCACGCGGCTCGACAGCGCAGCGATCTCCGATAGGCGCGCCCGAACGGCGGCATCCGAGCCGAACCCGTAGCGCGCCCAGCCGAGGCTGTCATTGCGCACGGCGCGCGCTTCGGTCACCCGGCCCTGAACCTCCAGCGCTTCGGCTTTGATCATCAGCAACGTGGCTAGAAGGGCGGCATTTTCCGCTTGGGCAACAACGGCCAAATTGTCATCGACCAGGCCGATAGCGGCATCCGTTTGCCCCGATGACAGGGCGAAGGCCGCTAATTGCATCGCCACATGGGCTGCCTGCAGCTTGGTCTCGCTGCCGCGATTGTAGAGCGTGCCCGCCTGCAGGAAGGAGGCCAGCGCGATATCGGCCTCGCCGATCAGCGCTAAGCGCCCGAGGGCAAATAGGCTGAATGCCATGCGGTTGTCCGACCATCCCTGCTCACGGGCGATGGCTACGGCACGCTTGGCTGCGGCCTGTCGGCGCGAATCCGTCGTGCGAGGCCCCAGGGCTTCTTCAATCGCGGCGATCCATTCGCGGGGTGTGCGCGATGGCAGGGCCACTGGCGCGCGCTGTCCGCGTGGGTTTAGGCGCGCCAGGATACCGGGCAGCCGCGCCGCCACAGCCTCGCGCGTCATCCCCGATTGCAGTTCGGGCGCGTAATAGGCGCGCAAGATCAGCATATCGAACCCGGTGAGCACGGTATGGAAATTGTCGTCGTTAAAGACGCTGTCCCCTAGGCGGTAAAGATCGTTCAGTGGGCCGAGCGATTGCGCCAGTTCTTCGTGCAGACAATCGCGCGCTTCTTGCGGGCTGACATCGCCAGGCAGGAAGATCGCCATCCGCTCGCGTGTTTCAAGCGTGGTCCAATCCACCAGCGCGGACCGGCGATTGCGCTTAAACTCGGCCCAGGATGACAGGCGTGGGACAACAAAGCAGGCCGCTTGCGGGACAAAGCGCTGTAGTTCATCGCGCGACAAAACCTCGATCGTGATCGATGCGGGCTGATCGGCGGGCACTTGGGTGATGGAGATACCGGCCTCGCGCCGCAACCGGCTTAGCAAGCGCGCCAGATCGGGCCCGATGCTTGAGGGCGGGCGGCCCGTGACGCGCACGGTGATCGGCCCTTCGAAACGGGTGAGCACCGGCAATTGCCGCCCGCTTTCCAGCTCAAAAGACAGGTCAAGAAAATCGCGCGCAATCGCTGCGTTCGAACGCCCGGGCGGGCTTATGCGCGGCGAGGGAAACGTCTTCATCGGCGGCAGCGGCTCGGATGAGGGCAGCGTCACCCGGCGTGTAGGCGTGTCCTCGCCCGCCGGTGGCGCAGCACAGGCAGCCAAGGAGACAAGCGTCAGCGTCAAGAAAAGCAAGCGCATAGCAATCAAGCCCGGTTGTAGCGAATGAACGGGGTCAGCGCCCC
>JBCDGW010000165.1:0-4830 GCA_038750765.1 Pseudomonadota bacterium | reverse complement strand
GTGTTAAGCCTGCCGCCAGCGTTCGTTCTGAGCCAGGATCAAACTCTCAAGTTGAAAGCCTGTTACCAAGCTATCCTTGACGTTCGAACCTCTGCACATCACTCCCTATCCGGCTAGGATAGGGAAACTGTTTGTCTGTGCTTCGGGTTTCATAAGAAACCGAAAGCCGTCCAAACAGTGAAGCTGACACTCTATCATCGAGCCGGACATCGCCCAGCACTAAGAGCGCGATATGTGCAGGATTGATCCATCGCATGAACCAAACCGCCCACATATCTCTTCAGAAACCATCAATTTCAAAGAGCGCAGAGACAAAATTAACTGGATGCGCCCTTTGTCTTGCGGCGCGCCCGGCCTCATGTATCTCTGTTGTTTTTGTCCGCCGCGTGTCGAAGCCCGTTGAACCCCGGCCGTTTGGCGCCCCGGCGACCCCGTAGCGTCGTCGGTGAGGGGCTATGTACGGACCCACGCTTGGCCCTGCAAGTGGTTTTTTTCGGAAAGACGACATTTTTTTTAATCGGCCGGTTTTTCCAGCGATTTCATAGCGAAAAATGCGGTGGTTCGACATTGCCGCGGTTTGCTTCACGGCCGATGACCGGCCCGAAACCCCCTTTCAGCGCCTACCACAGGTCTATCCACAAACCTATCCCCCGTTGCGCCGTCACCGCGACTCGCCCGCGTCCGCCTCGATAGATTCTACTGGCGGTCCGCACGCGTCTGCGCGCAGGCTTATCGTCGACAAACTGAGGAACGCCATGCCGAACCCGCTATACGACGCCCTGATCGCACCCCACGTGGAAAGCGACGCCATCTTCCTCGATGTTCCCGAAGCCGAGGCACTTTCATACCGCGTCTTTATCGCCCTCGCCGCACAATACGCCCATGTCGTCTGCGCTTTGGGCCTCAACCCAGGTGACCGTCTCGCAGCGCAAGTGCCCAAATCGCCCGAAGCTCTCGCGCTCTACGTCGCCTGCGTTCAAAGCGGCGTTGTCTTTCTACCGCTCAACACGGCGTATACGGCCAGCGAGATCGGTTACTTCTTGGAGGACAGCAGCGCACAGGCATTTATATGCGATCCAGCAAAGCAGGAGCCCTACGCGCCACTAGCTGCTGAGCACGGCGCGACGCTTCTCACGCTTGGCGCATCAGGTGATGGATCGCTTCCCGCGCACGCCTCGGAGATGGCCGATCAATTCCCAACGGCTGATCGGGCTGCTGATGATTTAGCCGCACTTCTTTATACGTCCGGTACAACGGGTCGCTCGAAAGGAGCGATGCTCACCCACGAAAACCTGCTATCCAACGCGCAAGCTCTCGCCGAGGCCTGGGCCTTCTCTGAACATGACCGTTTGATCCACGCATTGCCGATCTTTCACACCCACGGCCTCTTTGTCGCGACCAACATCGTTTTGTTAACCGGCGGCACGATGATCTTTCTGCCCAAATTCGACGGCGATGCGATCTTGGACGCGCTACCTAACGCGACCACGATGATGGGGGTACCGACATTTTACACTCGGCTCTTGGCTGATCCGCACCTGACACCGGAACGCGCCGCTTCGATGCGGCTCTTTATCTCCGGCAGCGCCCCCTTGCTGGAGGAAACCCACCGCGAATTCGAAGCGCGTACCGGGCACCGAATACTAGAGCGCTACGGTATGACTGAGACCAACATGAACACGACCAACCCTTATGACGGCGAACGCCGCGCGGGAACGGTGGGCTTTGCCTTACCGGGCGTCGATCTCAAGATCACCCAATCCGAGAGTGGCGAAGCGCTTGCCCAAGGCGAAATTGGCCAGATCGAGGTGCGGGGCCCGAACGTGTTCAGGGGCTATTGGAATATGCCGGAGAAAACCGCGGAAGAGTTGCGCGACGACGGCTTTTTTATCACTGGCGATCTGGGCCGCATCGATGACGAAGGCTACCTTCATATCGTCGGGCGCAACAAAGACCTGATCATCTCCGGCGGCTACAACATCTATCCGAAGGAGATCGAACTGGTGCTCGATACCCACGAGACCGTGGTGGAAAGCGCGGTCATCGGCATCCCTGACGCCGATTTCGGCGAAGCGGTGTTGGCAGTCATCGTTGCCCGCACCGATACGCTCGACATCGAAGAACTGCGCCATGCCTGCCAGGCGTTGGCGCGCTTCAAGCAGCCGAAGCATTTCGCGTTCGTCGACGATCTGCCGCGCAATACGATGGGGAAGGTGCAAAAGAACGTGCTGCGTGAGCGCTACAAAAGCGGCCCAGACGTCCGCTAAGCCGCTCCGCCCAATCACCCAAGCCGCACGTTGCTCGCAAAAATGTAAGCGCGCGGCCCAGTGGTAGCGCTTTTGTTTTCCGCCGATTCCGCCTACTAGCTGCGACAAAATGGACCCTGCGCGCTGTCAGGCATCGCTCATGAAGATATCGAGGGAGAGACCCATGCTTAGATCAATCGCTTTATCAGCGCTCGGCGCTCTAATGGTCACGGCGGCGAGTGCCGAGACGTTCCGCTGGGCAGGCACCACCGATCCGCAAACGATGGATCCCCATGCGGTTAGTTCGGCACCTGTGCTCGGCTTTCTAAACAACGTCTATGAGGGGCTGGTACGCCGCGGCAAAGATATGCGGATCGAGCCCGCGCTCGCGACCTCGTGGGAGCCGATCGGCGACGGCGAAGGCTGGCGCTTTGTGCTGCGCGAGGGGGTCACCTTCCACGATGGCGCTGAGTTCACTGCCGAAGACGTGCTGTTTAGCTATGAACGCGCGGCGTCTGAGGCCTCGGATGTGCGCAGTTGGTTCGCGCCCATTTCCGACGTGGTCGTCGTTGACGATTTCACGGTCGACTTTCTGACGACGGCGCCGAACCCGCTGTTTCCCGATTCCATCGCCAATTGGATGATCATGGATAAGGATTGGGCAGAGGCGAACGCCACGACCCTGCCCGACAAGGAAACCGGCAACTTCGCGACGCTGAACGCCAATGGCACTGGCGCCTTTGTTTTGTCTGATCGCCAACCGGGGCTGACGACCTCGCTGGTCCCGTTCGAGGGATGGTGGGACACCGCCGAGCATAACATCACCGAAGCCATCTTTACCCCGATCGAGAACCCGGCAACCGCTGTTGCGGCGCTTTTGTCGGGCGATGTCGACATGATCAACCCGGTGCCAGTTCAAGACGCCGCGCGCGTCGATGAGCGTGACGGCACACAGGTGATACGCGGCATCGAAGCGCGGGTTATTATGCTAGGCTTCGGTCATGACCACGACGCGTTGAAGTTCACCGCCATGGCAGGCGAGGATAACCCCTTTCAAAACCCGCTGGTGCGTGAGGCGGTGGCCAAGGCGATCAATGTGGACGCTATTTTGCAGACGATCATGCGGGGCAGCGCCGAAGCGGCGAGCCAATTGGTCAGCCCGGCCATGCGCGGCTTTTCCAGCGCGAATGCGACGCGGCCGACCTATGATGTCGAGGGCGCCAAGGCGCTTCTGGCTGAAGCTGGCTATGCCGATGGCTTCTCGTTCGGGCTGAAATGCCCCAATAATCGCTACCTCAACGACGAAGCGGTGTGCCTTGCGGTGACCAGCATGTTGGCTCAGGTGGGCATTACGGCTGAGCTCGACGCCATGCCGGTGCAGAATTACTGGCCGGAATTGCGCGAAGACAATTTCGACATGTATCTGCTCGGCTGGTCGCCCGGCACATTTGACCACGAGCACCCGCTGCGCTTTCTGGTCACCACGCCAAACGAGGAAAAGCGTCTTGGGTCGTGGAATTTCGGCGGTTTCTCAGATGCGCGCGTCGATGAATTGCTGCCGTTGATCCAGTCCGAGTTGGAAGAAGACGCCCGGCAGGCGATGATCGACGAAGTGACCGCGATCTATCAGTCTTCTCACGCCTACGTGCCGCTCTACGTGCAGCCCCTGGTCTGGGGCACCCGCGACAACATCGAATTGACCCAGCGCCCGGATGACTTCTTTATCCTGCGATGGGTCAGCGTGAACTAATCAAGGCAATCGGCCCACCCCAAACCCGCGGGTGGGCCTGCTGCGCTGCCGATGTTTTCTTACATCCTTCGACGCGTGTTTCAGTCCATCATCGTGCTGCTGGTGGTTGGGCTGGTCGCGTTTTCGATGTTCAGCTTCATCGGCGACCCTATCGACAACATGCTGGGTACCGAACGAACCCAAGAAGACATTGATCGCCTGCGGGACCAATTGGGCCTCGATCAACCCTTCGTCGTTCAGTATCTGCGATTCCTAGGGGCGGCGCTGCAAGGCAACTTCGGTGTCTCATACGAGCAAGGGCGGCCTGTCGCGCTGATTTTGGCAGAGCGGGCGCCCGCCACCTTGGAACTGGCGCTGATCTCCGGGATCTTCGCGTTTGTGCTGGGGATCGTCTTGGGCGTTTTCACCGCGATCCGCCGCGACGGCTTTGCCGCCAACGCGATCATGACGTTAAGCCTCATCGGTGTCTCGCTGCCCACATTTCTCATCGGCATCGTTCTGATCTACGTGTTTTCGGTCGAGCTAGGCTGGTTTTCCAGTTTCGGTCGCGGCGACACGGTTTCGCTGGGCGGCTGGTCAACCGGGTTTCTCACGCTGAGCGGCTGGCAGGCTTTGGTCCTACCCTCGATCACGCTCGGGCTCTATCAGATGACGCTGATCATGCGGCTTGTGCGCTCGCAGATGCTCGAAGTGATGCGGCAAGACTACATCCGCTTTGCCCGCGCCCGCGGGCTGCGAGACCGCGCGCTTTATTTCCGGCATGCTCTGAAAAACACGATGGTGCCCGTGATCCCCGTGATTGGCCTGCAGTTGGGCGCGATCATCGCCTTTGCG
>JBCDGW010000164.1:0-4905 GCA_038750765.1 Pseudomonadota bacterium | reverse complement strand
GCCCAGCTCCTGCTCATCCTCGACCAATGAGGAAATCGCGCTGGTATACGCCGATGACGCGATCCCGGCGAGTTCCATGTCGCATCGCTTGATGCAGAACAGCAGGTTTTGCACCGCCGAGCCTTCGATGGTCATCAGGTGCATGTCGCAGGCGAGCCTGTTGCCGATCTGACCGCGCGGGTCGCCTAAGCCGGTGCGGTGGTCGAGGGCGAAATTCACCGGTTGCGCGTGCAAAACATGCCGGTGCTCCCCGAAATCGGGCACGTCGCAGGAGGCCAGAACCCGCGCCACCTCGGGCTCGGTCACCGTGCTGTCGTAAAGCTCAATTGAGCCTGCGAGACCATAGCTGCGCGGCTCTGCCCCCGACAGGCAGGCGATGACGTGATCGACGCGGACATTGGCCATTTTTTGCGCCGCCTGCACAGCGGTGCGGATTGCGCGCTCCGTTTCATTCATCGCTGAGATCTCGCCGAAGCCAACCCCGCGCGAGCGCGTCGTGGCGGCACCGATCACGCGAAACCCGGCCTGCCCCGCGAGCGAGCCAACCCCGTCACCCTCGCGGTAGCGCTCAGGCCCGTCAAATCGCAGGACCAAACATGCGATCTTGGAGGTGCCAACATCCAGGATTGCGATCACGCCCCGCTGCAGCGCCGCCTTGCGCATCGTCCGCATGGTGCGTTGGCCTTGATAGAGATCGGTCACGGCTGCTCCTCTCCGGTGGTTGGGGTCACGCCGCGGATCCGCAGGAGCGATGTCACGGCTTTGTCGCTGATGCGCAGGGTGGGACGATCTGGCACGCGCATGTCGATCACCCGCACATCGCGCGCCAGCAGGTCTTGCGCCTGGTTAAGCGCCACCACTTGTTCCAACGCGGCGAAGGCGTCGGTCGCGGGCAACAGGATGCGCTGATTGCGGTCGAGCACCACGTTCCAGCGCCGCTCACCCACCCGCACGAGGCCGCGCACACGATCCGCGATGGGCCGGGCGGCCGACATCAAGGCCAGCGCCTCGGCTGCGGCCCGGTCAGCCCCTGCGCCTGCAATCAGGGGCAGATCGGGCCGGGTGTCGCGCGACGGTAACGCTGCGATGCGGCGCCCTTCCCCGTCCAGCAATTCGAGATAGGAGCCCGTGCGCCAGACCAGCGCGGGCACCCGCTCGGTGATATCGAGTTGCAAGATACCGCCAGGCCGGATGCGCAAATCAGCCGAGGCAATCGCGTCAAGATCCTCGACGATGGCGCGCATCTCTTTGAGGTCGAGATCAAACGACGACACCGGAAAGTCGAGCGGTAGGATCTCGCGGATATCGATCGCCAACTCTTCCGACGCGCCGTCGATGGCCATCAGATTGACCATGAATTCGGGCCGTTCAGCGATGGTGCGCCTGATCTCGGCCACCATATCGCGCAGCACCGTGCGGTTATGGGGCTGCGAGAACACGTAGGTGCAGGCGCAGATCGAGATCAGCGCGGGCACCCCGACGCGGGCAAACCGGCGCACTGCCGGGGTTAACCACCAACGATGCAGGCGAAACGCCCAGCGCGACGGCGCCGGGTCGCGGCGGCGCGGTTTTTCTATCGGTCGCATGAGGCGTCCTCCACGATCCATTGGCAGAAGGCGCCAAACGCATAACCCGCATGCTGGGCATGTTCGGGCGTCAGCGAGGTAGGCGTCATCCCCGGTTGGGTGTTGGTTTCCAACAGCACGAGCCCGTCGAGGCCGCGGCTTTCATCCCAGCGCAGATCCGTGCGGGTCACGCCGCGACAGCCCAACGCCTGGTGAGCGCGCAGCGAATAATCCTGACAGGCCGCGAAGATGGCGTCGGGCACTTGCGCAGGGATTTCGTGGCGCGATCCGCCAATGCGATACTTGGCGTGGTAGTCATACCAGGTGTCCGTGACGATGTCGGTCACCGTTAGCGCCCGATCACCCATCACCGAACAGGTAAGCTCGCGGCCCGGCACATAACGCTCGACCATCAGCTTACTGGGCGCATCCGGCGCGAGCACCGGCGGGCCATTGGCGCTTTCGCCGACGATGTAGACATGCACCGACGAGCCCTCGTTATAGGGTTTCACCACGTAAGGCGGCGCCATCACATGATCGGCTTCGATATCGGCGCGCGGGGCGATCACGCTATCGGCGACCGGCAGGGAAGCAGCCTGATAAACCGCTTTGGTGCGCTCTTTGTCCATCGCCATTGCGGAGGCCAGCACACCGGAATGGGTATAGGGGATCTGCAGCCATTCGAGCAGGCCCTGAACACAGCCGTCCTCGCCCCAGCGGCCATGGAGGGCGTTGAAGACGACGTCTGGGGCGGCCTCAGCCAGCATTTGCGCCAGATCAGCACCCGCATCGATCTCGGCAACGTGGTAGCCCTGCTCGCGCAAAGCCACAGCGCATTCACGGCCCGACGACAGCGAAACGTCACGTTCCGCCGACGGGCCACCACAGACCACGACCACACTTTGGGATGCCCTGCCCGACATGCCCACCGCCTTTGCCTCTGCCCAAGCCTTCGTTGAGCGAGGCTTCTGGGCTTGCTACTGCCAGTAACGCGCGCGCTTTGTGCCGCGCTTTATTCGTTCGAAGGGCGCGCGTGTTGCCCCACGCGAACCACCTCCCAGTCTAACTTAATGCCCGCGTTTTGAAATACCTTATTTCGGACCTCCTCGCCCAGCCCCTCAAGATCGGCGGCGCTGGCCCCGCCGGTGTTGGTGAGGAAGTTCGGGTGCTTCTCGCTCATCTGCGCCCCGCCCCGGCGCGCCCCGCGCAGACCGGCCGCGTCGATGAGGCTCCACGCTTTCAAATCGTGGCTGTCATCGGGCAGGCCAGTCGAGGAAAAACCAGCCGGGTTTCGAAACGTCGATCCGGCGGTTCTGTCCTTTGTAGGTTGGGTTTCGTCGCGTTTTGCCAACTGCTCTTTCATCCGCGTCTCAAGCGCCGCCGGTTCTCCGTACGGTGCTTTGAAGGTCGCTTCAGTCAGAACAGCGCCGGGCGGCAGCGCGCTGTGGCGATACGCGAAAGCGAGGTCATTGGCTGTGAGCGTAAGGCGCGCGCCAGAGCGTGAGACAGCCTTAGCAGTGACGAAATGATCGGCGACGTACCGCCCATAACAGCCCGCATTCATGCAGACCGCACCACCGATACTGCCCGGTATCGTGCGCAAAAAGGTCAGATCCAGCCCCGCCGCCGCTGCTTTACGGGCCACAATTGCGTCAGAGGCAGCGGCACCGGCGGTGACCAAATCGCCCGCTACCGCGATGTCTTTGAACCCGCGGCCGAGCCGGATCACGACCCCGCGCACGCCGCCGTCCCGCACGATCAGGTTTGAACCAACCCCAAGCGTGAACACCGGGATCGTTGGATCGAGCGCGGCGAGAAATGTGGCGAGATCCGCCTCGTCGGCCGGCTCAAAGAAATACTCCGCCGGACCGCCGACACGCAGCCAAGTAAGCTCGGCCAGCGAGCGGTTAGGGACAAGCTTGCCACGGGGGGTCGGGAGCGCCATGGCCCAGCCCTAGTGCTCTACCCAACGGTGCGCAAGAACCGTCACTCGGCGAAACGTTGGCGCAGGGTAAGCTTGGACACCTTGCCAGTGGCGGTCAGCGGCAGATCCTCGACGAACACAACCCGGTCAGGCACCTGCCATTTCGCCAGCCGCGTGGCCAAGTGGTCGAGGATGCTCTGCGGGTCGGGCGCCGGGTCACAGGACGGCACCGCGATCAAGATCGGGCGTTCGCCCCACTTTTCATCCGGTACCGCGATCACGGCGCAATTGGCGATCTCATCAAGGCCGATGGCCATGTTTTCCACGTCGATAGACGAAATCCACTCACCGCCAGATTTAATCAGGTCCTTGGTGCGGTCGGATATGACCAGATGACCCTCGGGCGTGATCGCCGCCACATCGCCGGTGCCAAACCACCCCTCCTCATCCATCGCCGCCGCGCTTGCCTCGGCATTATTGTAATAGCCTGAGACAACCGTGTTGCCGCGCACGAACAACTCGCCCAGCGCCTTCCCGTCATGGGGCTGCGCGGCGCCTTGCTCGTCAACGATCTTGAGATCGACCCCGAAGGCGCGGCGGCCCTGATACACCTTAAGCGCGATCCGCTCATCGAAGCTGCGTTCCTGCTCCGCCGGGGTCAGCGCGCCCACCGTGCCTAGCGGCGACATTTCGGTCATACCCCAGGCGTGGACCACATTCACCCCCCACTCCTCAAACGATCGGATCAGCGACGCTGCCGCCGCCGAACCGCCCACGACGATCTCGCCGAAACCCTTGGGTGCGCGCCCGCGCTTTTCCACCTCGGCCAAGAGGCCAAGCCAGACGGTGGGCACGCCAAATGCCGAAAAAACCTCGGCGCTTTCCAGCAAATCAAACACCGATGCCCCGTCGAGGCGCGGGCCCGGCATCACCAGCGAGGTACCCGTCAGCAGCGGCGCATGGGCGGTGCCCCAGGCATTGGCGTGAAACAGCGGCACCACCGGCATCAACCGCCGCCCCTTGCGCAGCGCGTTTTGTAAATTCACGCAGGCGGAGAAGGCGTGTAGAACTTGCGAGCGATGCGAATAGAGCGATCCTTTGGGGTTGCCCGTCGTGCCGGACGTGTAGCACAGCCCCGCGGCAGTGTTCTCATCGAATTCAGGCCAATCGAGCGCCCCGTCTTCCGCCGCTAACAGATCCTCGTAGCACAGGAAGTCGACGCTGCTCTCTGGCATGTTAGCCGCATCGGTCATCAGCACGTAGCGCATATCGGCGGGAAATTGCGGCGCCAGCTTCTCGATGATGGGCACGAAGGTTAGGTCGAGAAACATCAACCGGTCTTCGGCATGGTTGGTGATGTAGATCATCTGCTCGGCCGAGAGCCGAGGGTTCAGCGTGTGACAGATCGCGCCGATG
>JBCDGW010000163.1:0-5113 GCA_038750765.1 Pseudomonadota bacterium | reverse complement strand
TTATACTGCACAACCAAAAGCTGTTTATCGCTTGAACGGCTCTCATCGCTTTTTTGTCCTGAGCCAAGGCTGTACAGCAACCCCGCTTAGACATCGCCCTTTCCTTGAGAGTTCCATGAAGCGGGATTCTCGTAAACAAAAAAGCGTGAAATCTTCCTGTAGAAACCGTGAGCAGCAAGCGACGGTGTTGCGCGTATCTCAGGCCACTCGAAATCTGTCCGTTACTTCCTTTGCGCGTAACGCTCTAACGATCGGTGGGGTTGCGGTAGATCATGCGCCGGACCGACCCGGTCTTGGAGCGCATCAGCAGGGTCTCCGCCTCTAGATAGCCGGGCTCGCGCTTGAGGCCGCTGAGGATATTGCCGTCGGTGACACCGGTAGCGGCGAAAATCACGTCTTGGGTCACCATCTCGTCGCGGGCATAGACCCGGTCGAGATCGGTGATCCCGGCCTTGGCGGCGCGGCCGCGCTCATCATCGTTGCGAAATGTCAGCCGACCCCACATTTGCCCGCCCATACATTTTAACGCACTTGCCGCCAGCACCCCTTCAGGCGCGCCGCCGGAACCCATATACATATCGATCCCGGTCTTTTCGTATTCGGCGCAATGGATGACGCCCGCCACATCGCCGTCGGTGATCAGCCGGATCGCCGCCCCGGTAGAGCGCAATTCGGCCACCAGATCTTCGTGGCGCGGTCGCTCTAGCACACAAACCGTAATGTCAGACGGTGTGCAGCCGCGCGCCTGGGCCAGCGCCTCTACCCGTTGTGCGGGTCCCATCTCTAAGCTGACCACATCGGTCTCATAGCCTGGCCCGATGGCGAGCTTGTCCATGTAGACGTCAGGCGCGTGCAGGAGCGTGCCGCGCGGCGCCATCGCGATCACCGTCAGCGCATTGGGCATATCCTTTGCCGTCAACGTGGTGCCTTCCAGCGGATCCAGCGCGATATCCACCTCGGGGCCTTTGCCGCTGCCCACCTCTTCGCCGATGTAAAGCATCGGCGCCTCGTCGCGCTCGCCTTCGCCGATGACCACCACGCCCCTGATATCGAGCATGTTAAGCTGATCGCGCATCGCATTGACGGCCGCCTGATCCGCGGCCTTTTCATCGCCGCGCCCCACCAGCTTGGCCGAGGCAAGCGCGGCGGCTTCAGAAACCCGCGCGAGCCCCAGCGAGAGCATGCGGTCATGAAATACGGTGTTTTCGGGAGAATTGGACATTATCGCTTCCTAAATGCGGCGCGCTGAAGACGGCTCATGTCTCCTGCTTATGCAGGGTGGCGGCAAGCTACAAGGCAATGGGCGCGGCCTCAGGGCAGAAGCATGGCGGCAGGGTGGATTTCTTTGCCAGCCAAAGCATCGCCCCCGGGGTCAAGCGCGCCAGAAACCAGGGATGAACAGGACCAGGACCACCATCAATTCGAGCCGGCCCACCAGCATCGCCATCGACAGCACCCATTTCGCGGTATCGCTGATCTCTTGGTAGCTGCCCGCTGGCCCGATCTTTGCGCCCAGCCCCGGGCCGATATTCGCCACTGCCGCCGCTGCGCCGGAGACAGAGGTGATCATATCTTCGCCCGTGAGGGCCAACACGATGGAGACCCCGCCGATCACCGCGATGAAGGCCACGAAGAAAGCCATCACCGAGTAGAGCACGTCTTGGGTTACGGGGCGCCCCTCATAGCGGGGTTCAAACACGCCGTGGGGGGCATAGATGCGTCGCAGCTGCACTTTGATCGTGGCGAAGAGGAGCTGGTAGCGGAACACTTTGACCGAGCACGACGTGGAGCCCGCGCAGCCGCCGATCAGGCCGATAAAAAAGAACGCCACTACTGAAAACGCGCCCCAAAGCTGGTAGTCGGTGCTGGCATAGCCGGTGCCCGAGATGATCGATGTCACATTGAACAGGGCTTCGCGCAGGCTGGTCTCGGCGGCGTCGCTATTGGCGCCCATCCGGTAGGCGGTCAACACTGCCACCAGCCCCGCGACGGTCGCCAGATAGACCCGGATCTGGCTGTCGCGAAACAGCGGGCGCGCCTGTCCGGCGACTAATTGCACGTAGCGCACGAAGGGCAGGCTCGCGAGCAGCATAAACACGCTGGCCACGTATTCCGCACCGCCTTTGAATTGTCCGAACGAGGCGTCATAGGTCGAAAAGCCGCCCGTGGAGACCGTCGTGAGCGCGTGGTTAACGGCGTCAAAAGGGCTGAGCCCGGCGGCGAGGTACACAAAGAAGGCCACCACTGTCAGGCCGAGGTAGATCGCTGAAATCTGCGAGGCGATCTGTGCCGCCCGGGGCAGCACTTTGCCGCCGGTGTCAAACGCCTCGGAGCGGAAGATCTGCATGCCGCCGACGCGCAGTTCGGGCAGGAACGCCATCGCCACGACGATGATGCCAATACCGCCGAACCATTGCAGCATCGAGCGCCACAACAGCGTGCCGCGCGGCAGGTTCTCAAGCCCCGTGAGCACCGTCGCGCCGGTGGTCGTCAGCCCCGACATGGCCTCGAAAAAGGCGTCAGCAGCGGTGATCTCATCGCCGCCGAAATAGAACGGCGCCGCGCCAAAGAAGGGCAAAAACAGCCAGACCGAGAACGCCACCAGAAAGCTCTGTTGGATCGAGAGTTTATCGCGCACCGCATTGGCGCAGGCGATGGCGGTGCTTACGCCGATTACCCCCGTGAGGATCGCGGTTTGCAGGAAAATCCGCCAGTTTGCATCGCCGCGCAGCAGATCGACGCTCATCGGCACCAGCATCGTGAAACCGAGCACTGCGATCAGCAAGCCGGTGACATAGCCAACAGGGCGAAGGTCGAACATAGGCGCGAGGGTTGGCGCCGCGCTAGGGCGCTGTCAAGGCGTCACCGGCAGGTCGGGTGGCGCCAGCCGAGCGCGGGGCGTGATCCAAAGGCGCGCTACCGCGCACGGCGTTTGTGCCAACCCATAAGTGCCGCCAGTCGCCGCACGGGTTACTCCCAGCAGCTTACCAGCACAGTAAGGTTGGCGGCCAATTTCGCGAGATCATCAGCCGAGATCGGCGTGACGCTGTCTGCGGCCGAGGCCAGCACGCCGCTATTGGACAAAAACTCAGCGATGGTTGCGGCGTTGGTGGCGAAGTTGACATCGCCGGGCAGCCGCTTGCCGTCGGGGGTGGCATCCGGGAGCAACATGCCGACGACGCCGCCCGAGCTGTCAAAGACCGGCCCGCCGATATCGCCTGATGCGGTGGTCAGCGAGAGCCGGGTTTTGTCCACCTCGCCTTCAAGACCGCTGAGCGCATCGAGGGTGCCGTAGGTCATCGTCGGGGCCGACAAAACGCCCTCATAGCTGTAGCCCGCAACGGCGATTTCCGATTGCAACCGGGGCACGGCGCTTTGCAGTCGGGCAAACGCGATGGGCGCCAGCCGCGCGTCGGGTTCCAACACAGCAAGGCCTTGTTCGGGCGCCTGGGCCACCACGCGGGCGTCATAAACCTCATCAAGCGTGATCCGCCCGCATCCGGCGATAGCGTCGCTATTGGTCAGGACGCGGCCTTGGTTGTCGACGTAAAAGCCCGAGCGTGAGCGCAGCGGACGGCGGATCTCTAGCCCGCTGAACAAATCAATCGATTGCTCCAGCGCGGTGTCGCCTACAGCGTCGGGCAACACGCTTCCGGAGATGCTGGCAAAGCTGTCCCGCATGGCGCGCAGCGTGACGTCATAGCGCCGGTCCTCGCCCGCGGGCCAGATCAGCGTAAACCCTTTGACCGCGCCCCCCGACAGGACGGCATAGGTGTAGGATTTGACCCGCGCATCCTGGCCGGTAAGCGTGAAGGAATTGGCCGTGCGGTTACGCTCCCCTTCAAGCGGCACAATCTTGAGCGTTTGCATGATGTCGTAGAGGCCGAGCAAGGTGGCCGCATCGCCGGTCTGCGAGATCAAGAGCACGGTCACGCCGCTGTCGTTGATTGGCGTGTAATGGGCAAAGGGCGGCTCGTAGCGGTCGAAATCGACCATCGCCAGCGGCAAGGTCATTTCGATCCCGGCGGTCACATCGGTGATCGACGCCAGGCCGATCGAGGACAACACCGAATTGTATTCATCAAGCAGCACGCCGCGCTGGAAGGTGGTGAGGATTCCGGTCGCCTCATAGCCTTTTTCCTGCTGCCAGGCCGCCATCGAGCCTCGCGTGCCGGGGCCGAACGAGGCGTCAATCGCGCCGGTATAAAAGCCAAACCACTGCAGCGCGCGCTGCAATTCAAACTTTTCTTCCCGGGTCAGCACCGCTTCTGAGCGGGCGGCTTGTTGCGGGGTTTCCGTGTCGACGGGTTCGGGCGCGGGAACCTCGGCGGTATCGGTGTCGCCTTGTACCGGCTCGGGCCCGGCCAGCACATTGGCGCCCTCGGGGAAGAATTGCTGGGCGTAGGCACTGGCCTGGGTGAGGAAGCTGTCAGGTGGGATCACGCCTTGCGAGCGCAACCGCTGCAGCGTTGCCACCGCCTCCTCCTCGCTGAAGGGGCCCAGGGCGATGCCGTACCAGCCTGACGTCATGCGGAAACCGTTGACGTTTTCGAGCCCTGCTGCGTAGGCGCGCACCAAATCGCTGGCGCTGTTAAGGTCAGGCCGCGCTTCGAGCTGAACGAAAGTCGATTGCGCCGCGGCCGCCCAGGCCCAGAGCGACACCACGCATGCCAATACTACCGAAACCGCCCGTTTGACCACAATCCCGCTCCCAAAGCCAACCATCGCCGCCCCGACGCCGCGATCTCTCCCGTTCAATGCAAGATTAGGGTTAACGTCAAGTTCACCAACGGCTGTGGCAATTGACCCCTGGAAGGCTGTTGCCTAATGAGAACGCGTATTTGCGAAAGGCGCGCGCCCGTGGCGGACCGACCCAACAGCTTCCAAGACATCATTTTGCGGCTGCAGACATACTGGAGCAGTAAGGGCTGCGCGCTGTTGCAACCCTATGACATGGAGGTGGGCGCGGGCACGTTTCACCCCGCGACGACGCTGCGCTCGCTGGGCACGCGGCCTTGGTCTGCCGCCTATGTGCAGCCCTCGCGTCGCCCCACGGATGGCCGCTACGGTGAAAACCCCAACCGGCTGCAGCACTATTACCAGTTCCAGGTGA
>JBCDGW010000162.1:0-5230 GCA_038750765.1 Pseudomonadota bacterium | reverse complement strand
TTTGCCCGTCAGGTGGCCGACGCGTTGGCGTTCGGGATCGCGGGGTTGGAGCGGTGTTTTGAGCATGTGCCAGCGAGCGTGACCCGTGTGGTCCATATCTGCTGCGGTTACCCCGAGCATCTCGATGATGAGGTATACAAGAAAGCCGATCCTGACAGCTATAGCCGCCTCGCCGCTGCGTTGGATGCGGCTGCGATTGATCAAATTTCGCTCGAAGACGCCCATTGCTGCAACGATCTTGCGCTTTTGGAGCAATTTCCAAGCAAGACCATCGTGTTTGGCGCGGTGGCGGTGGCGCGAAGCCGGTTGGAGACCGCAGACGAGATCGCCGCGCGGATCGAAGCGGTGCTTGCCCATATCGACCGCGACCGCCTCGTCCTTGCGCCGGATTGCGGCCTGGGCCTGCTCAGCGCGGCGCAAGCGGAGGCAAAGCTCACTGCTTTATGTGAGGCGGCGGCGCGGGTTTGAAGCCCGCTCCGGCGCGTTCGAGGCGCTAGCCGTATTGCGCGAGCATGTCCTTTAGGTCGGCGAGCGTGTTGGCTTCCGCCAGCGGTTTGTCTTGGCGCCAGCGCGACATGCGTGGGAAGCGCAGCGCAACGCCTGATTTGTGACGCGTGCTCTTCTGAATGCCTTCAAAATGGATCTCGAACACATGCTGCGGTTTGACCGCGCGGACAGGGCCGTAACGTTCAAGCGTGTTCTTACGCACCCAGGAAGTGATCTCGCGAAACTCCGCGTCGGTTAGGCCGGAATAGGCCTTGGTAAACGGTACCAATGCTTCGCCATCCCACACCGCGAAGGTGAAATCGGTGAACAGATTGGCGCGGCGACCATGGCCCTGCTGCGCGTAGATCATCACCGCGTCAATCGAGAGCGGGTCGACCTTCCACTTCCACCAATCGCCTTTTTTGCGACCGAGGCCATAGGGGCTCGACAGCCGTTTGAGCATCAGGCCTTCGGCACCCATTTCCCGCGAGGAGGCGCGCGCTTGCATTAGGTCGTCCCATGTCGCAGCGGGCAGCGCTGGCGACACGCGGATTGGCGCTTCCTCGGGCAGGCGGCTTACAAGAGTTTCCAGCAGCGCGCGTCGCTCGGCCAGTGGCGTGTCGCGCAGATCGTTGCCCTCCCATTCGAGCAAGTCATAGGCGCGCAGGATCACCGGCGCTTCGCTCAAAAGCTTCTTTGGCACGGTTTTGCGCCCGATCCGCTTTTGCAGTTGCGCAAATGGCAGCGGCGCGTCGCCCGCCCATGCGAGGATTTCACCATCGAGCACGCAGCCATCGGGTAAGAAATCGCGTACCGGCGCCAATTCGGGAAACCGGTCGGTCATCAGCTCTTCGCCGCGCGACCACACATGATGCTCACCGCCACGGCGGATAAGCTGCCCGCGAATGCCGTCCCATTTATGCTCGGCCAGCCAATCGGTGACCGGCCCAAGCGTTTCTGGCGGGTCCTCCAACTGATAGGCGAGATAAAACGGGTACGGTCGCGATAGATCCGCCGACGGGTCATGGGTAAGGATGAGGCCCTCGAAGGTGGCTGTGTCAGGGCTCCAATCGCCCATTAAGCGGTGCGCCAGATCGGGCTCATCGATGCCAGTGGCGCGAGCCAATGCGCGCGTCATCAGCTTTTGGCTCACCCCAACGCGAAACCCGCCGGTCAGCAATTTGTTGAACAAGAACCGCTCGGCGGCGTCCAATTGATCCCAGGCATCGTAGATCAGGGCCTGCCGCGCGGCCTCCTCTAACGTGGGTAACCGGCGCAACTGCGTGATCCAGTGGGTGAGCGAATGGTCCGAACTGCGCGAATTAGGCGGCAGCGTCAGAGCGATGGTTTCAGCCAGATCACCGACAATCGGATATGACTCTTCGAACAACCAAAGCGGGATTTGCGCTTTTTTTGCGGCCCATTCTCGCAGAATTGTCGCATTCACGGTGCGCTTAGGGCGGCGCCCGGAAAGCAGCGCGATGGTCCAAATCCGATCGTCGTCGGACGCGTCGGTGAAGTATTGCGCCAAGGCATCCACCTTGGCGTTGGTGCGCGTCGTCTGATCGAGCCGCGCGAAAAGCTGGGCAAAATCCTTCATCGCCGGGATCCGCTCACGCCGCTACGTCCGGCTCGCTGGCCTCTAGGCTTTCGCCCTCAAACTCGGTCTCCACGATGGCGGCGTCATAGCCCTGATGTTCCAGCCAGCGGCGAAACTGGCTGGTGTAGCCATGGGTGACAAAGACCTTCTCCGCCCCGGTTTCCGCGATGGCGGCGTTCAGCCCGTGCCAATCGGCGTGATCGGACATCACGAAGCCCCGATCCGCAGCGCGCCGACGGCGAACCCCGCGCAGCCGCATCCAACCCGACGCAAACGCCGCCGAAGTGGGCCCGAAGCGTTTGGTCCAGGTGGTGCCGAGGGCAGAAGGCGTGGCCAGGACAAGCGCACCCGGGTGATCCTTACCTTTCAGATCAGGCGCCACGCGGATGGTGTCAGGCAGCGCAACGCCCTGGGCGCGCAGCACGACGTTCACGTTTTCGACCGCCCCGTGGGTGAGGATCGGGCCGATATCGCTATCGAGGCTTGAGAGGATGCGCTGCGCCTTGCCCAAGGAATAGGCGCCCAGCACCGGCGTACGGCCCTGCGCCACGCAATCGCGCCACCAATCGTTGATTGCAGCGGCGATCTCGGCTTGGGTAGGCCAAGTGAACACCGGCAAGCCAAAGGTACATTCTGTGATAAACGCGTGGCAGCGCACCGGTTCAAACGGCTCGGACAGCCCATCAGGCTCGACCTTGTAATCGCCCGACACGACCCAAACCTCCCCGCCCACCTCGACGCGGATCTGCGCCGACCCGGGCACATGGCCCGCGGGATGGAACGAGACTTGCGCATTGCCGATCGTGCGGCGCTCGCCATACCCGATCGTGTCGATCCGGATATCGCCCAGCCGGTGCTGGATCACCGGCGTCGCCGCATCGGTAGCCAGATAGGCGGCGTGCCCGAAGCGTGCATGGTCCGAATGCCCGTGGGTGATCAGCGCGCGCGGCACCGGCCGCCACGGATCGATATGAAAATCGCCCGCTGGGCAATAGATCCCCTCGCGCGTAAAAGTCAGCACAGCCATGATATGACAGATAGCACAAAGCAGAGCCTGAGCGAGGGGATGCAGATCCGTTTGCGCACGGGCCTCATGATTGAAAACCGGCTGAGACAGAATAGGTGAAGTCGATGGACGGGGAAAAGATACGATTTTTCAACGAAATGGGCGACGGCGAACCGCGCACGCCTTATTCAGGGCTGCAAGATTGGATCGCGCAGATGCCTGCCGCATCGCGTAGCCTCAAGCAATCACAGGCTGAAGCGCTGTTTCGGCGTGCCGGTATCACCTTTGCGGTCTACGGCGAAGGCGGCGATCCGGACCGGCTGATCCCGTTCGATATGTTTCCGCGCATATTCGCCGCGGATGAGTGGCGGCGCCTAGAGCGGGGCATTAAACAACGGGCGCGCGCGCTCAACGCCTTCCTGATCGATGTCTATAGCCGCGGCGAGATCATCAAAGCAGGGCGCATTCCGGCGCGCTTGGTCTACACCAATGACGCGTACGAGAAGGCCGTGGTTGGGATTATGCCGCCTGGTGGGGTCTACAGCCACATTGTCGGGATTGATCTGGTCCGCACCGGGCCTGACACGTTCTATGTTCTCGAAGACAATTGCCGCACACCGTCGGGCGTGTCGTATATGTTGGAAAACCGCGAGATCATGATGCGCATGTTCCCGCAATTGTTCCAGTCCAACCGGATTGCGCCGGTCGAGGGCTACCCGCAGGCGCTCAAGCGCACTTTGTCGTCGGTGGCGCCGCGCAAATGCGAAGGCGAGCCCAACGTGGTGATCCTGACGCCCGGGCATTTCAACTCGGCCTATTACGAGCATTCCTTTCTGGCGGATATGATGGGGGTGGAACTGGTTGAGGGCCATGACCTGTTCGTTGACGGTGACTTTTGCTGGATGAAGACGACCCGCGGCCCGCAGCGTGTCGATGTGATTTATCGCCGGATCGATGATGCCTTTATCGACCCGCTTTGTTTCCGCCCAGACTCGATGCTCGGTGTACCCGGCCTGATGAATGTGTATCGCTCCGGCGGTGTGGCCCTGTGCTCGGCGCCCGGCGCTGGCGTGGCTGATGACAAAGCGATCTACACCTATGTGCCGGAAATGATCCGCTTTTACCTAGGCGAGGCGCCGATCTTGCAAAACGTGCCGACATGGCAATGCGCTAAGCAAGACGATTGCGCCTATGTGCTGGAGCATTTGGCGGAACTGGTGGTCAAAGAGGTGCACGGCTCCGGCGGATACGGCATGCTGGTAGGCCCTAAGGCTGAGGCGAACCAGGTGGAGGCATTTCGCGACAAGATCCGCGAGAAGCCAGAGAATTACATCGCGCAGCCGACACTGGCCCTGTCTACGTGCCCCACCTTCGTGGAGGAGGGGGTGGCGCCGCGCCATGTCGATCTGCGGCCCTATTGCTTGGTGGGCCAACAGGTTGAATTGATGCCCGGCGGTTTGACGCGGGTGGCGCTGACCGAGGGCTCGCTTGTGGTCAATTCCTCGCAAGGGGGCGGCGTCAAGGACACATGGGTGTTGGCGGAGTGACGCGATGCTAAGCCGGACTGCTGAAAACATCTATTGGATTGGCCGCTACCTTGAGCGAGCCGAGACCAATGCGGGGCTGCTTGAGGTGGGCGCGCGCAATGCGCTGTTGCCAGATTTCGGCGGCGGTTACCGAAACGATTGGGAAAGTGTTCTGACTGCCAGCGGCACGCTTGCGGCTTTTTCGGCCAAATACGGCGAAGCGGTGCAACGCAATATCGAAAGCCACATGTTTTTTGATCGCGACAATTCATCGTCGGTGGCGTCATGCCTGACCGCGGCGCGTGAAAACGGTCGCATCGTGCGCACCGCGATTACCGGTGGCGTGTGGGATGCGCTCAACGGGGCGTATCAGGAGATGCGCGAGATGAGCCGCCGCGAGCGGAGCCAATTGCCGCTCTCGGACCTGGTTGACTGGACTCGGCGGACGGTGTCGCTGATCCGAGGGGCGGCCTCTGGCACGATGCTGCGCAATGAGGGCGCGCAGTTTTTGACCATGGGCCACGCTTTGGAACGGGGCGACAGCACGGCGCGATTGCTCGACGTGAAGTACTACGTCCTGCTGCCCGAGGTCAGTTATGTCGGCTCAGGCCT
>JBCDGW010000161.1:0-5369 GCA_038750765.1 Pseudomonadota bacterium | reverse complement strand
CGCTTGGCAGGCGGCGGCTTCATCGCCGGTCAACAGCGATACATCAAGCCAGCGCGCGAACGTCTCGGCGGTATCGGCACCAGCGCGGTCCAAGAGCGCCTGGGCCCGGTCGAGCGCGCCCATCTCAATCAGCGTGTCGATGCGCGCCAAAAACAGGGTTTGCCCCGTGTCCACGCCTGTGCCCGCGCCCGCGCCCTCGGGCGGACGCGCCTCGGCCAGCAGCAACACCATCAACAGATCGCGCATTGCCGGCACCGTGCCGCCCTGCGCCGCCGCCAAAAGCCGCACCAGTTCTGCCGGATCGCTGGCGCCCCACAGCGCGGGGGGCAGGCCGGTGCGCGAGGGCGGCAACAGGCCCACCGCATCCTTGCTGGGCGCGTCCAGCGGTTTCACTTCGATGGTTTCCGACCCTGCGCCCACACTGGTGGCAGGTTCATCAAGCGGCGGCAGCGGGTCGGTTGCCACCTCATCGCGCAACCAATCGATGGCTGAAAGCGGCCGGTCCTGGCCCCAAGCCGCGCCCGTGGTGGCGCCGCAGAGCGCCAGCGCACATGCGATCCGCCTAGCCGCCATTAAGGATCACCGGTTCGATCACGTCTTGCTGCTCGGGGCTGAGATCACCCACCAAGGCATAGCCCACCACAGCGATGGCGGCTAACACCACCAGCACCAGTATGAGCTTCAAAAGCGTCCGCATTCACCAAAAACCCTGCCTGTGCGGCTGTCTTATGGCGCAGCCGCTGTTGCTTTCTATATGGCAATTCTCACCGTTTCGCGCCATGCACGCATGCACTCTAAGAAGAATGGGCAGATGTGTGCTATTTTGAAAGGGCGATTGAAGAAAACAGTGGTGCTGGTGGGCATGATGGGCTCTGGCAAGACCGCCGTGGGCCAGGCTTTAGCCCGCAGGCTTGGCGTGCCTTTCGTCGACAGCGACGCCGAAATCGTCGAGGCAGCCAACAACCTGAGCATCGCTGAGATCTTTGAGCGGTATGGCGAGCCGTTTTTCCGCGAGAAAGAGACCCAGGTGATCAACCGGCTTTTGGCCAGCGGGCCGTGTATTTTATCAACCGGGGGCGGGGCTTACATGGCGGAAGTAAACCGGGCGCTGATCTCGGAGAAAGGCGTGGCGCTGTGGCTGCGCGCCGATGTGGCGCTGCTGTGGCAACGGGTCCGCCAGAAGACCACCCGGCCGCTTCTACGCACCGCAAATCCGCGCGAGACCTTGGCCGATCTCGCCCATGCGCGAAACCCGATATACGCTAAGGCCGATCTCGTGGCCGATGCCGATGCAGCCTATTCGATTGACGAGATGGCCGAGAAGGTAAGCCAGGTGTTGGCCAGCCGCGCCGACGTGTTGGAGACGGCACGATGAGGGGGGCGATGGGCACCGCGACCGACACGAGCATCCGGGTCGCGTTGGGCACCCGCGCCTATGACGTGGTCATCGGGACTGGGCTGATTGGCGAAGCGGGCGCGCAGATCGGCCCGCTCCTGGCGCGGCCCCGGGTGGCGATCATCACCGAGGAGCGGGTGGGCGCCTTGCACGGTGCGGCATTGGCGGCAGGGCTGGAGGCGGCCGGGATCGCCTCGACGACCCTGACATTGCCGCCGGGGGAGAGCACTAAAAGCTGGCCGCACCTGACGACATGCGTCGAATGGCTGCTCGAACAAAAGATCGAGCGGCGCGACCTGGTCATCGCGCTGGGCGGCGGTGTGATCGGGGATCTGGTGGGGTTTGCGGCGGCAATCCTGCGGCGCGGGGTGGGCTATGTGCAGATCCCCACCTCACTGCTGGCGCAGGTGGACAGTTCGGTCGGCGGCAAGACGGCGATCAATTCAGCCCACGGCAAGAACCTGATCGGCGCGTTTCATCAGCCCGCGCTGGTGCTGGCCGATATCGATGTGCTGGGCACGCTGCCTCAGCGTGACTTCCTCGCGGGCTATGGCGAGGTGGTCAAGCACGGCCTGCTGGGCGATGCTGATTTCTTTGCGTGGCTGGAACAGAACGGGCCGACGCTGGCCGCGGGCGATGTGGCCGCGCGCAGCCATGCGGTGCGCCGGTCGGTGGAAATGAAAGCCGAGATCGTGGCGCGCGACGAGACCGAGCAGGGGGACCGCGCACTGCTCAATCTGGGGCATACCTTCGGCCATGCGCTGGAGGCGGCAACCGGCTATAGCGCGCGGCTGTTGCATGGTGAGGGGGTGGCGATCGGCTGCGCGCTGGCATTTGAGACATCGGCGCGGATGGGGCTGTGCGCCCAAGAAGTGCCAAGCCGGGTGCGCGCGCATCTCGCGCAGATGGGCATGGCGCGCGATCTCGCTGACATACCGGGTGATCTGCCCGATGCCGATGGGTTGCTGGCGCTGATGGGCCAAGACAAGAAGGTGGTGGATGGCCGCCTGCGGTTTATCCTGGCGCGCGATATCGGCGCGGCCTTTGTCACCGACGCGGTGCCGCCCGATCTCGTGCGCGCTGTTTTGGCCGACGCGCTGGCGTCGCGGGCGGGCCAAAAAAGACAATGAGCCTCCGGCGGAGGTATTTGGGAAAAAGAGAAGCAGGCAACGGGCGGCATCCGGCCAAAAGCTGTGGCCGCGCTATGAGGCCGAACGCGTTGGCAAACGAAGAGGGGAGCAGTGGGCGCGGTCTGGGCGGGCGGAGACTATCCACGCAACGCTTCGCGCAGGTTTTGCGGCGGCGGGTCCTGATCGCGCAAATCAAGCTGCGATAGCAGATCCACCAGATGCCCCTTCATCAACTCGCAGGCAGTGTCGCCGTCGCGCGCGCGCAGCGCATCCACCAGCGCGTGGTGAGCTTGGCTTTCGCACAAAGCGCTGCGCCGCCGCCAGTAGAGCGCGATCACCAGCGAGGACCGCGAGATTAACTGGCGCACGAAGGTCTCCACAATCGCTTGGTCGGCGATGCGCGCAATCTCGATATGGAACTGACCCGACAAGCGCAGCGCCTGGCCGTAATGGCCTTGCGCCAGCGCCGCATGTTCGTCTGCGATGTGGCGCTCGAGCACTTTGACATCCTTGGCCCGGGTGCGGATTGCGGCAGCGCGGGCGGTTTCGGGCTCCAGCAAAGCGCGGGCCTCGAACACCTCGCGCGCTTCCTTGATGGAAGGCCGTGACACGAACGCGCCGCGATTGCGCTCTAACGTGACCAGACCGTCCTGGGCGAGGATGCGCAGCGCTTGGCGGGCAATGGTCCGGCTCACCCCGAACGTATCGCCCACCTCGTCCTCGGGCAGCTTCATGCCGGGGAAGACACGGTGTTCGTGTACCGCATGGGTCAGGCTGTCGGCGATCGCTTCCGCCGTTTTCGGCGCATCGCTTACGATCTGCGCCATGTCCGCGCCCTGCATCTCTGGGCCATGCTAGATACCTTCCAAAACGAGGCCGTTCTGGTGGAATACAATGATGTTTTGAGTGCGGCTAGTTTATTATCTGCGTCAGATCGTGAGAGAGATTGTATACAATATAGGGAGTATTGATGTGCAAATGTGTACGGATTTGCTGAAAATTTGAGCGCGAGATAAGAAACACCGCGCCGCGCGCCCCCGCGTTCTTGGCGCTTGGGGATCGAGCCGAAACAGTGGTCTCGCAGTCATGCGGGGGCGTCATGCGATCCGACTTAGACCTTGAACTGGTCAGTTTGACCAAGCGCTACGGCGACACTGTCGCTGTCGATGCCATCAATCACCTGTTCCGCGGCGGCACTTATGTGTGCCTGCTGGGGCCTTCGGGATGCGGTAAATCCTCGACGCTGCGGATGATCGCGGGTCATGAAAGCGTCACCGAGGGCGCCATCGTGCTGGGCGGGCGGGATGTGTCGCTTCTCCCGCCGGCGCAGCGGGGCACCGCGATGATGTTTCAAAACTATGCGCTGTTTCCCCATCTGAGCGTGCGCGACAACGTGGCGTTTAGCCTGCGGATGAAGGGCGAGGCGGCGGATACGCGCCATGCGCGGGCGATGGAAATGCTCAGCTTGGTGGATATGACCGGGTTTGCGGACCGCTTGCCCGACCAGCTATCGGGCGGCCAGCAGCAGCGGGTAGCGCTGGCCCGCGCACTAATCACCAAACCGCAGATCTTGCTGCTGGATGAGCCTTTGAGCGCGCTCGATCCGTTTTTGCGCATCCGTATGCGCGCCGAGCTGAAACGGCTGCAGCGCGAGCTTGGCATCACCTTCGTGCACGTCACCCACGGTCAGGACGAGGCGCTGGCGCTGGCCGATGAGATCGTGGTGATGAACAACGCGGTGATCGAGCAGGCGGGGCCGACCCGCTCGGTATTTGACACCCCGCGCACCGCGTTTGTCGCGCGCTTTATCGGCGCCCATAATGTGATTTCGCTGCCCGAGGGGCCGGTTGCGGTGCGCTCTGACGCGATGCATCTGGCTGAGCCCGGGGCAGGGCGCCTCGAAGGGCATCTGACCGCGGTCGAGTACCAGGGCACCCATGTGGCGCTAACGGCGCGGGTGAGCGGTGACCAAGAGGTGACCGCGCTTCTCACCGATAAGGATTTCTTCGGCGCGCCGAAGGAGCTGGGCGAGGCTATCGGCCTTGGTTGGCAGGACGGAGCCGCGCATTCCCTGCGCGCGTGAACAATTGCACCTCAAGGAGACCGAGACATGACGACGATACCGAAAATTCGCTATTCTAGGCGTTCGTTCCTGAAAACCGGCGCGGCGGCTGTCGGCGCCAGCACGCTGAACGCGCCGATGGTTTGGGGTCAGGCCACCAGCGATATCGTTTTGCGCCAGTTTGGTACCGGCGTGTCGAACCTCAATGACGTGGCCAACAAGGTCAAAGAGGATCTGGGCTTTACTCTGGAGATGACCGCGCTTGATTCCGATAGCGTCACCCAGCGCGCGGCCACCCAGCCCGACAGCTTCGACATCGCCGATATCGAGTACTGGATCTGCAAGAAGGTTTGGCCCACCGGCAACCTGCAGGCGATGGATACCTCGAAGATTGAGAATTACGACAAGATCGTCGGCATCTTCCGCAACGGCAAGCTGACCCCGGAAAGCGTGATTGCCCAGGGCACCGCGCCGCATACGGTGGGCTTTGTCGAAGGCCCGGGCGGCACTGACTTCGTCGACGAGGAATCGGGCTGGATGACGCTGATCCCGACGATCTACAACGCCGATACGCTGGGCATCCGCCCCGACCTGATCGGGCGCCCGATCAACAACTGGTCCGAGCTTTTGAACCCCGAGTTCAAGGGCAAAGCCTCGATCCTCGATATCTCGTCCATCGGGATCATGGATATGGCGATGGTGGTCGAGTCGATGGGCGAATACACCTATCCCGACAAAGGCAACATGACCAAGGAAGAGATCGATCTGACGCTGGGCATCT
>JBCDGW010000160.1:0-5463 GCA_038750765.1 Pseudomonadota bacterium | reverse complement strand
CGACAAAGGCTCTCGCACGCTCAGGCACTGAGGCTGCGTCGGGCGTGATGCAGAGGCGCCACTCTCACCGGGTGATCTGAGTTCCAAGTTCGATCAACGGTGTCTCGCCTGATGGGATTTCCATGCGCGATTAGTACTTGGCATCAGCGGCCCACTTGTTTCACCGCTTGCCCGAATGCCCTAATTGTTGCTGCTATATCTATTAAGAAAACGTCTGGAACGAGGCGAGAGCACATAACACGTCAGTCATGATGGACCAAGAACCCAACCGCCTCTTATCAATTTCGGTCGCTCCGACCGCGGAAGCAAACCTAGAGAAGATACTCGCTTATCTCAGGTATCTTGCTGAAGAAGAACCGACTTTAGATTTTGAAGCAAAGCGCGCTGCCGGCTGTGTGATCATCGGTAGCAATGAGGAAGCTCAGCTCGAGATCGTAATCGAGCGCCTAAAACGCGCGTGTGACGCGGAAGCCGTGATTGGCGCGCCAGAGGTGGCCCTTCTCGAGACGATTAGCAAAGAGGTTGAGCACACATACACCCACAGAGTGCGCTCCGCGGGTTCTAGCCAATTCGCTGATCTCACGATGATCATCGCCCCGACCGGGCCAGGCGGGGGCTGCTCGTTTGAATCCCGCATCGTTGGTAGCGCGGTGCCGACCGAGTACATTGGCGGCATCGAAAAGGGCGTCCAGTCGGTAATGGCCTCAGGACCATTAGGGGGCGCTGCTCTGATCGACATCAAGGTAGTGCTAACTGACGCCAAATTTCGCCAACCGGAAAGCAGCGCTTTGGCATTTGAAATCGCGGCTCGCACAGCGTTTCGCGAGGGCATACTCAAGGCAGGTGCGAAAATTATGGAACCGATTATGAAGGTCGACGTTGTTATGCGCGGCGCATATATCAGCGACCTTAACTCGCGTCGCGGCAAGGTGCTTGGTCAAAACAAACGCGGCGGCTCTATCGGAATTGACGCGGTCGTGCCTCTGGTGAACATGCTCGGCTACGCTGCTAGCCTGCATCGGATGTCCTCTGCCGGAGCGCATTTTTCTATGCAGTTCGACCACTACGCCGTGCTGCCTTCTAATGACGATCCTGACGGCAATTTTGCGCCTGCCATTGGACTTCGGGCGTAGTTTCGCATGGGTCTTGTGGATGCCCGTATCGGTCCGGACGCGGCCGAAATGAAACACCTGCCAATGATAACGACGGCGAAACAGGCGACCTGCACATAAATGAAACAAAGAGGCCGAAAGCGCTTGAAGTTCGAGTTGAGGGGCGCGCTAGGCCCGGGCTTTCCAATAGAAGAAACTGAAAATCGCGCAGAAGAACAAAATGCCCGATGCCGGTAAGGGGCCGATCCGGTCGATGAGTTGCGCCAGCGTGTCCGAGAAGCACCGCCCCCAGCAATCGGGGTCTTTCGACACCAGGCCGCCTGCCGCCACATATACGCCGAAGCCGCCAAAGAGCGCCACGCTGAGATAGGCTTTTACCATGTTCATCCAACTCCTCCTTTTCAGGCGGGAGAACAGGTGAATACGGCAGGGGTTAGACACAGGGGCGGAACGGCGCCTCTAGCCCAGCAGCGCCTCGAATTCGCGCCACTCGCCTTTCGACATGCCCGAGCTTTCTTGGCTCACGGTCTCGCCCGCAATCATCCGCTTCACGCAATCGAGCGCCCGCGCCGAAAGCTGCGCGCCGCCCAGGCGGTAATCTTCGAACGCGGCGTAGGCGAATGGCACCCAATCACGCACCACCTGACACATCGCTTCGGCATAGACCCGGATCTCGAACTGGGCATGAGGATCGGCGCGCAACCGCAGGAAATGAAACAGGTTGTGCAGATCCACCTTCCAATACCATTGGGTGTACACATTGGCTGGCAGGTTCATCCGCGCCAATTCGCGGGCGAGGCCCTGCTTGCCGTCCTGGCTCAGCATCTCTTCGTAATGATCATAGGCGCGGGTGCTGTCTCCTTTGAGGATCTCAAGCACGCGCGCCGCCTCATCCCCTTCGAGCACCGCCCCGCGCCCCTGGTTGTTAACCACCGATTGCGCCGCTAACGCGTCAGGTGCGGGGATGTAGAACTCACGGTCCAAGATCGAGTAACGCGCCGAATACTCGTTCACATTGGCTGTGCGGTGCCGGATCCATTGCCGCGCCACGAAGACCGGCAGCTTCACATGGAGCTTGATCTCGCACATCTCGAACGGGGTCGAATGCCAGTGCCGCATCAGATACCGGATCAGCCCCTCATCGTTGGAGACCGATTTAGTGCCCTTGCCGTAGCTGACCCGCGCTGCCTGACAGATGGCCGCATCGTCGCCCATGTAATCGATCACCCGCACCAGCCCATGATCGAGCACGGGAATCGCCTGGTAGAGATGCGCTTCCATCGCTGGCACGGTGGCGCGCAGCGTGCCTTGCGGGGTGGCGCGCAGCGCGTCGATTTCAGCCTGCTGCTCGTCTGACAATGCCATAGGCGCAATTCCTCCAGCGGGGCGATTAGGTGAGCATACTACATCTGCGAGGTAGATTTGAATGACCCACGATATGGTGCGATACCAAGCCTTTAGCGGACGGTAAAGCGCGCTCTTCTTGCATCACTCCGTTGCTGGGGCATGCACGATTCGTTGACTTGTGGATAAGTTGTCGCCAATCTGTGGACAACGAGGCAGGACAATAAAAAGAGCAGATCCATGCGTAACTCCGTAGCGGCGCTGGCCGTGCTATGCTTGTTGGCGGCCTGCGAGGGGAACCCGATCAATACCGGGCTGACCGTCGACCCTCCTGAAGATGATGATCCCACGACACCGATTGACCCGGATCCTGATCCCGATCCCGACGGCGATACGACTGCTGACGGTGTGCCCCTGACCGTGGCGGTCAATCTTGAGACAATCGCTTTCAATCCGGCAGCGGACACGCTTTCAGTTACAATCGATAGCCTCGACGGCACACCTGTTGCCGTGAACTACGTGCGCACGCCCGGGCCTGAGGCGGATCTACCCCCGGGGTACCGCTTCTATACACTGCAAGAGGATCCACTCGACCGCTTCTTCGCAGCCGTTGTCGCGCAAAGCGCTGATGGCACAGCAACAGGCGCGATCGTCGCCGACGGCGGGCAGTTCAACCGTGAGTTCCATGGTGGTTTCTTCGACCGCACAGGTGGCTTCGACGCGCCGCCTGTGGGCCCCGGCCCGGGACAGGGTCAGGTGTCCTACGCAGGTTCCTACGTGGGTCTAGACGACTACTCCGGAATTATCCCCCCGCTTCCGCAAGGCGCTGATCCGGCGTTGCAAATGCGCGGGCCTGGCCGTGTGACGGGTCAGGTGTTCATCAACGCCAACTTCGCGGAAATGACGCTCAATGGTGCCGTGTTTAACCGTCAGCTTATCGATCTTGGTGGAGCGATGCTGCCTAACCTTGTGCTTGTCGTCACCGACATTGACGAGGATGGTCGCTTTGAAGGCGAGGTGGAACAGAACCGTGTCGTCAACGGTATGGGCGTGATTGAACCAGTTGGTGACTATGCAGGCCTGTTCAGCGGTCCCAACGCCTCCTCCATTGCGGCAGCGCTTGTGATCGAGAACTTCAATCCTGACCTTTTCGACGAGACGGAGACCGGCTTGATCGTGCTCAACCAGTGTGGCCGTCCGGGCGAGGACACAGCGCTCTGCGATGGCGCGGCGCCATAAATGCGCGCTTTGCAGCGGCGGCTCTACGCTGCGGCGCTGATTACAGGATTTGGGCTTTCGGCTGCGGGCGTTCTCGCCGAGGAAACCAACGCAAACGTCGTCGACATCCCGCTCGATGAGGCCCGCATTGCGGCGGTGAACGCGGGCATCACCGGCAACGTGCCGCTTGCCCGCGCGATCGCGGTGGAACTCCTCAAGATCGACCCCGATGACGCGGATGCCCATCTGGCGATGTCGACAGTGCATCTTTCTGAGCAAGACTGGGAGGCGGCATTTGTCGCCTCTAAACGCGCGTTCCGCTTCAGCGATGTGTCGGTCAATCGCTACCATGCGGCCCGCGTGGCCGCTGCAGCCGCTATCGCCAACAAGCGGGTGATCCCGGCGCAATACTGGCTGCGCCGCGCAGGCGATCTGGCGCCCGGACCGGTGCAGCGCCGCGCTGTGGAGCGGAACTTCAGGCTCTTGCGCGCTGAAACGCCCTGGAGCTACAAGTTCCGGTTCTCGGCTGTCCCCTCCGATAACGTCAACGGCGGCTCATCCAACGCTGTGTTGGAAATCGGTGAAGAAAACCCCGAATACTGGGTGATCAACCCCGCCTCTCAAGCACTTTCAGGCCTCACAACCACCGCCGGGCTCAACCTTGCCTACCGCATCAACCAAAACGCCGATGGCCGAACCTCGCTGACCAGCGGGATCTCGGTAAAGCGGGTGTTTCTCAGCGATGAGGCCAAGGAACAGGCGCCTGACTTTGACGCTGATCGGCTTGGCACGACATCGCTTTCCTTCGGCATCTCCCATGCCCGCATTTTAGGCGAGGACCGCAAGGCGGTGCTGCGCCTCAACGGTGGTATCCGGGATGTCTGGTCGGATGGCGAGCGCAGCTACACAGCGCCAACCGCGAGCGTGATCTATGCCGATAAGCTCAGCGATGACGTGCAATTGGTGTTGCAGCTGAGCGCCGAGAACCGGTTTTACACCGATAGCAGCGACGCGCTCCATGCCAGCACCGCAGGGGTGTTGAGCTATACCTTTCCCAGTGGCGCCTCGGTGAGCGGTTTGCTGAGCTACAATCTGGAAGATGCCCGCCTGCCCCAATGGGATAGCAGCACGTGGGCCGCGAAGATCACCTACACGTTCGGCAAACCGGTGATCGAGGGGGTGGATCTGTCCATCGGTGCCGGCGTCACGCTTTCAGATTACCCTGATTTCAACGTCTTAGGGTTCAACGGGCGTGAGGACGAAGGCGTTTTCGCTGAACTCGAGGCGACGCTGACCAAAATCGAATATGCCGGGTTCTCACCGCATCTGCGGTTGCGCCGTGCGATCACCGAGTCGAATATCGATCTCTACGATACCCAGGAATGGTCGTTTTCCGTGGGCATCGAATCGAATTTCTAGCGCTTGTGGCGCCGCGGCGCTTTTCGGGGTAAGCGGCTGGGATTGCGGCTAGGGAGTATGCCTCCGGCGGAGGTATTTTTTGAAAAGAAGAAAGGGCCCGTGCGTTCCAGGCGCCGTTTCAAGCGCGTGTCGGTAAGAAGAGCGCTCGCCACTCCCGCACCGCGCGCTAGCCGAAGCGGGCCGCTGCTTGGGGTAGGACGAACGGAACCGCGCTTTGGGGCACCGCCCCCACCCGCACCGTGCAGCCATAGGCCTCCGACAGGCGTGCATCGGTCAAGACCGCAGCGGCGCTTCCTTGTATGGCGGAAACGAGCGAATGGAGGAGTACTACTACCGCGTCTCGTACGCAGACGAGGAGTATGGCCGCTTT
>JBCDGW010000159.1:0-5642 GCA_038750765.1 Pseudomonadota bacterium | reverse complement strand
CGAGGGCGTCGCTCACCCGCTCATCGCCGCGCAGGTCCAGCGTGGCGCTGGCCGCGTGGCGAGCAATCACCGCGTCGAGCAGGGCACCAGCTACCGATTGCCCGCCTTCGAGAGCCCAATACCCGCCCAGCACAACGCCGAAATAGGGGCCCCACACACCGGGGACAAAAACCGGCTCGCGGGTGAGCCCGATGTGACAGGTGGAGGTGCCTGCGATCATCGCCAGCCGGCTCACCAGGTCGCCGCCTGCAACGCCCAGGGTGCCGAGCGCCCCGGCATGGGCGTCGATGAGGCTCGCGCCGACAGCGATGCCGGGTTGCAGCCCAAGATCCGCGGCGGCGCTTTCGGTAAGCCTGCCCGCCAAGGCACCCGGGGGCGCGAAGGCGGTGCCGATCACTTCTGCGGTCAAATCGCCGAGGCCGATCGCGTCGAGAAAGCCCCTGTCCCAGCCCTCGCCCGCCTGGCCCAGATGGCCGAGATAGGTCCATTTGCACACCGCCGAACACAGCGAGCGGGTCTCGCCGCCGGTGGCTTTGTGCACCAGCCAATCCGGCAGATCCCAGGCGCGGCGCATGTCAGCCCAAGCGCGCGGCAGGTACTGCTTGAGCCACAGGAGCTTGGGCATCTCCATCTCGGGTGAGATGCGCCCGCCGATATACTCGAGCGGGGTGCCGCCGATGCGGTTGATGTCGTCAGCCTCGGGCGTGGCGCGGTGATCCATCCACAAGATCACGTCTTGATCCGCGCGGCCCTCGGGGTCGAAGCTGACCGGCGCGCCGTCTGCGCCGCTTACCACCAGCGAGCAGGTTGCATCGAAGCCCAGGCCAACCACCGCGTCGGGTGTGACCCCCGCTTCGGCGACAGCGGCGCGCACAGCATGGGCCACCGCGCGCCAGATCTCGGCGGAGCTTTGCTGGGCAAAATCGGGGGCTGGATGCGTTGTCTCGATCGCCGCGACACCCGCACCCAGAACCGCGCCCTCAAGCGAAAACACCCCGGCGCGGGCGCTACCGGTGCCGACATCGACACCGATTGCCACGCTCATACCGGGGATACCCCGTTGACGTTGAGATAGACCGAATAGAGCGAGGTGGTGCCGCAGATGAACAGGCGATTGAGTTTCGGCCCGCCGAAGCACACATTGGCCACCATCTCAGGGATATGCACCTTGCCGATGAGACGCCCGTCCGGCGCGTAGCAATGCACCCCGTCTGCGGCGGAGGTCCAGATCCGGCCTGCGCGATCAAATCGGAACCCGTCAAACAGACCCTCGGTGCATTCTGCGAACACCTCGCCGCCCGACAGCGTGCCATCGGCTGCGACAGCGTGGCGGCGGATATGCTTGGGCCCGCAGGGGGTGTGGGTGACGCCGGTATCAGCGATGTAGAGCGCGGTTTCATCGGGTGAAAACGCAAGGCCGTTGGGTTTGACGTAATCGTCCGCTGCGATGCGGATCGTGCCATCAGGGCCCACACAATAGACATGGCACGCGCCGATCTCGCTTTCGGCGCGGTCGCCCTCGTAATCCATCATGATCCCGTAGGAGGGGTCGGTGAACCAGATGCTGCTGTCGGATTTGACCACCACATCATTGGGCGAATTGAGGCGTTTGCCCTCGAACCGGTCAGCGATCACGGTGATCGTGCCGTCAAATTCGGTGCGGGTGACCGAGCGGCTGCCATGTTCGCAGGAAATCAGCCGCCCCTGGCGGTCAATGCTGTGCCCGTTGGCATTGCGCGATGGCGCGCGAAACACCGAGACGCTGCTGTCGGTTTCATCCCAGCGTAAGATCCGGTCGTTAGGGATGTCCGACCAGAGCAGATAGCGCCCCGCCGCGAACCAGACCGGCCCTTCAGACCAGCGTGCCCCGCTCCAGAGCCGCTCTACTCGGGCATGGCCGATAAAGCAGGCCTCGAAATCCTGGGCGATCACCTCGAACCCTGTTCCCTCAATCACCCCGTACATCCGTCCTCCCCCGCGTATCGTGCTGTTTGTTCTTGGTTATTCGCCTGGCTGCCCGTGATCGAGCGGACGGCGCATGCCCCATCCGGGCGATGGGCGGCGGTTACCCGGGTGGTTCGGGTCGGTGCCCCAGATCGCCGCGTAGGTGTCAATCGCCCAGCCCCTCTTTTGCAAGGTGATGAAGACGCAGATCAAGACCATCCACCAGCCGATAATCACGATCCACATCCAGCGCGGCGCGTTGGACAGCCAGAGCCCGGCAATAATTGTCGTCGCAGCGGTCAAGAGGGTGACGTAGCCGAGGGTTTTGTGCAGATGCTCAAAGGCCAGTCGCCAGCGGGTCATATCGTAGTGATCACCGCTTAGGCTGCCATCGGGCTTGGGGTCAGTCGGCCCGCCCTTGCTGCCGCGGCAGAGCCCGAGCGTGAACTGCATCACCAGGCAAAAGAGCACGCTGTAGCCCAGATAGCCGTGCACCCCGATCTGACCGCTGCGCACCGACACGATGATGGCAAAGGCCACCAATGTGAGGACTAGAACAGCGCATTGACCGTAAAGATGGCTGCGCCACCAAAACTGATTGTCCAATTGGGCCGGAAAGTTCTGTTTCGGGGTGATCTTGAGAAACCGCGCGATCAGCACTGCCGAGGGGGCGATGACCCCCCAAGCGAGCGTCATAAATCGCGCATGCCAAGAGGCGGCCAGTCCCACCTCATGAGGACGGCTCGGATCGATTGCGGCCAAAAGCCACTCCAGCATCTACCCCTTAACCGCGCCTGCCGTCATCCCGGTGATGATCTGGCGGCTGGCAAGAAGGGTGAAGATAATCGGCGGGATCGCAAGCAGCATGCCCGTCGCCATGATAACCCCCCATTCGACGTTAAACTCGCTCATATTGTTGACGATCAAGATCGGCACCGTGCGGGTATCGCGGTCACTCAGCGCAGAGGCCAAAAGGTACTCGTTCCAAGCGATGCGGAAGGTGAAGATCGCCGCCGCGGCAAGCCCCGGTTTGATCAGCGGCAGCACCACGCGGAAGAACACCTGGAACGGCGCTGCCCCGTCGACGCGCGCCGCCTCTTCCAGCGAGCGCGGCACTTGCACGATAAAGCTTTGCAAGATCCAAATCACGAAGGGCAGGTTCATCGCCACATAGATCAAGATGATGCCGGAATGGGTGCCCGCGAGGCAGACATCGCCGCGCCCGCCGAAAGCTTCGCGGATCGCGCCGCCTACAAGACCGTCGCGGTCAAGGCAGAACTCGTTGTTCCACAGTCCGAAAACCGGCACCAACAGCACCGCGGGCGGCACCATCCGCACCATCAGCGTGGTCAGCGAGACGGTGTCGCGGCCCATGAAGCGAAACCGCACCAGCGCGTAGGCCGCCATGCAGCCGATCACTAGGGTCAGCGCGGTCGAAATCAGCGCGATGATCAGCGAATTGATGAAGGCGCCGCCAAATTTAAGCGAGCAGAAATCGAGATGCTCGGGCTCATACCACAACAGATCGCACAACGCGGTTTCGTAGTTTTGGATCGTTGGCAGGAACAGCAGCCCCGAGGTGCCCGAGATGATGTCCACATCCAGTTTGAACGAATTGACGAACATCAACAGGACTGGACCTATCGACATGAACACCAACAGCACCAAGAGCGCGTAAAAAGCGGGGTTCGGGCGGTCATGGGCGGTGGCCATCAGCTGTCCTCCTCATCAGCGGCGCGCATGCGGGCTGCGCGGGCCTCTTGCCAGCGTTGGAAGGCGAACATCCCGAGGGTGAGAGCCAGCAGCAACAGCAGCAGGTAGTTGGACATGGCCGCCGCGACGCCCAATTCGCGGAACTCGGTCGCGGTGCGCGAGATCCGCAAGGCCAGGATTTCGGTTGAGAGGCCCGGGCCGCCTTCGGTCATCACCAGGATCACCTCCAGCACCTTGAACGCGTCGATCAAGCGGAGCAGGCCGGTCACAATAAGCACCGGCATCATCAGCGGCAGCTTGATAAACCAGATCTGCTGCCAGGCGGTGGCGCCATCGATGCGGGCCGCCTCCAGGGCTGAGCGCGGCAGCGATTGCAATGCCGCCAGTGCCAGGATGAAGATGAAAGGCGTCCACTGCCAGATATCGGCGACGATGACGCTCATCAACGCGTACTCGCCCAGCCAGTCGACGGAGTCGAGGCCGATGCTTTCCAGCACGCGGTTAAACGTGCCGACAGTCGGGTGATACATGTACCGCCACATCAGACCCACCACGACCGGCGCGATCATCATCGGCAGGATGAACATTGTGCGCAGCAAAGACATGCCGCGGATATTGCGATCAAGCAGCAGGGCCAGGCCCACGCCAATCACCATCTCTAGGGTCACCACGAAGAAAGCAAAGCGCAGCGTCACGCCCAGGCTTTCCCAAAAGTTGGGATCATTGGCGAGGCTGATATAGTTGCGCAGGCCCACAAACTCGGCCTCGCCGATGGTCTGCGTCGGGTCCCAATCGCGGAAGCTGCCCCAGATCATATAGCCCAGCGGATAGATCAGCGCGATGGCCATGATCACGAAGGCGGGCCCCATGAACATGTAGGGCGTCAGCCGGTTCATGCGCGCGACCCGCTTTCGTTGCGCCGCGCGGGCAGCGGTGCTGGCAGTGTCGAGGGCGGCGTCAGCCATGGATTGGGTCCTTGAAAAGCCTGTGGTGGGCCACCAGAAGCGGCCCACCGGGAAGGTCTATTGCCAGGTGTAGTACCCAGCCTCTTCCATCACCACTCGCGTCCGCTCAGCCACGCCGTCCAGGGCCTCCTGGATATCCAGGTCTTCGGTAAGGACCTTGGACATGGTGGTGCCGATGTCAGCGTTGATCTTGCCCCATGGCGGGATGATCGGGCGCCAATCGGGGTCGGCGTATTTCAGCGCTTCGCCGAAGGTGGCCGAGAACGGGAACTTCTCGTTCAGGCCGGGGTCTTGATAGGTCGAGAAGCGCGACGGGTTACCGCCAGCCATCGCCACCATCAAATCGCCCTGCTTGGAGGTCAGCCACTGCATCAGCAAGAACGCCGCTTCCTTGTTCTCAGCGTTCTTCGGGATGCCGATACCGAAGCCGCCGGTCTGCGAGCCACGGCGCACGCCTGCGGGGTGCAGCGCGTAACCGACCTTACCGGCGACTTGGCTGCGCTCGGGATCTTCAAAGCCCGGCATGAACGCAATTGAGTCGAGGAACATCGCCGCCTGACCGCTGGCGAAGGCGTTTGCCGCCTCGGCGGGGCCAAAGCTCATCGCGCCTTCGGGGCCGCAATCGACGATCGTCTTAAGCGCCTCTGCCGCCGCGACGCCGGCCTCGTTGTTGATGATCGGGTTCCAAGCCTCGTCAAACACCCGGCCGCCAAGCGGGGCGAGGTGCAGCAGGAAAGCGTGGCTCGCCTGGTGTCCGGATGCCGCGCGCGAGGCCATGCCGCCCATGCCCGGCTCCACCTCTGGGATTTTGCAGGCCGCGGCCAGCAGATCTTCGTAGGTTTCGGGCTCGGGGATGCCGTGCTTTTCAAAGATGTCCTTGCGGTAGGCCAGAACGCTGGTCTCCGACCCGAACGGAATGCCGAACAGCGACCCGGTCGGCCCCGGCAGATAGCCTTTGAACCCTCCGGCAACGCCGATGTTCTGCACGTAACCGTCGATCAGATCGCCCGCGTCATAGTT
>JBCDGW010000158.1:0-5714 GCA_038750765.1 Pseudomonadota bacterium | reverse complement strand
GCTTGTAGCTGTTGGTGGCCGGGTTCGCGAATGCGTTGATCGCTTTGGCGCGCCGCACGCCCAACAGGCCGGGGTTGTTTCGGATGAATTGGTGAGAGCGGCGGCATAGCACCAGATTAGAACATTTAGAGAACATTTACAAGGCGCGCGCCGAGGCACTGGCACGCAAATGGTACCCGCTTTCTAGTTAACCCGGCAACAACGCTGGCCGCACAGCCCGGAAGGGCCCAAGCGGCGCCATCGCAATCACACAATCATCGCAAAAAATCCAAGCTGGGTCGTCAATTGCGGCATGCTTGTCGCAAATAGGTCAGTCTTTTATTACAAGATCGAACAGGCCTGAACGGGTGGGTGGCCGCGCTTCGGCGGGCAGGTACGGACGGACGCGGGAAGAGGGAGCGCGTTGAATGAGTGACGAAGAAGACGACATCGTTCTCAGCGAGTTGGACGACGAAGAGCTTGTCCAGCAGATGTTCGACGACCTCTATGACGGTCTGAAAGAAGAGATCGTAGAAGGCACCAATATCCTGCTTGGGCGCGGCTGGATGCCCTATCGGGTCCTGACCGAGGCGCTTGTGGGCGGCATGAAAATCGTCGGCGAAGACTTCCGCGACGGCATTCTCTTTGTGCCCGAAGTGCTGTTGGCGGCGAACGCGATGAAGGGCGGCATGTCGATCCTAAAGCCGCTGCTGGCGGAAACCGGCGCGCCCACCATCGGTAAAATGGTGATTGGCACCGTTAAGGGCGACATCCACGATATCGGTCAAAACCTGGTGACGATGATGATGGAGGGCGCGGGTTTTGAAGTGCTCAATATCGGCATCAACAACCCGGTGGAGAGCTATCTGGAAGCCTGCGACGAATTTCAGCCTGATATCCTAGGCATGTCCGCGCTTTTGACCACCACGATGCCCTACATGAAAGTGGTGATCGACACGATGGTCGAGAAGGGTATCCGCGACGATTACATCATCCTGGTCGGGGGCGCGCCGCTCAACGAAGAGTTCGGCAATGCGATCGGCGCAGATGCCTATTGCCGCGATGCGGCTGTCGCCGTGGAGACCGCGAAAGAGTTCATGGCGCGCAAACACAATCAAATGGCGGTTTCGTAAGCCCTGGCCTGCCGGGCGTTTGGCGTGTGACCAGGGACCCGCGCGACAGGTACGTAAAACCAACGCGGCAAACCCCAATAGCGTCATCAAACCGCCCTTGCAGCACCGCAACCCGATGCGCATATCGGTGCCGAAAGGAGACCTCTATGCCCTTGGACCGCTTGGTTTTACTCGTCGTTCTCGCCCTAGGCGCCGCGCTGGCGGTGGTCTGGGTGTCTGCGGTGGCCATCGCCGCGCTACAGATCCCCTATGGCTGGTTGGCCGCGATCCCAGCGATTTTTGCCGGTTATGTGGTCTGGCGTGTCGTCGCTGACCGCCTCAACAGCGCAGAGGATAGCTATTATGATAACATCGAAAAGTGATATTCTGATCGTCACCACCGACGCGGTGTCTGGTCATGAGATCGCGGAAGTGCTGGGGATGGTGCGGGGATCGACTGTGCGCGCAAAACATCTGGGAACCGACATTATCGCCTCGCTGCGCAATCTGGTGGGCGGTGAGGTGCGCGAATACGCCTCTCTGCTGGCTGGCTCACGCGAGCAGGCCATCGACCGAATGGTAGATGAGGCTTACAAGCTGGGGGCCGACGCTGTGGTGTGCTGCCGGATGCAAACCTCGCAAATCCAACAGGGCGCAAGCGAAGTGCTGGTCTACGGCACCGCTGTGCGGCTGGCGTAAGCAGGCGCGCCCTTGGCCCGGCTCGACGATAGCGCCACGTGGGCGGCCGAGCCTGTCAGTCAGGCGGTTGAGGCGCGCGCGCTGCTATTGGCGTGCGGCGCGCTGGCGCGGGAAATTCTAGCGGTGATCAAAGCCAATCGCTGGGAGCATATGGACCTCACCTGCTTGCCCGCCTCGCTGCACAACCACCCCGACCAGATCCCTGCCGCGGTGGAAGCGGCTGTGGCCGAGCACCGCGCCGATTACCAAAACATCTACCTGGTCTACGCCGATTGCGGCACCGGCGGGCAGCTTCAAGCACTGTGCGAGCGGCTGGGGGTGGAGATGATCGCGGGGCCCCATTGCTATGCGTTCTTCGAAGGCACCGACGGATTTTTAGCCCGCGCGGAGACGGAGTTTACCGCGTTTTACCTGACCGATTTCCTGGTCCGGCAGTTTGACGCCTTCGTGTGGCGCCCGCTTGGCCTCGACCGGCACCCTGAGCTGCTGGCGATGTATTTCGGCCATTACACGACGCTGGTCTACCAGGCACAAACCGACGATCCGGCCCTGCGGGAAAAAGCCCGTGACTGCGCCGAGCGATTGGGCCTCGCCTTTGAGTATCGCTTCACCGGTTATGGCGAGCTGGCCACCATCGTCGAGAGCTGGGCCGCGCGTTAGAGCGCAACCGAGGCGCCTGATCATCTCTGTTGGATGCCTCCGGCGGAGGTATTTTTGAAAAGAAGAAACCAAATCGTCGCGCGTTAGGGCCCGCCCAAAGCGCGTATGATACTGGTTTGCTTCTCTTTTTCCAAATACCTCCGCCGGAGGCATCATCGCTTTTTTGGCCCGCGCCTTCGTGGCAAGCGCTGCCGTGGCCGTCGCGCGCGGCCTTTATCCTGGTTGGCGGGCGCCGGCTTCGGCCAAACCGCGGATCCGGGCGACCATCGCGCGCAAACCGTTAGAGCGTTGCGAGGACAAGTGATCGTTCAACCCGAGCCGCCCCAACTCGGCCGCGGTATCAATGGCGAGCACCGCGCGCAGGGTTTGACCGGCATAGAGCGCGTGCAGGATCGCGATCAGCCCGCGCACGATCATCGCATCGCTATCGCCGTCAAACCGCAACACCGCCTCAGGCCCCTGCCCGTCGATCTCGGGCGCGATCCAGACCTGGCTAGCGCAGCCGTCGACCTTGGTCTCAGGCCCTTTCAACCCGTCATCCAGCGCGGGCATCGCTTTGCCCAGATCGATGACATGGCGGTAGCGGTCTTCCCAATCATCGAGGAAGTCCATCTCGGCGGCGATGTCTTCAAACGCCTCGCTGGCCATTGCGTGCTCCTTGCCGATCCCTGCTCTGCCCGCGGCTGCTATATGCCCTGACCGCGCCTGTTCCTCGCTGGCAGGTAGCGTCGCAGCCCGCCTGCGTCCAGCCTCGTGACCCTTTTCAAAACCGGGCGATTGCGCTAGGTGCGCCCTCACTTAAGGAGGTGGGATGGCAAAACGACTGGTGATCGGGCTGGTGGCTCTCGGCATGCTCGCAGGCTGCGGGCGCGTGGCGGAGTCGCGGCTAAACCCGATAAACTGGTTCGGCCCCTCCGAAACCGTTGAGGCGGATACAGAAACCACGCCGAGCGACCCGCGGCCGCTGGTGGCGCAGGTGACGGATTTGCGGCTGGAGCGGGTACCGGGCGGGGTGATTGTGCGCGCCAGCGGTTTGCCCGAGCGGCAGGGGTTTTTCGGGGCCGAGCTCGTGGCCAGGAATGACGGCCTGCCCGAAGACGGCGTGCTGAGCTACCAATTTCGGGTCGTGCCGCCAGCGACGGCCACGCGGGCTGGCACGCCGCAATCGCGCGAATTGATCGTCGGGGTGTTTCTCAGCGATCAGAGCATGGCAGGGGTGCGCCGCATCCGCGTCAGCGGCGCCACGAACGCACTGGCAGTAAGCCGCTAGAGCATCATCGTCCCGGGTGGGATGAAAGCCGCGCCGCTTTCGTGCGGGACGTTTGCCGCAGACTGCCGCGACGAAGCACCGGTATCATCCCGCTGCCGCCATATTCCCGCTTCCCCCAAAGCCACCGCGCCGCTATGCCACCGCGCGAGAGCGAGTGAGGGCCCGATGATCTATGACACCGCCACCGCGTGGCACAGCGCGGCGCATAAACGCGTGATGTTGTTCGGCATGTCAGGGCTGGGCAAAACCCACCTCTCCACCATGCTGCGCGAGCATGCAGACTGGTACCATTACTCGGTCGATTACCGCATCGGCACCCGCTATATGGGCGAGCACATTGCTGACAGTTTCAAGCGCGACGCGATGCAGGTGCCGATCTTGCGCGAGCTGCTGCTGAGCGATTCAATCTACATCGCCTCCAACATCACTTTTCACAATCTCGCGCCGCTCTCGATCTATCTCGGCAAACCCGGCGATCCGGACAAGGGCGGCCTGCCGATTGAGGAATATTTGCGCCGCCAGGCGCTGCACCGCCAGGCCGAGATCAGCGCGATGCTCGACACCGGCTACTTCATCGAGCGGGCGCAGGCGATCTATGGCTACCCGAATTTCGTCTGCGACACGTCTGGGTCGATCTGCGAGGTGGTGGACCCCGACGATCCTGACGATCCGATCCTATCGGCGCTGGCGCGGGTGCTGTTGTTCGTGTGGATCGAAGGGAGCGAGGATCACACCCAGGAATTGATCCGCCGCTTCGACCGCGCGCCAAAGCCGATGTATTATCAGCCTGCCTTTCTGTCTGAGGCTTGGGCGGGCTATCTCGCCGAGACCGGGCTCAGCGACGAGGCGGTTGATCCCGATGCGTTTGTGCGCTGGACCTATGCGCGCGCCCTGGCCGCCCGTCAGCCGCGTTACCGGACCATCGCCGAGCGCTGGGGCATCACCGTCTCTGCCGAGGCGGTCGCCGCGGTCAAATCCCCGTCAGACTTTGACGCCTTGATCACCGGCGCTCTTGAGCAACGCCGGTAGAGCGCTTATCTGGCTCACCCGCCCTAGAGGAGCGTCTCATGCCGATCACCTTACCCGCCAATCTGCCCGCCTATGACGTGCTGAGCGATGAGGGCGTGATGGTGATGGACGATACCCGCGCCGCGCGACAGGATATTCGCCCGCTCAAAATCGGCCTGCTCAACCTGATGCCGAAGAAGATCCAGACGGAGACGCAGTTTGCCCGCCTGATCGGGGCAACACCGCTGCAGATCGATCTCCACCTGATCCGCATGACCGAGCACCAGACCAAAAACACCGCCGCCGCCCATATGGAGGCGTTCTACCGCCCCTTTGAGGCCGTGCGCGGCGAGCGGTTCGACGGGCTGATCATCACCGGCGCGCCGATTGAGCACCTGCCTTTCGAGGAAGTTACCTATTGGGATGAACTGCGCGCGGTGATGGATTGGACCCAGACCCATGTGCACTCCACCTTTGGCGTCTGCTGGGGTGGCATGGCGATGCTGTGGCATTTCTGGCGGGTAAAAAAGCACATGCTGACAGCCAAAGCTTTCGGCTGTTTCCGGCACCAAAACAAGGCCCCCGCATCGCCGTTTCTGCGGGGTTTTTCCGATGATTGCGTGATCCCGGTAAGCCGGTGGACCGAGATGCGCCAAGACGAGATCGATGCCACGACGGGTCTGCGCACCCTGATGAGCAGCGATGAGGTGGGGCCGTGCTTGATCGAAGACCCTGACCACCGGGCGCTGATGATCTTCAACCACTTCGAGTATGACAGCGGCACGCTCAAAGAAGAGTACGACCGCGATATCGGCAATGGCACGCCGATCAACGTGCCGATCAACTATTATCCAGGCGACGACCCGAGCCAACAGCCGCAGAACCGGTGGCGCAGCCACGCGCACCTTCTATATGGCAATTGGATCAACGAGATTTATCAATCGACACCCTATGACCTGGAAGAAATTGGCCCTTAGCGGAACACT
>JBCDGW010000157.1:0-5918 GCA_038750765.1 Pseudomonadota bacterium | reverse complement strand
GCTGATTGAGATGGGCGCGCTCGACCGGGCCCAGGCGCTCTTGGACCGCGCTGGTGCCGATACCGCCGAGACGTTCGCGCGCTGGCTTGATGTATCGCTGTTGACCGGCGATGAAGCCGCCGCCTGCCAAGCGCTGGTGCGCGCCCCCGATCTCGCGCCTTCGCTGGCATCGCGGATCTTTTGTCTCGCGCGCGAGGGCGATTGGGAAGCCGCGGCGCTGACGCTTGACACGGCCCGCGCGCTGCAGGCCTTGAGCGGCGTCGAAGACGCGATCCTGGAGCGCTATCTGTTTCCCGAGATGTTTGAAGCGGCGCCGCCGCTCACCCCGCCGAGCGTGCCGAGCCCGCTGCTTTTTCGCCTGTTCGAGGTGGCGGCCGAGCCGATCCCCACCACACTGTTGCCGCTCGCCTACGCGCCGTCCGATCTGCGCCCCGCCGCCGGTTGGAAGGCCCAGATCGAGGCGGCCGAGCGGCTGGCGCGCGCAGGCGTGATTGAGGCGAACCGCCTGATGGGGCTGTACACAGCGCGCCAACCCGCGGCGTCGGGCGGCGTTTGGGACCGCGTTGCTGCTGTGCAAGCGCTTGACGCGGCTCTGAGCCAAGGCGCGACCGGCGATATCGACGCGGCGATGGCCCCGGCCTGGGAGGTGCTGGCGCAAGCGTCGCTGGAGCCGGTCTTCGCGGCGCTTTTCGCCACCCGGCTGAGCGCGGTGCAACAAGATCTGAGCCCGCAAGCAGCAGAGCTTGCTTTTGAAGCCGGGCTTTTGTCCGCCGATTACCAAACCCTTGCTGCGGCCTATACCACCAGCGAGGCGCGCGCGCGCTTTCTCAAAGGGGTGGCCTCGGGTGATCTAACGGGGCTGGTCCCTCCCGATGCGGTGGCTGCCGCGGTGGCCGACGGCTTTGCCGCAATCGGCCCGCCGCCACGGCTGGCCCCGATCCTGGCCCAGGGTAATTTAGGCGAGGCGATCTTGCACGCGGTCGTGGCCGGTCATCAGGGCGGGCGCGGCGATCTGGAAAAGCTGGCCGAAGCCATCGCCTTTCTGCGCGCGGTGGGCCTTGACCAAGCGGCGCGGCGTCTCGCGCTAGACGTGATGGTGCTGGGAGTGACGCCATGAGCCTGCGATGGGTGCAAAGCTTTCTCGATGCGCAAGCCGCCGAACAGGGCGCGGCCACGAATACGCAATTGGCCTATGCCCGCGATTTGCGCGACTTTCATGACTGGCTGAGCAGCCGCGGCCTCGATTTCGCCAGTGCCGCGCGCGCCGATATCGAAGCCTATCTGATCCATTGCGACGCCCAAGGTCTAGCTCGGGCAACGCGGGCGCGACGGTTGTCAGCGGTGCGCCAGCTTTACCGCTTTGCGTTCGAGGAAGGGCTGCGCAGCGATAACCCGGCAATCCAGATCAAGGGGCCGGGACGCGAGCAAAGCCTGCCCAAAACGCTGAGCGTGGCGGAGATCGACGCATTGCTGGGTGCGGCGCAAACCCATGGCCGATCCAAGGCAGACCGGTTGCGCAATCTGTGCATGGTCGAGTTGCTCTACGCCACCGGCATGCGGATCAGCGAGTTGGTCAGCCTGCCTGTCAGTGCAGCGCGGGGCGATCCGCGTATGCTGCTGGTGCAGGGCAAGGGCGGCAAGGAACGGATGGTGCCGCTCTCCCCCGGGGCGCGAGAGGCGCTGGCAGCTTGGCTCAGCGCGCGCGATGCAGCGGAGGAGACGCGCCCCGCCCCGTCGCGGTTTCTGTTTCCATCCCACTCCAAGGCAGGCCACATGACACGGCACCGCTTCTATGTGCTGCTTAAAGAGTTAGCGCTGGCGGGCGGGGTCGATCCGGGCAAAGTAACCCCGCATGTGCTGCGCCATGCCTTCGCCACGCATCTTTTGGCCAACGGGGCTGACTTGATCTCGATCCAAACCTTGCTCGGCCATGCCGATGTGTCGACGACCGAGATCTATACCCACGTGCTGGAAGAGCGGTTGCGCGATCTGGTGCTGGAGCATCATCCCTTGGCCAGCGCGTAACAGCGCCGCGGGTCAACCCCGATCCAGAACGAACCGCTCGAGATTGGCCAAGGCGCTGGCATAGCCCTGACGGTGGCCTTCCGCCGCTTCAGGCCCAACAAACGAGGTGACCTGATCGGTGAGCGTCACCGCAGCGCCCGGCCCCTGCGCCACAAACGCGAAGGTGACAAGCGCGGCAGTGAGAACATCTTCGCCCTGGCTGAGCACCTCGGAAAAGCAGATCAGTTGGTCGGGCACGACGCGGTGATAGGTGATATCAAGCGCAAAGCGCAGATCGCCCTCGGCCCCGCATTTCGCCGCCTCCCGCCCGCCATCACGCAGGCTCGACGTCTCGATCACCACCCGCGTCTCTGGGTTGGGGGCTGACCAAATCTGGCGCTGCGCGGTATCGGCATAGGCCGCGTAGAGCCGTGCCGGCGATGCCGCGAGGCTACGCTGCAGCACAAAATTGTCGTTAAAAAGCGCCATGGAGCCTCCGTAATATGCCGCCTCTCTAATATCTGCGCTGATCGAAGCCCAGCGCGGGGTTTCGCGCAAGGGCAACCGTGATCGGCGACATTGTGTGAGACAAAAGAAAAAGGGCGCCCAGTGACGGCCGCCCTTATTCTCTATGCGTGAACCCCGCGCTCTATGCGAGCCCGGATCGCGCCCCATTAGCAGGAATAGTACATCTTGAATTCCACCGGGTGCGGCGTGTGCTCATAGGCGTAGATCTCTTCCCACTTGAGCTCCATATAGCCCTCGATCTGATCCTTGGTGAACACGTCGCCCGCCAGCAGGAAGTCCATATCGGCCTCCAGCTCATCCATAGCTTCGCGCAGGCTGGCGCACACCGTCGGGATGCCGGCCAACTCTTCTGGCGGCAGATCGTAGAGGTCTTTGTCCATTGGCGCGCCCGGATCGATCTTGTTCTTGATCCCGTCGAGGCCCGCCATCAACAGCGCCGAGAAGCACAGATAGGGGTTTGCCGACGGATCGGGGAAGCGCGCTTCGACCCGCTTGGCCTTGGGGCTTTCCGTCCACGGAATACGCACACAGCCCGAGCGGTTGCGCGCCGAATAGGCCCGCAGCACCGGCGCCTCAAAGCCCGGGATCAGGCGCTTGTAGCTGTTGGTCGCTGGGTTGGTGAACGCGTTGAGCGCTTTTGCGTGCTTCAACAGCCCGCCGATGTACCACAGCGCCTCGTCCGACAGATCGGCGTATTTATCGCCCGCGAACAGCGGCTTGCCGTCCTTCCAGATCGACATGTTGCAATGCATCCCGGTGCCGTTATCGCCCGCCACGGGCTTGGGCATAAACGTCGCCGATTTACCGTAAGCCTGCGCCACATTGTGGATCACATACTTATATTTCTGCAGGTGATCGCCCTGAACCGTGAGGCTGTCGAAGATCAGACCCAATTCGTGCTGACACGAGGCCACTTCGTGGTGGTGCTTGTCCACCTTCATGCCCATGCGCTTCATCGTCGAGAGCATTTCCGAGCGGATATCCTGGCCGTCATCCACGGGTGGCACGGGGAAGTAGCCGCCTTTGATCCCGGGACGATGGCCGGTATTCCCCATCTCATATTCGGTGTCGGAATTCCACGAGGCGTCGAGCGCGTCGATCTGATAGCCGACTTTGTTCATCTCGACCGCGTAGCGCACATCGTCAAACAGGAAAAACTCGGCCTCGGGGCCGAAAAACGCGGTGTCGCCGATGCCGCTAGACTTCAGATACGCCTCGGCCTTTTCCGCCGTGCCGCGCGGGTCGCGCTCATAAAGCTCGCCGGTATCAGGCTCCACCACCGAACAATGCACGGCCATGGTCTTCTCGGCAAAGAACGGGTCCATGTAGACCGATGCGGTATCCGGCATCAGCTTCATGTCTGACTGATCAATCGACTTCCAGCCCGCGATCGACGAGCCGTCGAACATAAAGCCCTCGTCGAGGAAGTCTTCGTCCACCTCCGTCGTCAGCACGGTGACGTGCTGCAGCTTGCCGCGCGGATCGGTGAAGCGAATATCGAGATACTCGACCTCGTCGTCCTTGATCGTCTTAAGAACGTCTTCTTTGCTCATCTTAGTCCTTTCCTCATATGCCCTGAGCGCGCGCTCAGATCTCCCGTTGGTTGGATGGGTGTGCCGGTCGCGTTAGAGCGCGTCTTCGCCCGCTTCGCCGGTGCGGATGCGGATCGCATGATCGATATTGGACACGAAGATTTTGCCGTCGCCGATCTTGTCGGTTTTCGCCGCCTCGATGATCGCCTCAACGGCGCTGTCGACCTGATCATCAGAGAGCACGACCTCAATCTTCACCTTTGGCAAGAAATCGACGACGTATTCAGCACCGCGATAAAGCTCGGTATGGCCCTTCTGACGGCCGAAGCCTTTCACCTCGATTACGGAAAGCCCTTGGACGCCCATCTCTTGCAGCGCCTCTTTGACCTCATCAAGCTTGAACGGCTTGATGATAGCCTCGATCTTTTTCATGCGATGCGACTCCCTGCTCCCATTCAGTCGGCGCCTGTGAGACCATCTCCGGCATCGCGCCACAATTCGGCGCGGCTGCGCGGCTCTGACTGGATCGGGCATTTCTGTCGCAGTCGATTAAAACCTAGCCTTTCCGCCTATCTGTTAGGCATATTGTGAACAATGGGAGACGAAAACCCATGGCCGAGCTGCTGAGTTCCGCCCAAATGCGCGCAATTGAAGCCCGCGCGATCGCCTCGGGCGCCGTATCGGGGCGGACCCTGATGGAGCGTGCAGGGCGCGGCGCGACCGCTGAAATATTGGCGCATTGGCCTGAATTGGCGGCGCGCGCGCACGCGGCCGTGGTGCTTTGCGGGCCGGGAAATAACGGTGGCGACGGCTTTGTCATTGCGCGCCGCCTGCGCGACCGGGGCTGGGCGGTAGAGGTGCTGTTCTGGGGTGACCCGGCGCGGCAGCCCGCAGATGCCCGCGCCAACCACGATATGTGGTGTGAGATCGGCACCGTCACCCCGTTAACCCTAGAGGCCGCGCAAACCGGGCGGCGGCCAGCGCTGGTGGTCGATGCGCTGTTTGGCACCGGGCTCAGCCGGGCGATCCCCCTCGATTGCGCCAAAGCCGTGACGGCCATCAAAGCCCGGGACGAAGGGCCAGAGGATCGCTCGGCGATGCCTTGTTACGTGGTGGCGGTGGATTGCCCCTCGGGTCTTGATTGCGATAGTGGCGCCGTCCTGCTGCCCGAAATCCCTGCCGAGACGCGCGCCAGTGATGCGGCGGAGGCAATAGCGCATTGGCAGCAGGCCGAGACAGCGCAGCGGGCCTTCGCGGTCGATCTAACGGTGACGTTTCACCGCGCGAAACTGGGGCATTATCTAGACCGCGGCTGCCATCCGCTGCGCATCGTCGATATCGGCCTTGTCGCTGACGCGGGCGCGCCGGCGCATCCCGCCTCGCCGCGCGCGGCCGACAGCGTTCGCCTGTTAGCGCGCGCTGGGCCGGGCGGGCCTAACCCCTGGCCTGCCGCTGCCCTCAGCAAGCGCGAAGACGCCCACAAATACGCCCACGGCCATGCCCTGGTTCTCGCCGGGGGGCCCGGCCGCTCCGGCGCTGCCCGCTTGGCGGCGAGGGCAGCGTTACGGGTGGGTGCGGGCGCTGTCACGCTGGGCGCCCCGGGCGCGGCGATGGTCGAAAATGCAGCGCAGCTTAACGCGGTGATGCTGGAAACCATCGACACCGCAGCGGATCTGACCGCGTTTTTGGCCACGCGCCGGATCAATGCGGTTTGCGCCGGGCCTGCGCTGGGATTAGGGGCGCGCGCGACAGGCTTGATCGCAGCGCTCCTCGAAACCGGCCTGCCCGCATTGCTCGACGCCGATGCGATCACGCTCATCGCCCGCGATACCGCGCTGCAACAGGCGCTCCACG
>JBCDGW010000156.1:0-5954 GCA_038750765.1 Pseudomonadota bacterium | reverse complement strand
GTTGGTACAGCAGCCGGGCTTCATCTCTGGCAACATTCATCGATCACTCGATAGCGACCACGTGGTGATGTACGCGCAATGGGCAGACCAGGGGGCGCTTGAGGCCTTTGTCGCCAAGCTGCAATCGGGCGGGGCCCCAGAAATGGCAGCGGTCTTTGGCGCAGCGCGCCCTGACTTTCATCCCTACGACGTCACAGCGACCGATCTTGGTGTGAAGGGCTGACCATGCTGACGCTCTACACCCATAACACGCCCAACGGCTATAAGGTGACGATTGCGCTGGAAGAGCTTGGCCTCGATTATCATGTTGAGCGAGTAAACGTGCACGAGGGGGAACAGTTTGCCCCCGATTTCGCGGCCAAGAATGCCAATTCGAAGATCCCGGTCCTCAGCGACAGCGCCACCGGTGTGACGATTGGCGAATCCAATGCGATTTTGCTCTATCTCGCCGAAAAGACAGGGAAGTTGCTGCCCGAGGGGGCGTCAGAACGCGCGAAGGCGACGGAGCTGTTGTTCTTCCAAGCGGCCCATATCGGTCCAATGTTCGGACAACGGGCGCATTTCTCGCTCTACGCACTCGAGACACTGCCCTACGCCATCAACCGGTACGAGGCGGAAGGCGCGCGGTTGCAGCAGGTGTTGGACAAAATGCTCGGGGCAGAGTGGTTTCTGCCAACATATTCCATCGTCGATATCGCGGTGTTCGGCTGGCTTCACACCTCGGTGTCGATGGGTTTTGACCTGGCCGAGACGCCCCGGCTCGCGGCATTTCACAAACGCATGTTGGCCCGCCCAGCCGTGCAGAAGGGCATCGCTATCCCCGATGTCTTGCCCAGCTTTGCCCCGAGAAAAACGCTGGAGGCTGCCCAATGAAGCGCCGCTCGCTGGTGGCGCTTGGGCTCGCCGCGCCGCTTCTCCCGCTGACACGCTATCTGGTGCCCGGCGCGCATGCCGAGGGTCAGGCAGAGATCACTCAGGTCGTCGGGGTGCAGAACTTCCGTGTCGGGGCATGGACTGTTACCGCGCTGTTGGACGGCGCTATTCCCATCGGCCCGGGAGATTTTGCTAACCTGACAGCCGCGGAGGCTCAGAGTTTCGCCGAAGCGGCGTTTCTTGACAGCGCCGAGGTGATGACAGGCGTGAATGCCTATGTCTTGCGCGATGGCACGGAAACGATCCTGGTCGATGCGGGTGGGGCAGGTGCGTTCCCAGGGCTCGGCGGTCTGCCCGTGGCGCTTGTCGAGGCTGGGATTGACCCTGCCGCTGTCACCCGTGTCCTGCTGACCCACATGCACCCAGACCACATTGGCGGGCTGTTGGGCGCGGATGGTGCTGTCTTCCCGAATGCTAGCGTGCATGTGCATGCAGCAGAGCTTGCCTTTTGGACGGATGCCGAGATTAAGGCGCAGGTGCCAGAGGCGTTCCAACCCTTCTTTGATCTGGCGATGTCCGTGGCGGAGGCCTATCGCGCCCGGATTCAAACGTTTAGCGAGGAGGCAGATCTGGTCGCTGGTATCCGCGCGCGGGCTTTGCCGGGTCACACGCCGGGTCACAGCGGGTTCCAGGTCTCGTCCGGCGCGGACACCCTTCTTATCTGGGGCGATATCGTCCATGTCGCCGCGTTCCAGTTTCCCAAACCAGAGGCGGCGATCGGATTTGACGTGGATGCGGCGGCGGCGATTGCGACGCGGCAGGCGGTGATGGCAGAGCTCGCTCAAAGCCGCGTTGCAGTTGCGGGCATGCACCTGCCATTTCCCGGAATCGGCTATGTCAGCCAAGACGGCGATGGCTACCCGCTTGTCCCCAAACCATGGAGCTTCTCGTTGTAAGCCGCGTTGCCTCAGACCAGTGCGGCACCAGGGCCTTCTCATCAGGCGGGCAGCGGCACCCAGGCTGGCTTATTGCCTGTCTGGCGCGCGCTTCGGCTCTGGCACCAGCGATAGGAGCTGGGCAGATACTGCGACGTCAGCCAGGGGTCAGCTCGCCCGGCGTCTAGCCCATGGCGGCGACGTGATCTGCGAATTCTGCGCTTTCCATCAATGCTTTGCACCGCGCGAACCGCTCTTCGGCGTAGGCGGTAAAGTCTTCGGCTGGGTTCTTGTTGGCCACTTGGATCAACCCCCAAAGCGTCCAAAGCAGATCGCACATCGCTTTGTTGACGACCATGCGACCGCGGTCGCCGCTTGGGGCCGGACCGTTGAAGTAGGCCTCGAGCAGTTCCTCGTCTTGGGCTGCGTCAAAGCCGCCCTCAACCGACAGATCACCAAGATCCCACATCGGGTCATTCATGCCCGCATATTCCCAATCGACAATCCACATGCGCGTGCCCGTATCGAGAAAGTTCTCGCAAAGCGGGTCGCAATGGGAGGCGACGGGCTCCGGCGCGGCAGCCTCAAGGCGGGGGCGGATCGCTTCGGCTTGGGCCACGACGTCATGATAGCCCTCTGGCAGCGCCACATCCTTATTCGACAGCACCGATAGATACTCGTCGATCATCCCGAATAGATCAAACCGCGTCGCAAAGGTTGCATCCGAGGTGTGGAGCGCGCGGAATGCCTCGCCAGCGCGCCGCACGGCGCCGGGTATCGTGCGAAACGCATCAGGGCTCATCGTCGTTGCGCCCGCGACAAACCGCGTGACCATCACGCCGCTCTCAGGCGCCACAAAGAGAACCTCAGGGCTAACACCCACTCTCGCGGTCTCTTCCGCTGCGACCTTTTCATCAGCGCGGTTGATGTATTCCTCAGTACCCGGCCCTGGGAGACGCAACACGACATCGCCAGCGCGGTAGACTTGGTTGGTCAAACCGCCCAAGCGTTCAACCGGGCCGTCATAATCCGCCAGCACCGGGATGTTTTTGAGGGCCTTGTGGGCGTCGTCCTGCATGCTTCACCTCTGCTGCGCCCCGGGATAGACAGACGATATGACAGGCCAGGGCAGATCTGCCTTTATTGGCATGGGTTGGGTCGCGATGACAAACGAAGACAATCACCTTCAGGCAGTCTACGGGGCGCAGAGCCCGGATGAAATCGCCCGCCACTACGACCTCTGGTCGGACGGGTATGAGGGCTATATGGCGCGGGTCGGCTACCGGCACCCGGCAATCGCGACAGCCCTTTGTGCGCGCCACCTGCCGTCTGGCGCAGCGCCGCTCCTGGATGCGGGCGCGGGTACCGGGCTGGTAGGCGAGTGGTTGCACCTTATCGGCTATCCGACAATCGAAGCGCTCGATATCTCAGAAGGGATGATGGAAGTGGCGCGGGCGAAGGGGGTCTATGCCGCGCTCCATCGCGGCGTGCTCGGCGAACGCCTGCCTTTCGGCGATGCTCATTTCGCAGGCGTGGTCTGCGCAGGCGTGTTGACCACGGGCCATGTCGGTGTGGAGGCGTTGCCCGAGTTGATACGCTGCACCAAGCCGGGCGGTGTTTTGGTCCTGACGCTGAAGGAAACCCTTTGGGATGAGGCGCTGTCAGGCGGTCTTACAGACCTGAACGTCACGCTTTTGGATACCACGCCGCCATACCTCTCGATGCCCGGGGAAGCTGCCGCGACGCCGAGCCGCGCTGTGGCGTTGCGCAAACCCTAGGCGCGCACGCGGGTATTGTCCGGGTCGTAGAACGGGCGCAGGCCAACTTTGGCGGGGACGATATCGCCAGCCACGTCGAGCGTGTAATCGCCCGCGCTGATCCACGCCGCATCTACGCCGTCGGCGTTGCGCAGATAGCCGTAGCCGATCGCAGCGCCCAGGGTATGCCCATAGCCGCCGGAGGTGAGGTAACCGACAGGCACACCATCGCGCAGGATCGTCTCACGCCCCAACAGGACGGTGTCCGGCGGTGCCATAAATCCTGCGAAACGCTTTTCGAGGGGCGCGGTTGAGGCCCGCTCCAGCGCGTCGCGCCCGATAAACGCCCGGTTCGAACGCATCTTCACCGCCCAGCCCAAGCCCGCTTCGAACGGTGTATCGTTGGGGGTAATGTCCGATGACCAGGCGCGATAGCCTTTTTCGAGGCGCAGCGTTTCGAGCGCGCGGTAGCCAACCGGTGCCAGCCCGCTGGCGGCCCCAACCTCCATCAGCGCGTCGAACACACGGCCGATCTGGTCGATGGGGACGTGAAGCTCCCACCCTAACTCGCCGACATAGGTGAGGCGAACCGCCCGGAGCACGACGCCTGCGATGTCGATCTCCCGTATGCAGGCGAACGGAAAAGATCTGTCGCTGACATCAGCGGAGGTCACCGCTGCTAGAACGTGGCGCGCGCGCGGGCCCATCAGGGACAGCGTGCCCCAAGCCTCGGTCACATCGGTGATGGCAGCGCCGCTCTTTGGTAAGTGATCTGAAATCCAGCCGAAATCGTGGGTGCGGAACCCGGTGCCGGTTACGATGTAAAACTGATCCTCGGCTAACCTTGCGACGGTGACATCTGCTTCAATGCCGCCGCGGCTGTTGAGGAGTTGGGTATAGGTCACCCGCCCCGGTGCGCGATTGATATCGCCTGCACAGATGTAATCCAGCGCTTCGGCGGCGTCGGGGCCCGTCACCTCAAATTTGGCGAAAGACGATTGGTCAAACAGGCCCGCAGCCTCGCGCACCGTGCGGTGTTCGCGCGCCACATCGTCAAACCAGTTCTGCCGCCCCATGGATGGAAGATCGGCCGCATTGTCGGGGTTGCTGGCAAACCAATTGGGACGCTCCCAACCCAGCTTTGAGCCGAACACAGCGCCATGCTGTTTGAGACGTTTATAAAGCGGTGACACGATGCCCGGCCGTCCGCTCTCCATCTCATGGTAGGGATATCCGATGGCGTAGTGCTTGCCATAGGCTTCGCAGGTCCTGTCGCAAACCCAGCCCCGGTTCTCGTGCAACTGAGAGAAACGGCGTATATCGACCGGCCAAAGATCGAGCGGGGCTTCGCCAGTGGCGACCCATTCAGCCAGCACCCAGCCGGCGCCGCCGCCAGCCGCAATGCCGAAGGCGTTGAAACCGGCGCCGACAAACATGTTCGGGCATTCCGGCGCGGTGCCGAGAATGAAGTTGCCATCCGGCGTAAAGCTCTCGGGGCCGTTGATCATGCGCTTTACACCGGTCGTCGCCAGTGCCGGGATCCGCTGCATTGCGGCTTCCATATGCTGGGCGAAGTGATCGTAATCATCGTCGAAGAGCTGAAACTCCCACTCGTCAGGCACATCACCGGTGGTCCAGGGCTGGGGGTCGGGCTCATAGCCGCCCATGGCGAGCCCGCCCACCTCTTCCTTGAAATACGTGCGCAGATCAGGATCGCGCAGCGTGGGGGTGTCAGGGGTTACGCCTTCGATCGGTTCGGTGATGATGTACTGATGCCGGATCGGTTGCAGCGGCACGGTGATGCCCGCCTTCTGCCCCAACTGCCGGGCCCATTGGCCTGCGGCGTTCACCACCTTATCGCACCGGATCGTGCCTGTCGCTGTCTCGACCGCGGTGATGCGATTGGTGTGATCCATCGCAAAGCCGGTGACGCGCACCCCTTCGCGGATGTCGGCGCCGTGCTGACGCGCGCCCTTGGCCAGCGACTGGGTGATGTCGCTCGGGCTCGCCTGGCCGTCTGTCGGCAACCAACTGGCGCCGACCAGGTCGCTGACGTCCAGAAACGGCACCATGTTCTGCACCTCGTTGGGCGGGATCAGATGCATCTCCATCCCAAAGCTGCGCGCGGTCGTGGCCAGTCGGCGATACTCTAACCAGCGGTCCTGATTGGTCGCCAGCCGCAGGCACCCGGTCATTTTCCAGCCCGTCTCCAGCCCCGTTTCGTCAGCGAGGCGCTCATAGAGGCTCACCGAGTACTTCAGGACTTGAGTGATCGAGGCCGATGAGCGCAATTGCCCCACCAGCCCGGCGGCATGCCATGTTGAGCCCGAGGTCAGCCTGCCTTGCTCCAAAAGGACAACCCGCAGCCCGTGGTCGCGCGCCAGATGGT
>JBCDGW010000155.1:0-5963 GCA_038750765.1 Pseudomonadota bacterium | reverse complement strand
TGTCAGAGCACTTCATCCGAAGCCGCCATCGGAGCAGTGTCGGCGAAAGCTTGCTTCGTCCGCTTAGCCGTCGTTGGCGCCGCGCTTGGCTCAAGTTGATGTGATTTTTGCACCTACAAGACCAAGCGCCAATGCGCTCATTCCGAGCCTAGTCCCGCTCCAAATGCTGCGCGGAGCGGTCAATCCCCGGTCTGCCCGCTCAGTCCCGCGTCTTTCCCGACCTGTAATCGAGCCAGGGGATTACCGCTGTGGCGGGCGGGGTGCCGGCTTGGGGGCCGAGGCCAACCTCGCCCGAGATCAGCAGGTGTGCGTAGCCGTGCACGGCAGACCACAGCATCACCTCGGTGCGCCCCTCCGTGACCGGCGCGCCGTCGAGAGGGGTCCAGGCGAGGCCTTCGGACACCCCTTCTAGCACGGCGTAGCTGGCGCGCGCGGCCTCTCCAAGGCCATGGGCCTCAAAGTCGAGCCGGGCGGGGCTGAACATCAGCCGGAAAAGCTCGGGGTTTTCCTGCGCGAAGCGGACATAGCCGTTGGCCGCCGCGTGCAGGCGATCCTGCCGGGTTGCGTCCTGCCTCAGGCCTTCGGTCATCGCGATTTTATGGCGTCGGTAGCCCTCCGCGGCGATCGCGCTGAGCAAGCCGCCGAGCCCGCCGAAATGGTTCTTGGGGGCTGTGTGGCTGACACCGACACGGGCGGCGATGCCCCGCAGGCTCAGCCGCTCCAGCCCCGCCTCCTCCAGCATCGCAAGCCCCGCGCGCACCAGCGCGGCCTTCAGGTTGCCGTGGTGATAGGTGTCGTGTGTCGGGGCCTTGGCCATGGGGAGGGTTGTAAAGTTTCCACTGGACAGATCAATCGGGCACTGCATATTACCGAGCACGTCATATTACCACTGGTAACATCTTCGAAGGCTAGCACCATGAGCCCCACACCATGACCCCCGAAGACCTCTTCGCCCATACCGGTACCGTCGCGATCTGTGGCTGGGCGGTCCTGCTGTTTGCACCCCGCCGATGGCCGCTCCTAAACGCTGTGCCGCTGGTGGTGATCCCCGCGCTTTTATCGGGGCTCTACGCCGTCCTGATCCTGCGCCACTTCGCGGAATCCGGTGGCGGCTACGGGACGCTGGCGGCGGTGCGCGTGCTGCTCTCGGCCGACTGGATGCTGCTGGCGGGCTGGGTGCATTTCCTGGCCTTCGACCTCTTCGCCGGCGCATGGATGGCGCGGCGTATGGACGAGGCGGGGCTGGGCCGGGTCCTGCAGGCGCCGGTTTTGCTGTCGATCCTCTATTTCGGGCCGCTTGGCTTTCTGCTGGGGCTGCTGGCCACGGGCGCCTTGCGCGTGCCGTTCGGCTTCGTGCAGCGCAAGGAGGTGGGCCATGCCGCAATCTGATCTCGCCCGCGCCCTGGCGCCCGGCACACCCGACCCTTGGCGCGCCTTGGCGGCCCTGTCGGCGGCGCTGCTGGTGGTGATGCTGCTCTGGGCTGTCTCGGGGGACCCGCGCGTAGTGTCAGGCGGGCCGGTCTGGGCGAAACCGATGAAGTTCGCGGCCTCTTTCCTCGTCCTGTTCGCGACCATCGCTTTGGTGGCGGACCGATTGTCGCCCCCGGTGCGGGATGGCTGGCCGCTGCGGCTGATCGGGCTCGGCATGGCGGTGGCGATGATCGCTGAGATGGCTTGGATTGTGCGCCAGGCCGCACGCGGCGCGGACAGCCACTACAATAGCGAGACGCCGTTCGAGGCGCTGATGTACACGACCGTGATGGCCGGGGGCGCCGTCTATCTCGTCATCGCCATCGGCTTGATCGGCTGGATCGCCAAGCGTGACCCGGGCGCGCGGTTTGGTCCGGCGACACGGGAGGGCGTGTGGCTGGGCTTCGTTGCGAGCTTCGTACTGACGCTGGTGGTCGCGGGGTGGCTATCAAACGGCAGCGGCCCCTATGAAGGCGTGCACCCGCCCGGCGGGCCGACGATCCCGATCATGGGCTGGTCGGGTGTCACAGGCGACTTGCGCCCGGCGCATTTCCTGGCGCTGCACGCGATGCAAGCGCTCCCGCTGCTGGGCCTCTGGCTTGACCGCATGGGCGCGGCGCAGGGCATCCGCAGCGTCAGGCTCGCCACCGGCGCGTGGGTGGCGGCGACCGCCCTCCTCTTCGTGCAGGCGGTTACCGGCCAACCCCTCATCGCGCTCGGGTGATCGATAGGGGTGAGAGGGAAGCAGCACCTGGACCGGTAGAGTTGGCGGATAGACATGGCGTCAGTGCGCGTCACAGCAAAAGACCCCAAGCAGAGGATATAGCGGCATGCGCAAACATCGCGTCTCGCGGGCGCGTTTGGCTGAGCGGCGGCGGTCTTCCCCCTAGCGAACCGTTGTCCTTAGCCCACCCGCCTTGCGTAGATGTCGCCTGAATTGGCTGCCTCGGGCAGCGCGCTCACCTGTGCTGCCATCGCGTCGGGCGTTATCCAGTCCGGCAGCGCCAGGGTGTGGGTTTCGCCAAGGCTGTAGTTGCAGGTGTGGGACCCTAACGCGCCCAGCACGTGCAGCGCGTCCACCGCGACTGCGCGTTGGAGGGTGGTGAACTCGAACGACAGAGCCGGAACAGGGTGGCTCAGACCGCGCAGGGCAGCCGCCTCGAAGCCCTCCACATCGATCTTGACGAAATCGGGCGTACCGTGCTGGCCGATCAGGTGGTCGAGCGTCACCACCGGCGTCTCGATTGCCCGGTCCCACACCTGATCAGACCAGCCATCGGCGGCCTGCGCGGCATCGACCAGCGCGCGCTCGGCAGTAGACACTGTGGGATTGGCAGTGTTGAGGTAGAGCGTTGTACGGCCCGGCGCGGCGCCGATTGCGGTCGCGTGCAGAGAGACGCCGGGGTCACGCCCATGGATAAGGCGCAGCGCGCGGAAGATGGCGGGTTGCGGCTCGACCGCGACGACGCGGGCGCCAAGGCGGCGAAAGCTTGCGGTGCGGTCACCCAGATGGGCGCCGATATCGAAGGCCAGCGCGCCTTGCCGCACGAATTGCGCGTTCAACCGATCCATCCGCGCGGTGCGGGCGCGATCGCGGTAATAGATGTCCAGCGACCGGGCGATGGCCTGCGCTGTGCCCGCCGGCCATGTCACCGAACCGTTCCCCCTTGCCTGATTGCGTCTCTCGCCATGCGATTGGCAGGATTAGACGGCTTTGCCGGAGCGCGGTAGATCTAGAACTGAATTTTCACGCTGCACGGTCTCACCGCCCCTCCCCACTCGCTTGCCTGCAGCGATGGCATTTACACAGAGCGGCGTGACCCGCCATACTGAGGCTAAACGGGATAAGGTGAGACAGATGGCGTTGGTGAATTCGAGTGCAGGCTACGGCACGCTGACGAAGATATTGCACTGGTCCATCGTGATCTTATTCGCCACCCAATATCTCGGCGGCACTATCATGACGACGATCGGCTTTGGGTCGAGCTTTGCCGGGATTGAAACCAATACCTATTATAATTGGCACAAATCGCTGGGCCTGGTGGCGCTTGCTGTGGCGGTCATCCGCATCATCAACCGACAAATGGGCAAGCTCCCCCCTTGGGCACCGACACTTTCAACGACTGAGCGCAAAGTGATCCATCGGGTCGAACAAGTGTTCTACCTAGCGATGTTTTTGATGCCGATCACCGGTTGGTTTTACGTGATGTGGGGCAATTACGGCGTGAACCTGTTCGGTATTTGGGAAATGCCGCGGCCCCTGCCCACGGATAACACGCTGCGCGACATCGCTAAATGGGCGCATATCGGGACGGGCTGGGTGCTTTTGATCGCGATGATCGGTCATATCGGGCTGGTGCTGTACCATCAGTTTTTCAAGCGAGACGGCTTGCTGAAGCGGATGACGTAGCCAAACCGGCTATGGCTTATCGCGAGGCCCTAACGCGCCGGGCGGTGGGTTCGGCGCAAGTGGCTTTTGACGCGTTCGTCTTTCAACGGCGTTCAACGCGGTTCTTGCGGTGATCCTGCACACCGGGACATTGACACCGCCCGTTTCGACTGTTGCTGGCCGTGCCTATGCGAGTTGAAACGGCGGCCAGAGCTTTGGGCCCTGCCAGTTTGGCGGGCGTCGGCGCCAAAAGAACACCGTCATAAACGCACAAACCCCGATCATCGGGATGAGCGCGTAGATCATCCCCAAGCCGGCATATCCATTGCCATAATCGCTGTCGTGGATGGCGGGGTCATCGGGTAGATAGACCACGTCGAAGGTAAAACCGGGCGTGAGGTTTCGCGCGTTCTGCTTGACCAGCGTTTTCTCATCCTCGATCCGCTGACCGTCGCGCGTTTGGTAGCTATACACCATGTCGATGCGGTAGCTGCCGCGGCTATAATTGCGCTTATGCCAAACCCAGTAGGGCTCGCTGACCCACTCAACCCGCGCTTGGGTCTTTTCGCCGCGCGCGTCCAACGCCTCCAGGATCGGCATGTTGATGAGCCAGATGCAAAAACAGCAAACAATGAGCGCCGCGGTTAGACCAGCGAAGAGCAACAGCCGATACGGAACATTGAACACTAACATTGTGTTAGCATGCCAGCGCATCATGGCGGAAGCATGACGCGCGCAGTGGGCTCGTTGCGCTCAGTCGCTTCACCCGCACTTTGGCGTTAGTTTCCAGCGGGATGTCGGCGGTTGGCTATTGGTTGGCCCAGAGCGGCAGCCCAGAGCAGCGATGCGTGGCCAACGGATCATGACACCGAGATCCGTGCGCGCCCTGCTTTCGTTGTCTGGCGCGTGTCCCCCCCGGATACGGCAATTATGCGCATCAATTCTGCGCATCGATGGCGCAAGGTCCGCTTTCGGCATCTCGCACTACAGTTGAAGCGGTCCAATTTGTGGCTGCTGAAACCGGCGCGCTCTGATGCTTTTCCCAATATCGACAAAGGTGCCTTGTTCAAACTAAGCTTGTTTATGCCGATATAGCGCTCTCAGCTTTGTCTGATCGCCATTCAGGATAACCCGCATTGGTTGTAGCCGTGACGTGTGGTACCCTCGAAGTATTGTTGACCGTTTGGCGAAACTATCCTTGAGGGGCTCATGGCCGACGAGCAGTTTCTACTTTCCGGTGATCAGCTTGCGACCTACTCAAGCTCGACGGTGACGTTTCCGCCACCAACCTTCGATGCCAACATTCAGCTCAACGACGTCAGCACGCTTGGAACCGAAGCCGATCGCTTCTTTCTCATTCGCACCCAAGGTGACAATGACACGGTCAGCAACGGGGATTTTTTCTCGGTCTTCCCCGCCGTCGATGACGGCACGGGGACGCTCGTTCCCGGCCCCAACGCGATAATCTCTGGTGGCGGTGCGACGCCGGACGCGTTCGACGACACCGGCGCTGGCGACAATTATGCAATCTTTGGGCTGTTCTTTGGCGCCAGGTTTGTCGTCAAGCTCGATGGCTTCGACGGCGCGACGCAAGTTACTTTTATCGAGGGTCAGGACAATACAGGGGATGATGGCGAGTTACAGCTGACCGAGATTGCCGCGGCTGCCGTTTGCTTTAGCGAAGGCACAAGGATCGCCGTGCCGGCCGGGAGTGTCCCAATAGAAACCTTGAAAGTTGGCGACTTGGTCAAGACGTATGACGGTCGCGACGAGGCCGTCCGTTGGATCGGGTCACAGACCATTGAATTCGAGAGCGCTTTTGCAAACGAAAACTTCCGTCCCGTTCGCATAAGCGCCGGATCACTTGGCTTGGGGCTTCCGGAGAATGACATGCTCGTCTCGCGGCAGCACCGTATGTTGCTGTCCTCAAGGATTGCGAAGAGGATGTTTCTATCGCGCGAAGTCTTGGTGACGGCCATCAAACTGGCTGACCTGCCTGGGATCTTCCTGGACCAAACAGTGCGGCGGATCACCTACGTCCATTTTTTACTCGACAAGCATGAGATTGTCTTTGCTGAGGGCGCGCCGTCTGAAAGCCTGTTTG
>JBCDGW010000154.1:0-6090 GCA_038750765.1 Pseudomonadota bacterium | reverse complement strand
GTCGTGCGAGCAGGCAGGTGGGTTCAAACCGAGCGCACCCATTGAAATAGCCAGGTCTCTGAGAGCTTGCGGTTAAAGCCCGCTATGTGCGCGGACAGCTCGATTAAGGGTGCATCTTGGCCGTCGATATCGATGATCAAGCGCCAGGTCGCGGCCGCATCATCGACCCGGTGCAGCACCACGCCCGAAAGGATGCCGGCGGAGGCGGTGACGATCGGGGTTGGATCGGTGTCACCGGGCAGCGTGCCGAGCGCCCCGGCGGTGAAATCCACCACGAATTTGCGCAGGTTGGGGTTGCTGACCGGCACGCCGGAAGGGCCGCCCACACCGCTGCGGGTGCTGATAACATGGGCCAGAACCGCCTCGGGTGCCGGGGGCAGGGCGCCCCAATGCATGCGGTAGGCATAATGCCGGGTCTCGCCTGCAAGGGGGGCGGTCTCAGGTGCCCAGAACGCCACGATATTGTCCTCGATCTCGAGATCGGTGGGGATCTCCACCAGCCGCACAGCGCCCGGCCCCCACGCATTCAACGGCTCAATCATCACCGAGGGCCGGTCATGGTAGCGCGCGCCCGCATCTTGATAGTCAGGATAGGCGCGGTCGCGCTGGATCAGCCCAAATTGCGCCAAGCCAGCCTCGGAAAAATAGGAATTGGACACGCGCGGCGGGTTATTGAGCGGGCGCAGCAGCACATCACCGTCGCCGCGCAGGATCATCAGCGCGTCGCTGTCATGGACTTGGGGGCGGTAATCGTCAAAGCGCCGTTCGCTGTGCTCGGAGAAGTAGTACATCGAGGTGAGCGGCGCGATGCCAAGCTGTGCCACTGGCGCGCGGAAGCTCAGATGCGCGTCCACATCCACCTGCGTATCGGCGCCGGGGGAGATCACGAAGCGATAGGCCCCGGTCACTGACGGGCTATCGAGCGCGGCGTAAAGCACCAGGCTGTGGGCGCCTTCCTCGGGTCGCTCCACCCAGAACTCGGAAAAGCGGGGAAACTCCTCGGGGCCGTCGAGCCACGTGTTGATCGACAGGCCACGCGCGGACAGCCCATAACTGTTGCCGCGGCCAAGCGCGCGAAAATAGCTGGCGCCGAGGAAGGTGATCAACTCATCGAAGATATCCGGCCGATTGAGCGGGTAGCGGATCTTGAGCCCGGCGACCCCCGACAACGCAGCATCCGCAGGCACTTTACCAGCGAGGTCCTGGCGATAGGCGAAATCGCCGGTGCTGAAGGCAAGCGGCCGCGCCTCGCCCGCTACCACTTCATTGAGCACGACAGGCTCCTGAAACAGCCAGCCGGGATGAAAGGCCGACGCGGTGAAAAACAGATCAGTCTCAGCCCATCGCGCGGCCTCGGGGCGGAAGCTGATCTTGCGGTAATCGTCGTAGGTGAGCCCGCTTAAAAACGTATCCAGCGGCGCGGGCGGCGCATAGGGTTCTGCCGCGCGCACTTGCATCTGCGCGATGAGGGCGTCGAACGAAAACGGCGTGGCTGGTGCGGCGGCTTTCTGTGCGAACGCGGGGTAGGCGGCGCTGCCCAGCATGGCGGCAAGCGCCTGGCGGCGCGTCATCTCGATTTTTGGTGTAATCATTGGTCCCCTTCGTCTGCCGCGGCATCAGGTGCGCGGTTTCTCTCCGCGCCGATCATATGCGCCCGGGTATCACTGGGACCAGTGATGAAAGGGAGGTTGCAGGGGAGAAGGCGCGTCAGGGCATCAAAATTCTGTGCGGCGCGCGGGAATACGCTTAGTACAGGGCGCAACGCCCAGTGCATAGACACCGGGCGTTGCGGGAATGCTTAGAACTGGATCCCGACATTCACACCGATGGTGAGGATATCAAGATCATTACCGGCTGCGCCGTTGAAGTCGTTGAAATCGTGCTGCAAAAGCTCGCCGCCGATAATCACCCGATCGCTCACGCGGTAGTCGACGCCGAGCCCGTAGAAGACACCGTCGCCATCCTGGTCAGCGCCGCCGACCGACAGATTGAGGTCAGCATAGCCCACGGTGCCGTAGATCAGCGTGTTGCCAGCGTCGAAACCAGCCTCGACACCGACGCGCAAAAGCGAGTCTACGTCGAAGTCGATCGGTGCCTGAGCCGCGTTGATCTCGCCGGATCCCAGCATGTAATCCACCTCGGCGCCTAACACGAACGAGCCGAGATCTTTACGATAGCCGCCGAACACGCCGTAGAGAGTGGCGTCGATGTCGCCGACATCTGTCAGATCACCGCCGATTGCTGAGTCGAGTTGGGCACCGGCGTAAAAGCCAGTCCAGTCCAAGACGACCGGCGGGGGTGCGGGCGGCAGCTTAACGATCGGCGGCTCGACCGGAACGTCGAGCCCGCCGGCGCTGACCGGCGCCGCGCAGAGCATAAGAAGCGCTGCTTTCGATAGGTTTTTCATTTTGTACTCCTGAAACATTCAGTGGGGGACATGCACATAGGTGCGATGTATCGGAGGCTTCGATGCGTCGTCGAGTAAACATCTATTGCGTGAGGTTACACGAATTCTCGGCGGCATCAGAGCAAATATGCCATGCGAAGCCCCGTACAATATGGCGGTTTGAAATTTACCGCGGCGGTGCGATTGCAAATACGGAAAGTGTTGTGTTTGTACACCGCGATGGTGCTGAATTTGTCACCAAGCCGCTTTTTCAGGGCGATATCGGCGGTTTTACTTCGTGACGCGGTGCCGCTTACACATTGCGAAAAGTTCCATCAGGCGTGCGCGGTTGGCGATACTCTGCCCAAAAATGCATTCTTAAAGCGCATGGTTTCGCTGATGTGCGGCTGCGCCCGTGATTGCGGCAGCAACTCTCAGTGCGGGGGCTTTGCCAGGGGCCCCGTTAGGACGCGCGGCTTTGCCGGCAATCCGTTGCTGACGGCCCGAGCCACCGCTATTCTACGGACCGATGTCTAACGGGGCGGGTAGGTGGCCCGCGTGGCTCAAGGCGCTGCCGAAGAGTGCTGTGCGCGATAAGATTGCGCGCTTGGCCACAGCGCCAACCGTCAAACGCTGCCCGGCATGTGAAACAAGCGACTGCGCCGGTAGGGCAGAGCAGGGCTGCGTCTCTAAGCGGTGTCGGCGTATCGCACCGGCTAGCTGGCGCGGCGTTCCTCAAAGCTCATGGCGATAAAGCTCGGCAGGTGGTCGCCCATCCCCACCACGTTATCGTCCATCCGCTCACCACCACGGCTGCGGTCGCGGCTACGAGGCCGCTCCGTCTTGGCACGGCTGCGCTTTTCGGGCTTGGGCGGCGCTGCCTCAGCGGGCTCCGCGTCAGCCACACTCTCAGCAGGCGCGGGTTTCACCGGGTTTTCAGCGCGCGGGATGTCCTTGCCGATGAGCTTTTCGATCGCGGCTAGGTTCTTTTCATCGGCCTTGCCTGAGATCATCACCGCCTTGCCGTCGCGTCCAGCACGCCCGGTCCGCCCGATCCGGTGCACGTAATCCTCGGAATGGGAGGGCACATCGTAGTTGAACACATGGCTGACCGACGGAATATCAAGCCCGCGCGCGGCCACATCGGAGGCCACCAAGAACCGCAAGCTACCATCGCGGAACGCATCAAGGGTGCGGGTACGCTGCGATTGTTCTAGGTCGCCATGGATCGGCTCGGCGTTGAGGCCGTGCTTTTTCAACGACTTGGCGACGATATCGACATCCACCTTGCGGTTGCAAAAGATGATCGCGTTGGTGCACCGCGTGCCCTCGGCCTCGATCACAGCGCGCAGGATCTCGCGCTTTTCTTTCGCCATACGGTCGCGGCGTGACGCGCGGAACACCACCACCGCTTGTTCGATGGTCTCAGAGGCAGTGGCTTGCCGCGCCACCTCCACCCGTGCCGGGGCCGACAAAAACGTGTTGGTGATGCGCTCGATCTCGGCGGCCATGGTGGCCGAAAAGAACAGGGTCTGCCGGGTGAACGGCGTTAGTGAGAAGATCCGCTCAATGTCTGGGATAAATCCCATATCGAGCATGCGGTCAGCCTCATCGACCACCATCACTTCGATCCCGGTCAAGAGCAGCTTGCCGCGCTCAAAGTGGTCGAGCAGGCGCCCCGGCGTCGCGATGAGCACATCGACGCCCTTATCGATCAAGACGTCTTGCTCTTTGAACGAGACGCCGCCGATCAGCAGCGCTTTGGTCAGCCTGACATGTTTGGAATAGGTATCGAAGTTTTCCGCCACCTGCGCGGCGAGTTCCCGCGTCGGGCACAGCACCAGCGAGCGGGGCATCCGGGCGCGGGCGCGACCACGGGCGAGCCGCGTGATCAAAGGCAGCGTGAAGCTTGCGGTTTTCCCGGTGCCGGTTTGCGCAATGCCCAGCACGTCGCGCCCTTCAAGCGCTGGCGGGATCGCCCCTTCCTGGATCGGTGTGGGTGTTTGGTATCCTGCTTCGGATACAGCGCGCAGAACTTTGGGAGATAGCCCCAAATCAGCAAAGTCAGTCATACGGCCCTTTCGGCTTACGGCTTGGATTACAGCCGCAAAAGCAACGCGGCCTGGCGAACCGGATTGTCCACCCTCGTCTTGCAGGTGAGGTATGTCAAAGACTCCCCCGGGTCAAGTTTTCCTCTGCTCGTGGGATAGGCGCGCTCGCGGGCAGGCCACAGCACTTGTCGGGGTAATCTGGGGGCGTGTGGGGGTGTCGTGGGATTCGTGTTGCCGCGAGGATGAACGGCGCGCTGCCTTTCGAAGGCGCACAGCCCAACCCGCTGGCCTCATCCGCCCGGGCAGAAGCCGCGACGGAACCCCGCTTTGGTCACGATACCGCCTGAATCCACCGTTAAGGTTAACGCCACGTGTTATGGAGGCCAGTATGTATATGTCGCCTTACCTGATTCCGGGCGCCGCCACGATGGCGGTCTTGGCGATTGTTTACCTGTTATTTATTTTTTGGACACGTCGACCGGGCCGTGCCGAAGACCTTAAAAATCGTGAGTCAGAGGTGGATAAGATCCACGACACTTGAGTTTTTTGGGGATTTGCCGTTTCGTCCGCAGTGCATACGTGTTGGACGCGCCGCCGCGCGAACGCAGATTAGCGCCTTCCAACAGGGTAAACAACCAATAGGGTAAACAATACTAGGCTTGCCGTGGCTGGTCCGCCGCGCATACTCTCGCGCTTATGAAGCAGAATTTGCTGATAGGTGCTCTGGCCCTCGCTTGCGCGGGGCTTTCCGGCTGTGGCGCGATCCGCAGCCTCACCGCCCCCGAGGCTTCACCGCCGACGCTCGACGTGATGGTGCGGGGCGCGGGCGGCACCACTGCGTTGCCCGCCTGTTTGGAGACCGAAGACGGTGCCGAGATCGTGCTGTCGCTGTCCGATAGCGACGGTTTGGCGCAGGTCGAGGTGACTTTCTCGGGCACGCTATCGGATGCTGACTTCGTCGTCAGCCCCGCAGGAGACGATGTGGGGATTAGCGAGGCGGGGGTGCCTGGCGCTGAGCGGGTGGTGGTGCGCTTCGCACCGGTCCAAGCGGCGACCTCGCGGGTCTCGTCCACTGTCAGCTTACGCACTGCGCCGCCCCATACCGGTATCTTGCGCGTTGCGGCCACCGATAGCCTCGGTGCTTCCGCCAACGCTGGCCCATTCAGAGTCGCCGCGCTCGGTGGTTGCTAGGCGCGCGGGGGCGTGCGGTCTGACTTCTAGGCGTTGACCTAGGGAACAAAAGCCGCCGCCGCACCAACGATAAGGCGGGCCGGGGGATGCCGCTGTAACCGTTGTTCTGCAGCGCTTTATCCGGACGATCCGAAGAAGCTCCACGCGAAGCGCTGGCTTAGACGAAGCGGCAGCCCGTGGGACGGCCCGCCGCTGCCCGGCGCCTGCGGCGGTTATCCCGGGCGGATGCTTTGTTCGGAGGGTGGCGCCAACGATGCGCACTCAAAGCGGCGTCGCGCGATGGATACCCCGTGTTACCGGCTTTTGCTCCCAGCGAGTGCGTGATTTGGCGGTTGAACACGACGGTGCAAGCAGCGGCGGGCCGGGGGATGCCGCTGCGACCGTGGTTCTGAAGCGCTTTATCCGGACGATCCGAAGAAGCTCCACGCGAAGCGCTGGCTTAGACGAAGCGGCAGCCCGTTG
>JBCDGW010000153.1:0-6346 GCA_038750765.1 Pseudomonadota bacterium | reverse complement strand
TGGCCAACATCTCAATACGTCGCCCAAGCGGTACTACATGGCGCTGCGGCTGGCCCGGGCGCGGCAGCTGTTGATTCAAACCGAGGCGTCGGTGATCGAGGTGAGCCTGGCCTGCGGGTTTGAAAGCGCGAGCCATTTCTCCCGCGTCTACCGCGCCCATTACGGCGTCACGCCCTACGCGCAACGCAGCGAGCGGACCTAGCCTAGTCGCTCCGCCGCGTTGATCCCGATGTCAGTTAAATCTGTATGACATGTCATACAAATGTGGTTCGTGTCTTGCACGGCCAACGACGCGGTCGCAGCGCACGGCCCTCGCCCCGACCGTATAGGACATGCCCTATAAATCTCGGCGACGTGTCACGCCTCAGCAGGCGCAACACAAGCGGATGGCGACGCGCTTTTGCCCAGACCTATTTGCGCTTGCGACCGAGCCCGATCTTCTTCGCCGTGGCAGCGCGTTTCTTGCTGTAAGACGGCGCAACCATTGGATAATCCTTCGACAGCCCCCAGCGCTCGCGGTATTGATCGGGGGTCATGCCGTAGGCCGCGTTCAGATGCCGTTTGAGCGTCTTAAACGACTTGCCATCTTCCAAACAGATGATCGCGTCCTTGGTCACGGATTGATCGATTGGCACCGCCGGGATCAGCGGCCCGGGCGCGCTCTCTTCCGCTTCCTCCGGCTCGGGGACACCGGTTTCAAGCGACGTCAACGTCCCAAAAACAGACCGGATCAAGACCGGCAACTCATCGCGTGGCAATTGGTTATGCCCGGCATACGCAGCAACGATGCTTGCCGTCAGCGACAACGGTGCATCGGCTTTCGCTTTATCGACCATGGTGACATTCCTGCGTTAAAGGTTGGGGGACGGCTGTAAACTGCTTTGAGCACGAGCCCGTAAAACCCGCTCTTCTCGCTCAAATACAAAAACTTCACATAGTTCTATTACGGTGGATACTTGGTGAATTTCAAGGTTCCGGCGCGTCATTCACACAAAAACGCAACTGCGCGACGCCAAGCATTTTTAAAGCCAAGTTGTCGTGGCCGTTGCATTTGATTGATCGGAAATCAACACGCCTTTAATTGATACTTTAGCGCAGGTATGTCCGGCTATCGCGGTAACGCCACGGCCCGTTACGCGCGGAAATCCGCCGTTGTCGCCTGCGACCGAGACAAAGGCGTGCACCAAGGCGCTATCGCCCGCGGCAGTGGCGGGGTAGGCTTTGCTATCTCGCGAGGGCACCTGCCCGGGCGAGACCGCGCAAGCGCCCCTTCCCGGCGCAGTGTGCTCCCCTCCCATAAACCACCGACAGGACCGGCGTTATGCCCATGATTTCCGTTGAGTATTGCCGCCTGATGGCGCGCTACAATAGCTGGCAGAACACCGCGCTTATCACCGCGGCTGACCAATTAACCGACGCTCACCGTTGGCGTGATCGCGGCGCTTTCTTCAAATCCATCGCAGCCACCTTCAACCATCTCTATTGGGCTGACGCGCTGATGCTGGCCCGCCTGAACGGTAACGAACGCCCGCACGAGACAATCACCCATTCGCTCACCAGCCCGTCGGATTGGGCAACTTTTAAAGACTTGCGCGTGGCGCGCGACGGCGAGGTCGCGGATTGGGTGGCCGGTATCAGCACAAAAGATCTGAGCGGCGCCGTCATCTGGTACCCGCCCAACCGCTCGGATCGGGTCACATTTCCCAAAGCGCTCTGTGTCGTTCAGTTCTTCAATCACCAAACCCACCACCGAGGGCAGATACATGCCATGCTCACCGCGACCGGGGCGATGCCAGGGCCGACGGATATCCCGGCTATGCCCGCCCTTTGAGGTGCCGCCTAACCCGCGCGATTGACAGCGTAACGACGACAGCGCATCAGGCCCTCGTGGCGGCCCGGCGGCGCCCGTGCTGCCAAACGCGGCGCGCCTCTTGCCGGCTGTTCTACCGCCTCTATCGGAGTGCCCCATGCCCCGGCTGCCTGATCAACCCCAAGCCCTGCCCCATGCCGGGCGAGACGACGCCCGCATTTCTGCCACCGAGCAAGCAGATGGCCAAAGTGCCGCTCTCTCACCGCGCCGGGTGATGATCGTTGGTGGCTCGGGCTCGGGCAAATCCACCTTGGCGCGCCGGCTTGGCGCTTTGCTTGGCCTGCCGGTTTACCACATGGACCGTGAGGTGCATTGGCTGCCAGGATGGCAGGAGCGCCCGCGTGATGAGAAGCCTGCCCGCGTCGCCGAGATCGTGGCGCGCGACGTTTGGGTGTTTGAGGGCGGCCATTCCACTAGCTATCAGATGCGCCTTGCCCGGGCTGATCTCTTGATTTGGACAGACGCGCCGCTCTGGCGCCGCATGGGGCGGATCACCTGGCGCGCGATCCGCGAGCGGGGGGTTTCGCGCCCGGATCTGGCCGATGATTGCCCCGAGCGGTTGCGGATGCTGCCAGAATTTTGGTGGTATCTCTGGGTGAACCGGCGCCGGATTGATCAGCGGTTGGCGGCGCTCTATGCCTCGGCCACAATACCCAAGCGCAAACTCACGGGGTTTCGGGCGATAGAGGCATATCTCGCGCGCCTATGACAGAAATTGCGCGCGCTGCCCCTGCATAAGGAGATTTGCGCTATGCTAATCGGCTCCCGCCACACCCAGGGTTTGCCTTCATGAAAGCCCTGATCCACCGCCGGTTCGGCCCGCCGAGCGTGGTTGAACTGGCCGAATATGACCGCCCCGAACCAAGCGCCACTGAGCTCTTGATCAAAGTGCGTGCCAGCGCGGTCAATACCGGTGACTGGCGGATCCGCGCGGCGGCGTTTCCGGGCATTCTAGCGATCCCGGGGCGGCTGATGTTTGGCCTCACCCGCCCGCGTAATCCGCGCCTTGGATCGGAGTTTGCTGGTGACGTGGTCGCGGTGGGCCGCAACGTGACCGGCTTCACGCCCGGGGATGCAGTGTATGGCATCAGCCCCGGCGCCGGTACATCCGCCGAATGGATCACGATAGCCGATGACGCCGCTGTGGCGCCGATACCCGACGGCCTCACCTACGCGCAGGCCGCCGCCCTCCCCTTCGGCGGGCTTTGCGCCCTGGTGTTCTTGCACGAATATGCGCGCCTTGCCGCGGGTCAGCGTCTCTTGATTGTCGGCGCGACCGGGGGTGTTGGCTGCTACGCGGTGCAGATTGCGAAGGCGCTCGGCGCGCATGTCACCGGCGTCGCCGGTGCAGACAGTCAGGCCTTGCTTGAAAGCCTCGGCGTGGACACCGCGTTAGATTATACCCGTGCCGATATTTACAGCGGCGCCGACCCTTTCGACGTGGTCTTTGACACAATCGGGACGCTCTCACCGCGCCAGGCGCGCGCATTGATGACAGCCCGTGGTTTGTTCTTGCCGCTCAATTATGGCCTGCGCGAGATTGGGGCGGCGCTGATCAATCCGCTGCGGCACCGCAAGATAAGGCTCGCCGTGAACCCCGATCGCGCGGAGGATTTGCGCCGTCTCAGCGCGATGGTCAGTGCGGGGGCCGTGCGCCCGGTGATCGCGCAGATCTGCCCGCTAAGCGAGGCCGTCGCTGCCCATGCCCATGTGGAAAGCCGCCACAAACACGGCGCGATTGTCCTCGCCGTTGACACGCCTGAGGCATTGCCACCGAGCAGCCAGCGCTAGCCGTCAACGCGTGTCAGGAACGGCGCCACGGTGACGCCGGCGGCCTGCAAACGGTCACGCACCGCGCGCGCCATCGCCACCGCGCCCGGACTATCGCCGTGCACGCAGATCGACTGCGCGGCCAGCGGGATCGGGTCACCGTCGATGACCGGCATGCGCCCGCTTTCCAGAAAGCCCAGCAAGCGCTCGGCGGCTTCGCCCGCATCATGGATCATCGCCCCGTCCTGTCCGCGTGGCACCAGTTGACCGGTCGACAGATAGCCGCGATCGGCGAAAATCTCAGAGTAAACCGGCGCGCCCGCCGCCCGCGCGGCCTGCTCGCTCTGGGTGCCCGAGATCGCCAGTATCGCCAGGCCCGGGTCAATCGACTGTACCGCAGCGACCACCGCATCGGCGACAGCGCGGTCCCTTGCGGCGAGGTTACCCAGCGCGCCGTGGGGTTTGGCATAGGCGACCGTCACGCCCACAAGCGCGGCGACACCCATCAACGCTCCGATCTGCGCTGCGCACATGCGGCCGATCTCATCGGGCTTCATCGGGATCACCCGGCGGCCAAACCCAGCGCGGTCGGCAAACCCCGGATGCGCGCCGACAACAACGCCGTTTTCCTTTGCCAAGCGCAGGGTTTCAAACATGGTTTCGGGATCGCTGGCATGGCCGCCGCAGGCGATATTGGCCGAGGTCACGATGCCCAGCATCGCGGTGTCGTCGCCCATCGGCCAGGGGCCAAAGCCCTCGCCCAAATCCGAATTGAGATCGATCTCAGCCATAGCGCCCGCCCCCCTTACCGCGTCCGGATCGCTCTAGCTTGCTGCTGGGAGGCGCACCAGCGGGTTATGTTACCGCCTCGACGATCAAAGCGATGCCCTGCCCACCGCCGATGCACATCGTCGCCGCGCCGTGCTTGCCGCCGCTGCGCTTGAGTTCGTAGAGCAGTTTGGTGGCGATAATCGCCCCGCTCGCCCCGATCGGGTGACCGATCGCCACCGCGCCGCCATTGGGGTTCACTTTCGCCGGATCCAGGCCCAACTCGGCCGTGACCGCGCAGGCCTGCGCCGCGAACGCCTCGTTTGATTCCACCACATCCAAATCATCGGCGGTTAAACCGGCGCGCGACAGGGCGGTTTTCATCGCTGGCACCGGCCCGATCCCCATGTAACGCGGATCAACCCCGGAATGGCCGTACGCCAACACCCGCGCCATCGGTTTCAAGCCGCGCGCGCTTGCCGCCTCTTCCGTCATCAGCACCAGGGACGCCGCCCCGTCATTGAGCCCCGATGCGTTACCCGCGGTGACCATACCGTCCTTTTTGAATACAGTCCTCAGCGCCGCCATCCGCTCCACGGTGGCATCCGCGCGAACATGCTCATCGATCTCGAAAACGATGTCGCCTTTGCGGCTTTTGATCACCATCGGCACGATTTGATCGGCGAAACGCCCCTCCTTGGTGGCCTGGGCAGCGCGGCGGTGGCTCTCAACAGCGAAACTGTCTTGTGCCGCGCGGTCGATGCCGTATTTCTCGGCCACATTCTCCGCGGTGATCCCCATATGCCCGTGCCCGAACGGATCATGCAGCGCGGCGGTCATCATATCGACGCCGGTCGTATCGCCCATTTTCTGGCCCCAACGCGCGGCCGGGATCATGTAGCCCGCGCGGCTCATGCTTTCTGTGCCCCCCGCCATGACGATCTCGGCCTCACCCATGCCCAGCGCTTGGATCCCCGACACAATCGCTTGCAGGCCCGAGCCGCAAAGCCGGTTGACTGTCAGCGCGGGCGTCGTCTCGGCCAGGCCCGCCTCCAGCGCAATGGTGCGCGACACATACATATCGCGCGGCTCGGTGTGGATGACATTGCCGTAGAAGGCCTGCTGGATCTCGTCGGCCGCGATCCCTGCCCGCGCAATCGCCGCTTTCGCCGTTTCGGCCCCCATCTCGGTGGGGGTGCATGTCTTGAGCGAACCGCCAAAATCGCCGACCGCGGTGCGGGCTGCGGATACGATGACAATGTCTTTCATGGGTGCTCTCCCGTGGGGTGATGTGTCGTCAGCGCTCAACCGCAACCGAGCGTGCAGGTACAAACGCGCCGCGCCATGTCAGCCTACAAGGCCAGGCAGCAGCACGCTAGCGGTTAGACGATCACGTGAGAGCCCCGGCGCGCGCCATCACCGTCTAGGGTCAGCCCAAGGAAATCACGACCAATACGATGCCGGAGACGAGCAGCAACGCGGCGGTGCCCGCGCCTGCCGCGAACCGGCCCACCTTCATCGCCGATGACGCCTCCATGCTGTCGAACAGGATAAACGGGTGGAGAAGCCGGACCGCGACCAACGCGATGCCGTAAGCGTGCAACCAGCCGGGCGCGACGCCTGCCAGTTCCATCAACAAAAGCATAACGATCGCCATCGCAGCGTATTCCGACAGGTTGCCAAACCGCCGAATAGCCAGGGCCAGGCCCGCATTGCCCCCGTCGCCGAGCGCGACGCCGGTCGAGCCCCGTTTCACCGCGGTCAGCGTCGATAAAACGGCCATAAGTACCGCGATTATGCCTGCGTAAATCAAGGTTACCGTCACGGTCATGGTGTGTTTTCTCCGGTACGAAAAGTATTCAGGCAATACGCGGCGACAGCGTCCCAGCGGGATAGATCGCCTACCCCGACAACGATCCAATCCTTCATCGGCGGTTT
>JBCDGW010000152.1:0-6349 GCA_038750765.1 Pseudomonadota bacterium | reverse complement strand
GAGACGCTCGACACCGAGCCGACCCTCCTTGTGGCGCGCAGCATCGCCCCCGCTGATCGCTTCATTGCCGAGCCGCTCCCTGTCGGCACCGACGGGATCCCGAACGATCATCTGCAATACGCGGTGACTTGGTTTTCGCTCTGTCTCGTTTGGGCGGGGATGACAGGGCTCTGGCTGTGGCGTATCACGCGTCGGACTGGCTAGGGAACAAGACGCCAATGTATTACATTTCGACCCGGGGAGAGGCGCCGTGCCTGCCTTTCGAAGAGGCGATGCTCACCGGGCTGGCGCGCGACGGGGGGCTTTATCTGCCCGAGACGATCCCGTCGCTTAGCCGATCTGACATCGCTGCTATGGCGGGCCAACGCTATGAGGAGGTCGCCTTTCGGGTCATGCGGCCGTTCATCGGCGATGCCTTCGAGGACGACGTGTTTCGGGCGCTTATTGCGGACGCCTATAGCGGGTTTGGCCATGCTGCCCGCGCGCCGCTGGTGCAATTGGCGCCGGGGCACTTCCTCCTTGAGTTGTTCCATGGGCCGACGCTGGCGTTCAAAGACTTCGCCATGCAACTCATCGGGCAAATGTTCCAAGCCACGCTGCAGCGTCGCGCTGAACGGATCACCATCGTCTGCGCCACGTCAGGCGATACCGGTAGCGCCGCGATGGAGGCGTTTCGCGGCCTCGATGCCGTGGATGTGTTCACCTTGTTTCCAAAAGGCCGCGTGAGTGAGGTGCAGCAGCGGCAGATGACGACCGTGGTTGAAGCGAATGCCCATGCCATCGCCGTCGAGGGTGACTTCGACGATTGCCAGGCCGCGGTGAAGGACATGTTCAACGATTTCGCGTTTCGCGATGCGGTCCATCTGGCGAGCGTTAACTCGATCAACTGGGCGCGGGTGCTGGCCCAGGTGGTGTACTATTTCTCCAGCGCGGTAAGCCTTGGTGCGCCCGAGAAGGCCGTGAGCTTCACCGTGCCGACGGGCAACTTCGGCGATATATTCGCAGGTTACATCGCGAAGCGCATGGGGCTACCGATTGCCAAATTGGTGATCGCAACCAATCAGAATGATATCCTGCACCGCACCTTCATCGATGGCTCCCATGTTAAAGGGACCGTGCAGCCCTCGATTAGCCCGTCCATGGATATCCAAGTCAGCTCGAACTTCGAGCGCGCGCTTTACTATGCCTATGACCAGGACAGCGCTGCGGTTACCCATGAGATGGAGGCGCTAAAGAGCGAGGGCGGCTTTCACGTGAGCCAAGGCGCGCTTGAAGCGCTGCGTGACACATTCGCGTCCGGGAGGGCCAGTGAGGCGGAGACCTCCGAGACAATTCGCGCGGAACTGCGTGCCAGCGGCGAGATGCTATGCCCCCACAGCGCGGTCGGTGTCCATGTTGCCGCGCAGCATTTAGGGCCGGAGCCGATGATCACGCTCGCCACCGCGCATCCAGCGAAATTTCCAGCGGCGGTGGAGGCCGCAACAGGTCAACACCCCGCCCTTCCCAATCGCATGGCGGACCTTTATGACCGGCCAGAACGTGTTACCGTCGTGCCCAACGCGCTGGGCGCGATTCAGTCTGCCATCAAGGAGCGCATCGCGCGGTGACAACCAAAATTCACACGCTGCCCAATGGGTTCCGCATCGTTACCGAGCTGATGCCGTCGATGAAATCCGCCTCGCTAGGCGTTTGGATAATGGCAGGCGGGCGTCACGAGCGGATCGAGCAAAACGGGATCGCCCATTTCCTAGAGCACATGGCGTTCAAAGGCACCCAGCGGCGCAGCGCCTTGCAAATCGCAGAAGAGATCGAGGATGTGGGCGGCTATATCAACGCCTATACCAGCCGCGAAATGACCGCCTATTATGCCCGCGTTCTGGAGGACGATGTGCCGCTCGCGCTCGACGTGATCGCTGATATCGTGCTTAACCCAGTCTTTGATGCCCTCGAGATAGAGGTGGAGCGCGGCGTGATCTTGCAGGAGATCGGGCAAGTCCTCGATACGCCTGACGACGTGATTTTCGATTGGCTGCAGGAGGTGGCGTATCCTGAGCAACCGCTGGGGCGAACCATTCTGGGCCCGTCCGAGCGCGTGCGCGCGTTCGAACGCGGCGACCTCGTCGATTTCGTGGGCGAGCATTACGGCCCGGAGAAAATGATCCTCGCCGCTGCTGGGAAGGTGGATCATGACGCGATTGTGCGGGCCGCCGAAGCGCTGTTCGGGGGCATGGCACGCACGCAGCCTGATCATCTGGATCAAGCGCGCTTTGCGGGCGGCGAACGCATCGAGGTGCATGGGCTCGAACAAGTGCACTTCGCGCTTGCGTTCGAGACGCCGGGCTACCGAGACCGCGATATCTACACCGCGCAAATCTATTCCACGGCGCTCGGCGGCGGGATGTCCTCGCGGCTGTTTCAGGAAATTCGCGAGAAACGCGGCCTTTGTTACACGATCTTCGCGCAAACCGGCGCTTATGCCGATACCGGGATGACGACGATTTATGCCGGCACCGCGGCAGATCAGATAGGTGATCTGGCGGCTTTGACTGTGGATGAGATGAAGCGGGTGGCCGACGACATTACCGAGACCGAAGTGGCCCGCGCCCGTGCGCAGATGAAAGCTGGGCTTCTTATGGGGCTGGAAAGCCCTTCGGCCCGGGCCGAGCGGCTGGCGCGTCTGCTCGCGATCTGGGATCGTGTCCCCTCGCTTGACGAAGTCGTTGGGCGGATCGATGCGGTAAGCCGCGCCGATGTTGCCCGCTTTGCCGAGGCAACCATCGCGCAGGCACCGGCGGCGCTTACCATGTACGGCCCGGTTGAGCGCGCACCCAGCTTGTCCCGCTTGCGGGAGCGACGAGCCGCGTGATGCTCACCCGTCGACGCAAGCTGCGCCTTGTGACCGATAGACTGTTTCTAAGACCCCCGAGCCATGCAGACTTTCGGGCTTGGACAGGGCTGCGCAGTGCCAGCGCTGACTTTCTCAAACCGTGGGAGCCGTCATGGTCGCGCGATCACCTGTCGCGAAAGGCCTTTACCAATCGTGTTTATTGGGCCCAGCGGGCGATCAACGGCAAAACGGCCGTGCCGCTCTTCCTGTTTCAGCAAGACACCAACGCCCTGATCGGTGCGATCACGCTCGACAATATCCGCCGAGGCCCGGCCCAGTCGGGCACGCTTGGTTATTGGATTGGCGCCAGCTTCGCCCGCAAGGGCTACATGAAGGAGGCGATTGAAGCGGTCGTGCACCATGGCTTTACCGAGTTGGATCTAAGCCGGATCGAAGCGGCCTGTTTGCCTGAGAACCTGGCTTCGCGGGGCGTGCTCGAAAAAAGCGGCTTCAAGTATGAGGGCGTGGCGCAAAGCTACCTGCAGATCAACGGACGGTGGCGCAACCATTTGCTGTTCGCCAATTTACGATTTGATCGGCGTGGCAAAACCGATGTGGGTTGAAACCCGGCGCCGGGTGAGCGCCGCTTGTTTGAGCACCGAAGCGTCGTGTGAGATCACGCATTGCCTGTGCGATGGAATTGACTAACGCTCCGCGCCGCTCTTCGGTTAGGCTCATGTCCAGGAGGAGCGCCATGAAACATCTGCTTTCGCTTTCCCTTGTCCTCGCCTTCGCCGCCAATGCGGTCAGCGCGCAAGATCGACGCCCCAGCCACTGTATCGCGATCGCCGACGCCGCGCCGGGGCTGAGCTATATCCAAAAGGCTTCCTACACTGACCCGGTGCCCGACTTTTCGGTGCGTATACACTATATCGACCATTCGATGTTCCTGATCCAAACGCCGGGCGGCCTCAACGCGGTGACGGACTTCAATGGCACCACCGGTGCGGGTGATTTCGTGCCCGACGTGGTCACCATGAACCATGCGCACTCTACTCATTGGACGCCGACACCCGATCCGCGCATTCCGCACGTGTTGAGGGGCTGGAGCGGCACGCCTGAAGGCGCCGATCATCACGTGGATCTGGGCGAGATGCTGATCCGTAATGTGTCGACCGACATCCGTTCCTCATTTTCGGGCAGTGAGGAAAACGGCAATTCGATCTTTGTCTTCGAGGTGGAGGGGCTGTGTATCGGCCATCTAGGCCATCTCCACCATGAGCCGAGTGAAAAGGATTACGCCGCACTCGGACGCCTGGACGTGGTGATGGCGGCGGTCGATGGCGGGCTTACCGTGCCGACGGATGTGATGGTGCGGATCGTGAAGCGTCTGCGCTCGTCGATCGTGATACCGATGCATTGGTTTGCGCGCGGCTCGCTAGACACCTTTCTTGCTGAGATGTCCGACGAGTTTGCCATCGAAGAGGTGGACGGGCCCGAATATGTAGTGTCGCTACGCACGTTGCCATCGCGGCCCACCGTGGTTGTGCTGCGACCACAATTTCTGCCGGTATTCGTGGAATGAGGCGGTCGCACAGCGCAGCCTGAAGGCTCCTCGTCTGACGCCCTATCAGGTTATCGGCGTGCGGTCGTGCAACCGGCTGACGCGAGCCTCGTCCACCGCATCTCGCGGCTGGCACAAGATTTAGTTGATATTTAACGTTTACCGCGCTACCTGGGCCTTACAGGTGCGAAAGACGCGGTTGCATCCATGACGACAGGGGCTCGGCTGAGAACAGGCGGGCCCCTTTGCGTTTCACCCGTTTCTGGGCCTTATAAGGAAAAGGCGCCAGGTGCATAGACGCGGTCTGTGCATCGCCTGACGCCTTCCTGAACAAAAAGGCCTTTGCAGACCCCCCTGATCAAAAACCTCAACCCTCCGGGCCTTGGCCGCTACCCAGGTCACCCCAAGTAACCCGCTCCAACCTTCAAGTGCCGGGCCGAAACCTCAAAGAGATCTATGGCCAAACCCTCTATCCCTTTTTCATCTGCGTTCCAGAGCGTTGCCGTCCTGTACCGCTGAAGCGTCCGGGGTGCCTTTGCGTCCCGCGCCGGTCTTGCGACCCTTGCGATGTACTTACGATACCCCAGGTAGCAAAACGCGCAACAAAAATCGCCTCAGGGCACTAATTTTCTTGGGGATAAATCATTGAATACACACGGTAAAATCGGGGGATAACTGGAAATTTACGTTGCTTTCGGCAGACTTACTGCAGGTGCAAAATGGCTTTGGCGATCAGCGGGGTTTGTTAAGCATTCATGACAGATTGCGCTGTCAACTTGGAGAATCACCCGCGCCCTCGGGGCTTGCCCATTGGCGCTGAAGCAATGCGTTCGTCTTGGCGTCTTGGTCGGGCCGCAAACATAGCCGTCTCTTTATCGAAGTCAGCGGAGCGGGAGGCCCCGGATCAAGTCCGGGGCGGGGCGGGCAGGGTCAGAATCGTTTTTACCTTACACCGCCCTTGGACTTCTGCCGCACTAGACCCCGACGGGGTGCTCACCCATCCATCTTCAGCGCAGAGATAAAGGCCTCCTGGGGGATATCCACTCTCCCGAACTGGCGCATCTTCTTCTTGCCCGCCTTCTGCTTCTCGAGCAGCTTCTTCTTCCGCGAGGCATCGCCGCCGTAGCACTTGGCGGTCACATCTTTGCGCAGGGCCGACAGAGTCTCACGGGCAATCACCTTGCCGCCGATGGCCGCCTGGATCGGGATTTTGAACATGTGGCGCGGGATCAGCTCTTTGAGCTTTTCCACCATCGCGCGGCCGCGCATCTCGGCGCGGTCCCGGTGCACCATAATCGATAGCGCATCGACCGGCTCGTCGTTCACCAGGATCTGCATCTTCACCAACGTGTCCTGGCGGTAGCCGGTGAGCTGATAATCAAACGACGCATAGCCCTTGGTGACGGATTTCAGACGGTCATAGAAGTCGAACACCACCTCGTTGAGCGGCAGATCATAGACCACCATCGCGCGGCTCCCGGCATAGGTGAGATCCTCTTGGATGCCGCGGCGGTCTTGGCATAGCTTCAGCACATCACCCAGATACTCATCGGGCACCAGGATTGTCGCCTTAATCCGGGGCTCCTCGATATGGCTGATCGTGGTGATATCGGGCATATCGGCGGGGTTGTGCAGCTCGCGCATCTCGCCGTCTTTCATATGCACGTGATAGATTACCGAAGGGGCGGTGGTGATCAACTCGATATCGTATTCCCGCTCAAGCCGGTCGCGGATCACCTCTAGGTGCAAGAGCCCTAAGAAGCCGCAGCGGAAGCCAAAACCAAGCGCCGCGGAGGTCTCCATCTCATTGCTAAAGCTGGCATCGTTCAGCGCCAGTTTCTCAATCGCGTTGCGCAGATCCTCGAAATCAGCGCTATCAACGGGGAAGAGGCCGCAGAACACCACCGGGACCGACGGCTTAAACCCCGGCAGCGCGCTGTCGGTACCCTTCTTTTCAT
>JBCDGW010000151.1:0-6365 GCA_038750765.1 Pseudomonadota bacterium | reverse complement strand
CCGAATGGAACGAATTCCGCGCCCTCGACCTCAAACGCCTGGCCAAGAAAATGGCCCAACCCCGCATCGCCGACCTGCGAAACGTCTACACCGAAAAAGACGCCAAACGTGCAGGGTTCCATTGGTATCAAGGGGTGGGCCGCGAAGGGTTTGAGCCCACGCCCGAGATGATGAACATCGCCTCTTAAGGCGGGTTGATTGGCGCAGAATAGTGCGGTGGGCGGCGGAAACGCCGCTCTTCGCGGACCGGTTTGCGCCGACGACTTTTAATGCCTCCGGCGGAGGTATTTGGGAAAAGAAGAAGCAGGGCGACCGCTTTGAGGCCTGGCCGGGGGCTTGCCCTTTGCTTGGGGGGGTTAGCGCTCAAGCGGGGGGCGGCGCAGCCCAGCGGGCAAACGCGCGCGGGATGGGAGAGCTTTCGGCGCCTGTGAAGGAAGAGCGGGGCAGCGCGGTTGGTTACCGGCCATCCCGGCGCAAGTCTTCCGGGTGTGGCGGGCCGCTCGTTTCTGATCAGCAGGGGGCGGCATCAGGGAGATCGCCGCGCAGCACAGCAGCCTCGCGCGGCCATCAGGACCTAGATCCAGATCGCGTTGATGACTCTCTCTCGGCAGGGAAGCCCCATACTTGGACGGAAGAGCGGATTTTAGGGCGCCGCTCTACTTTAGTAATCGCCTGTTTCATTTGAGAGGCGGCCGAGCGCGCGCGTGATGGACGTCGTGCCGTGGGCCACGGCGCTCGGGTTAATCTTGACAATTTTGGTCAACTTTTATTTGTAGACGAGACTGTCTATGGCGTTCGACCACTAACCTCAGCCTTCAGCGAAAGGTCGAACGCGCGCAGCGATCAGGCCGTGTATTGCATTCGACCGAGGGCTGTGATTCCGGTGGTTTGCTGAAGGCTTAAGGAGGGTCATGATGCCGACGCCGAACCAAGCTGCTCTCGATTTCCTACTCACCCGCCGGTCGCGTCCTGCTAAGTCGCTGACCGGCCCGGTGCCCGACCGCGAGACGCTGACCATGCTTTTGACCGCGGCGGCGCGCACGCCCGATCACGGCAAGCTGGAACCCTGGCGTTTTATCGTGCTCTCCAAAGCGGCGCTCACGCGGATCGCGGGGCTTGTCCCTGCCCATGGGGTGCGGCTGGGGCTCAACGAGGCGACGATTGCGAAAGCCGTCAATCAATTCGACACCGCGGATCTGGTGGTGGCCGTCATCGCCGCGCCAAAGGAATCGAGCATCCCGCGCATCGAGCAGATCTATTCAGCGGGCGCGGTATGTCTGGCGCTGGTCAATGCGGCGTTGGCGGCGGGCTGGGGCGCAAACTGGCTCTCGGGTTGGGCTTCGCACGATGCCGAATTCGTCGCCGAAGCGCTGGGGCTCGGCGCGGAGGAGAGCGTCGCGGGCTTCATCCATCTTGGCACCGAGACCGCTGCGCCCCATGAGCGGCCTCGCCCGAAGCTCGACGCGATCACTTCGTGGGTGGATGCTTAACGCCGCGCCCTGCCACCGATGATTATCGGGGATTTTCTCAAAGCCTTGGCGCAGATCCTGGACAGGCGGTTTCGCGGCGTCCTGCTCAAAGGTTTTGCGCTGAGTGCGGCGCTGCTCATAGCGCTGGCCTACGGCTTGATCGCGCTGGCAGGGTGGCTTTTGCCCGACGCGGTCACCCTGCCCTGGATCGGCACGATCACCTGGGTCGACACAGCGCTGTCCTGGGCCAGCGTGCCCTTGGTGATATTGCTCTCGGTGGTGTTGATGGTGCCGGTGGCGTCGCTTTTCACCGGGCTGTTCCTGGATGAGGTGGCTGACGCGGTTGAGGCGCGCCACTACCCGCACCTGCCTGCCGCAACGCCGCCCCCTTTGATCGAGGCGATCCGCGACAGCCTGGGCTTTGTCGGGCTGCTCATAGCCGTCAACGGGGTGGTGTTTCTCGCCGCGATCCCGCTGGCGCCGCTGGCACCGGTGCTGTTTTTCGCCGCGAATGGCTATTTGTTGGGGCGAGAATATTTCCAAATCGCCGCCATGCGCCGGTTAGGTCGCCGCGGCGCGCGCGAGGCGTTTCGCCAAGCCCGCGGCCAGGTCTGGCTGGCTGGTCTGCTGATGGTAGTGCCGCTGACGATCCCGGTGGTCAATCTGGCGGTGCCAATCCTGGGCGCGGCCACCTTCACCCACTTATTCCATCGCTTAAACCGGCTTGGGCAGGCGTAATTCGTCGAGACCAAAGGGGTTATAGCGGCTGCTCGGCGCAATTCATCCGGTCGAACCAGTCAATGTCGCACATCGTGATCACGCCCGAGATAATGATGCCCGCGATAATCACCCACAGCACCACCGAAATGCCGGTTACGATCCAGAGTTTGCGCTTGAGGTTCAGCTCCGCAGGCGAGCCGGCCATGGTGCCGGGGGTGATCTCGCCCACATCGCCTTGGGTTTTCAGCTTGAGCGGCAGCACCACGAACAGCGTCATGAACCAGATGATGGCGAACAGAACCAAACCGGAGGTGATCTGCATCAGACCTGCTCCAACTCGACTAGGGCGCCGTTAAAATCCTTGGGATGGAGAAACAAAACCGGCTTGCCATGGGCGCCAATGCGCGGCTCACCATCGCCGAGCACGCGCGCGCCGCTGGCCTTGAGCGCATCGCGGGCACGGGTGATATCGGCCACCTCGTAACAGATATGGTGGATGCCGCCGGCGGGGTTTTTCTCGAGAAACCCGGCAATCGGGGAGCCCTCCCCCAGCGGATAGAGCAACTCAATCTTGGTGTTGGGCAGCTCGATAAAGACCACCGTGACCCCGTGGTCAGGCTCATCCTGCGGGGCGCCCACCTTCGCGCCTAATGTTTCGCGGTACTGCGCCGCTGCGGCCTCAAGATCTGGCACCGCGATAGCGACGTGGTTGAGCCGACCGATCATGCTGTCCTCCGTGATGGCCTGCCTCGCATGCCACCGCCGCCCGGTTTTTGCCAGCGCACAGATGCCGCAACCAAAGAATTTGCGTAATTCCTATGAAAAAATCCTGAAATTAAGCGCAGATTTAGATTCTTGGCAAAGAGTGTGAGAGGCGAACAGCCACGAGGTTCTTATGCCCAAGATATTGGACGATGCACCGATGGTGCAAAAGACCCGCGCAGACCGCCCTCTTTCCGGGTCGACAGTTTTAATGGTGGAGGATAGCCGATTTGCCTCAGAGGCGGTGCGGCTTTTATGTTTGAAATCAGGCGCGCGCATTCGACGCGCTGACACACTCGCATCGGCGCAACGCCACTTATCTGTGTACCAGCCGACTATTCTCATCGTCGATCTCGGCCTGCCCGACGGGTCAGGGCTTGACTTGATCGCGCGTATGGCCAAGGCGCCGCAGCGGATCCCGGCGATCCTGGCGACATCGGGCGATGATTGCCTGTTCAATCAGGCCTTAGCAGCGGGCGCCGACGGCGTTTTAGCGAAACCGATTGAAAGCTTGGCGGTGTTTCAACGCGCGGTGCTTGATCGGCTGCCTGATGAGTATCAGCCGCAGGGTTTGGCGCTGGTGCCGTCCGAGACGGTCGTGCCTGATCAGATCGCCTTTCACGAGGATCTGGCTCATGTGGCAAGCTTGCTGCACGAGGGTGAAACAGCATCATCGCTCGATTACGCGACGCAGTTTCTGACCGGTGTTGCCCGCTCGGCCCATGATAGGGCGCTGGCCGATGCCACCGATGCGCTGGCCCAGGCGCGGGCGCACAGGCAGGCATTCGGCCCCGAATTGGCACGCTTGGTCGGTCTGGTGCAAAAGCGGCTTGAGGGGCGCGCGGTGGTGTAGCCGCAGGAGAGTTGGCTCGGTTTTGCGGGTGTTTTGGAAGACGTTTCTCTAGACGGTTTCCTTTAGACGGTAATGCGTGAGATTTTGGCCTTGCCGGGTGACGGCGTTAAAGAGTGACGCGCTTTAGAGTGACGCGCTCGCTCTCGCCTGCAACCGCCCGGGTTCTAGCACGCAGGCGTCTATCGGGTCGCGCCATGCCAGCATGCCGACAACGCCCGCAGCGCCGCTTAAATGCCCGCAGCGCCGCTAAAGTGCCCGCAGCCCGCCGATAATGCATGCAGCCGCTAAAATGCCCGCGGCGCCGAGACCACTTTCGACGCGACCCGTTCATTAAAGGCAGGACACGCTGCCCGCCTTGGCACAGGTACCGCTTGCGCTAGCCGCCGCTAAGCGCACGGAGACCGCGGCGCACATTGACCGCGAGCCCTTGAGAAATGGGGTCGGGTTGCATGATGACCGCCGTGATCCGCTCCACCGCGGATCCCGCGCGCATATCGACGACCCGCGCGGCATAGCTCCCCGGGCCCATCTCGGCCATCGACACCACCCGCAACACCATCGCTAAATACAAAAACGCCGCGAAATGCACCCAAGGAAGACTGCGCCGCACTGACCGCGTGCGCGCAAGCGCCACGTTATCGTGCTGAAAACTCTCCACGAATGCGCGCCCTGACCCGCGACCAAGACCGTGCTCAGGACCGCGCCCTGGCAATCCCGGCATACTTTGACGGCGAAACAAATAGCGAGGTATCATGGCGCACTCCTAAATTGTCATCATCCAGCGCGGATAAAACGCAGAGGCGGCCAAGGTCGCGCAGGAACTGAGCCAATTCTGGGGCGATCGTGTCAGATTGAAATCATCCCGCTGGCGCGCGCGCGCCGCGCCGGTTAGGGTGTCGCAGCGGAAGCGCCGGGCAGAGGAGACATCCCGTGAAGGACATGAATTTTCTGAAGGAAAATAACGCGCGGTTCATGTGGCATCCGATGGCGCACCCGTCTGAGATGCAGGCGAACCCGCCCGAGATTATCGTGCGCGGCGAGGGTGTGCGCGTCTGGGATGTGGACGGTCACGGGGTGCTGGACGCGGTCGGCGGGCTTTGGAACGTCAATCTGGGATATTCCTGCGATCCGGTCAAAGCCGCGATAACCAGCCAACTCGACACCTTGCCGTTTTACTCGGCGTTTCGCGGCACCACCAATGACGCGGCGATTGAGCTGAGCTGGATGCTCCAGGAGTTCTTCGCTGAAGAGGCGATGACGCGGTGCTTTTTCACCTCCGGCGGGTCGGATAGCGTGGAGATCGCGCTGCGGCTGGCCCGGCAATTCCACAAGGTGCGCGGCGCGAGCGGGCGTACGAAATATATCAGCTTCAAAAAGGGCTATCACGGCACTCATACGATGGCCGCATCCGTCAACGGCAACGCGAACTTCCGCACCCAATATGAGCCGTTGATGCCGGGCTGCTTCCATATCCCCGCCCCCTACCTCTATCGCAATCCGTTCGGGGCAGAGGACGCCGAGACGCTGACCGGGTTCATTCTGGCGGCGCTCGAAGATGAGATTGCGTTCCAAGGCGCTGAGACGATTGCCGCCTTCATTATGGAGCCGGTCTTGGGCGCAGGCGGGGTACTGCCGCCGCATCCGACGCTGATGCCCGGTATCCGTGAGATCTGCGACCGGCATGGGATATTGCTCATCGCCGATGAGGTGATCACCGGGTTTGGGCGCACCGGCGATTGGTCGGGTTCGCGCCACTGGGGCGTCAAACCGGACCTGATGTGCACCGCCAAAGCAATCACCAACGGTTATTTCCCGTTCGGCGCGGTGATGATCTCGGATCATGTGGCAGACACGTTCGAAGCCGATGATAGCGGGCGGGGTACCGTGTTTTCTGGCTACACCTATTCCGGTCATCCGGTGGGCGCCGCCGCGGCCATCGCCTGTTTGACCGAGACGAAGCGCTTGAATGTGAAGGACAATGCCGCCGCCCGCGGGCAGGAGATCTTTGCGGGGTTGTGCGCCTTGAAGGAAAAGCATGAACTGGTGGGTGATGTGCGCGGCGGGCATGGCCTGATGTCGGCGCTTGAGATTGTGGCGGATCGCGAAACCAAGCAGCCCGCCGATAAGGCGACGATGGCGGCTGTCTTCCACGGCACCTATGAGGCAGGCGCGATGGTGCGGGTGTCCGGCAATAACGTGATGATGTCACCGCCGCTGATCCTGACATCCGAGGACGTGCAGACAATTCTGACCGCGTTGGATGAAGGCCTCAGCGCCGCAGCCTCGCACGCCGCCTAAGCCGCCTCTCCCGCTTTTCGAGCAATACTACCCGCGCGCGTCGGCCGCTGGCCCGCGCGCGCCGTCGTTTTGTGCGCTCTTGCTCGTGCAGCGCCGACTCGCGTGCCCGGTTTGCGGTGGACGGGGTGCGCTGATTCCATAGCGAAACGCTGATTCTCGCCGCGCAGCGCCCCGCGCGGCCGTGTATGGCCGGATTTTCGATACAGAATATCGCCTGATTACAGGGGTTTGTGATTTTTCTGCCGGTTTCAGCGGTTAGTGTG
>JBCDGW010000150.1:0-6487 GCA_038750765.1 Pseudomonadota bacterium | reverse complement strand
TCGCGCATGATCATCGGGCCCGACGGCCCCATCTCAGTGCCGAGACGGGAAGTGTCGCTCTTTGAGATCTTGTTGGCCGCACGCGGTCGCACGGTCTCCAAGCAGACGCTGCTCGACCGGCTTTACGGCACCGGCAGCGATGTCGATGAGCCTGTGGTCGAAGTCTATGTCTCGCGGCTGCGCAAACGGGTCAAACCCTTCGGTCTTGAAATTCGGATGCAGCGCGGCCTGGGCTACCGTTTGCTTGAGCCATCGCAATGAGGGGGCATTTCTCACTGCGCACGCGGCTGACGCTGGTAGTGCTGATCCCGCTTCTGATCGTGATTTTCATTGTCTCGGCGTGGGCCTTGGTCGATGCCCGGCAACGCGCGGCCGACCGTTTTGACCGTTCCTTACTGGTCACCGCGCTTGGGATTTCGCGCGATACCGCGTTCACCGGCGGCGACGCCCTGCGCCAGGATACCCGCGATCTGTTGCGCGACACGTCAGGCGGGCCGGTTTTCTACCATGTCTACGCCCCCGACGGCGTCTTCGTGACCGGGTACGCCACGCCGCCTCGGCTCGCCGAGAGTGATGACACGGCGGGCGCGTATGCTTTCTATGACGCCAGCTATCACCGCCGCCCGGTGCGCGCCGTGCGTTTTACCGATCAGATGACCGTGGACGGCCTCAGCGGGCCGTTCACCTTTACGGTCTGGCAAGATGTCTCGGTGCGTCAGGGTTTTGTCGATAGTTTGACCCGCCGCACCACCAGCGTTCTGGTCACGCTATGGATCGCGGCGGCGCTGATCGTCTGGTTCGGCATCCGCTTCGGTCTTGCGCCCCTTGTCAGCCTTGAAGACGCTATTGCGCGCCGCTCGGTCGAGGATTTGAGCCCGATCCAGCGCCGCATTCCGCGCGAGGTGACAGGGATTGTCGGGCGGCTCAATGCGCTTCTGGCGGAGCTCGCTGGCGCGTTGAAAGCGCGAGAGGAAATGGTCTCGAACGCCGCGCATCAATTGCGCAACCCTATCGGCGCGATGGTGGCTTTGTCGGAGGCGGTGGCGGATGCCAAGACCTTGGCCGACACCAAAGAACGCAGCGCCGATCTTCTGTCCGCCGCGCGCCATGCCTCTCGGCTGACCCAAGATCTGCTCGCGCTCGAGCGGGCGCAATCCGTGCGCAGCGCGGAACCTTATGAAGCCCTCCCAGTGCATTCGGTTTTGGAGGTGCTGCGGGAGCCGCTGGCCCAGATTGCGGCGGATCGCGGCGTTGTCTTCGACATGGTGCTGCCGGAGACCCCTTGTAACGTGCGGATTGACAGTACGTTGTTGCAAGAGGCTCTCGTTAATCTCGTCAGCAACGCCGCGTGCCATGGAGGCCCAGGGCTTACGCTGATCGCGTTGGACTGCGCGCGCGACGGCGCCAATCTCCACATCCGCGTGCGCGATGACGGCAAAGGCGTTGCCCCTGACGATTACGCCGCCGCGCTTGAGCGTTTTAACCAGATCACACCCTCTGACGGCTCGGGTCTCGGGCTGCCGATCGCGAGAGTGGTGGCCGAGGGGGCAGGCGGCACATTGACCCTCAGTGACGCGGCACCTGGCCTGTGCGTGACGCTTACCTTGCCCCTGGCTGACGCGCGCGCCACAGCACGATCTGAGCAGGCGGATCGGCAGCTGCCCCGCCCCATACAACTGGGGCTGCAACCATCAGAATGATGCGCGCCGAGCGCCCGAGGCTCGCGGTTGGCGCGACCACCTCTTAAACCACGAAGCGACAGGCCGATGCCGGGGTGCGGGTGTCCATATTGCGCCCACGATTGAGGTGGTCATCGATTTCCGCCGCCGCCCCAATCATCCGGCCATACAGAAACACATTGAAAGCGGCATGCTCCAGATCGTGCTCGCTGAGGTCACCGGCTGTGTAATCGTTCCAAAGCAGTGCCAGCAGCAACGCCGCGATCACCGCATCGACATTGACGCAAAACACATAGCGGCTAGCGCCAACATCGTAGAGCGCCTGCACAAGCTCGCGGTAGAAGGCGTGGAACACGTTGTAATCGCCGCGCTTTTCCAGGTAGTCCGCGATGAAGCGCTCGCGTGGATCGTAGTTGACGGGCTTGCCCTTGAACACCGGGTGATGCACCCCCGGCAACGCGCGGACGTCGGCACCCAATTCTTTGGCCTTGGCCTTTTCTCGCTTGTAGTTTTGCGCAAACGCGCGCGCCATCGCCTTGAGGTCGAGGCCGTGGTTCGGATCGGCCGGATTGCTGAGCCCGCTGTCCTTGAATTGCTCAAGCAGGAACGCGATGCCCTCAAATCCGTTGCCGCCATGGCTAAAGCCGCAATGGCTCAGAAAGCCCAACATGCCCTTGTTTATCTGGACCCGGTCCGGGCTCTGCGGCCCGTCGCTCGACACAGCGCCTTTCGCCCCCTGCGCTGAAATCGCGCCGGGCCCGTTAGAGATCAACAGCCCGATCAGGATTTGCAGCGGCAGCGCCTCTTCGCCTTGGGGCTTCTTGCCAGTCAGCGCCAAAAAGCAAAGATCAGCCATCGTCCATTGGCTAAACCTTTCGGCCCGGGGAATACCGCACAGTACGCCCGGCTGGTGATGGTGGCCCGGGATCGTGGCGCCGACCATCACGCCGTAAAGCCGCAGATACCAAGGCAGCATCTCAGCGGTAAGGCGCGAGATCCGCTTGCGCATCAACGGACCCCAGGCAATCGTCAGCGCAATCGCTGCGAGGATGGCATCGCGGCTCAAGCGTATCCCCAACCCGTTGAGATACCGAAGAAAGACCGATTTAGCCCCGCGCGCTGTCACGGCCTCGAGCATGGCTTCGGGGCGCGGATCATCGGCTTCGTCGGGGCCCGCCTCGAACGCTGAGAGGTCCTTTGGCTCCGCCTGGATCTTGCTCAGCTCAAACCCTTCCTCGGTGCCGCTACTCAGTCCGGAATGGGCGAATAAATCGATCAGAACCCGCGTGCATTCGAGCGCCTTTTCCACCCGCTTGGGCCCGATGATCGACACCGCAGCGGCCATGATCGCGTTGGGCGCATTGCCTGCTGCGCGCGCCGCATCAGCGGCGGCCAGCACCGGATCACCCACCAGATTGACCTCCGCTGCCACCGCGATATCGAGCATGGCGCGGTCGTTCTCATCGGCAATGACATGCACAAGCGGCAAGGCAAAGATCGCCTCCAAAGGCTCCACCGCCATCGCCAGAACCGAGTGCCCATGAACGCTCGTCACTTGAGTCTTGGGGTCCATCTGTGAGGCACCGGACATATCCTTCATGCCTTGGCGCGAAATAAGCGCGCCCAGCCTACTTTTGAGCGCGTCGATCTGGCCGTCATAGGGCGCCATCGCGGGCGTAACCGGCAACGCCAGCTCCTCGGGCAGGGCAATGCCCTTATCATCGGCAATCCAGGGCTTGAGCGCCAAGGAACCGCGCGGCGTAAAATCAGGCGCTACCCCATTGGCTTCCATCACGGCGGTGAGCGCTTTGGGGATGTCAGCGATATTGGTCACCACCGCGCCCTTGGCAGAGACGACCGGATTCTCGGGTGTGTAAAGCCCGTCGACATCAAAGGCCGCCTTGAACCATTCTTCCTTGTCCTCGGCCCTGTCGCCCGTGCCGGCCATCGCACCGGCATGGCCCACAGCCCGGGTTAGCTTCGATTTCCAGCGCCCGACAACGCAGGCCACTGTGGGTTTCTCAAAGGTGAGACCAGCCTCGTAGTAGCCGCCTGGCTCCGCATAAAGTACCGCTGCTTTTGAGCGTTCGTCGCGCGCGAAGGCATGGGCGAAGTCGCGGGCGGCATAATGAATGTAGACATCCTTGCCGGAGGAAATCAGCGTCGTTGTTCCCCAACCCTCGGTGGCGAGATACTGGGCAATCGTCGTGGTGAAGCCGCCGGAATTGGAAAAGATCGCGACCGACCCCTTATTGAGGGATTCTTCTGGTTGATCGCCCCCCAACGCCCCACCAATGCGCACTTTGTTCCAGCTATCTGCCACGCCCAGGCAGTTACCGCCAATCACATCAACCCCGTTTGCCTGCGCCATCGCGCGGATCTCGCGGGCGTCATGGACGGCGATCTTTTCGGTGATGATGACGATTTTCTTGAGCGCTGGGTTGACGCGGATCAACTCGGCGACGCCGTCACGCACGCCCGATGGCGGCAGATAGACCACCCCGACATTGAACTGCAGCCCGGCCTCCAGCCCTTCGCGGACATTATTGAAGACAGGGACATCGCCGACCGGCGTTTTGAGCACTTGCCCCGCCCGTCCCGGCGAGGTGCCAAAGACGACGTTCCCGCCCGAGAAAGCATGGCTTATGGGCGTCACCTGGCGCGATTCACCGCCTAGGATGTTCAGCACGCAAACGCGGTCCTCCCGCGTGGCAATCTCGTCGAGTTTGGTGATCCCTAAATAATAGGGAAAGCTCTCAATGCCCTGTTGATACATGTCCTCTCCCCCTAGGCTGCGGCTGAGATGCCCATGGCGCGCGCGATCTCCTTGCGGCCGTCTGCGCGCATCCAGGTGTCGATGCCCTTGGCGTAATTCACCACCTCAGAAATCGCACTGTCGAAGCCGAAGAAGCGGTAGGGCACCCCAAGGCTGTCGAGCGTCTCGGCCAGGTTGCCCATGCCGCGCACCAGGTTTGGCCCGCCGCGCCCCACGACGACATAAAGTGGCACCGGCCCATGGGCTGAGAAATACTCGCGCAGCCCGTCGCCCATACCGCGAAACGTCTCGAGGATATCGGTGTTGTTGGATTTGCCGCCAATGATGAAGAGCACATTGGTCTGGGCCAGGAAATGCTTGTAGCAGATCGCCGCCACCGATTTCATCTTCTCGTAGGGTGGGTTGCCGCCAAAATCGGACGAGATGATCGCCGCATCGCCCAAAACCTCGGTAACCAGCGAGTTTGCACCGCCGCCGAACGTCGGCGCCAAGATCGTGCCTGCTTCATTGATCACAAAGACATCCGACTGTCCTTGATGGGTGCGCAGCTGGTTCACCTCCTGCTCAAACGCAGAGATGTCGGCAGCGAAAATCTGATCGGGCAGGCCCAGCCGACCGACGCGGGGGTCGTCGCGGTCAAAGCCTGCCTTAAAATCGCACGCTACCGGGGTTAGCCGCCCGCCGCGCCCTGGCCGCATCCGGATCGGATTAAGCTCCAGCGTCGTCATCCCGTAATTGTGGACGAGTTCCCAAAGCTTTGGCAGGTGCTGCACCAGCGGCGAGATCACCTCGCGCGGCGCTTTGATATCGCTCAGCGCGTTGGCCACGACGAAGGCTTTCAACCCGGTCAGCGCGTCAAATGGTACGGTTGCAAGCTCGCTTGGCTCCAGCTCTTCGATGTCCACGCCGCCGCGATGGGTGAGCGTCATGGTCGGCGCGCGGTAGCGGCTGTCATCGGTGATGGAGAAGTAGATCTCGTGCTCGGCGGGCACCCCCGCTTCGAAGGTGACCCCGTTGGCTTTTGCGACCGCGTTGCCATGCTGATGCTCGGCGAAATAAAGCCGTTCTTTCTCGGCCAGTGCGGTCCGCAGGTCCTTGGCGCGACCGACGAGACCGGCCTTGCCCTTCTTGCCGACACCGCCGCGAAAGACGGGTTTGACGAAAACCTGACCGTGCCGCGCGAGCAGATCTTGGATCTGATCATCCGTCGCGCCGGGTCCTAAGACCTCCGTGGCCGGAAAATCCACATGCGCCAAAAGGTCGGCGCCGTGCAGCATGCCCGTGAGTTGCATTGCGTCCTCTCCGCCGTGTTGTGCTATCCGATGTGCGTGTTTGACGCATCAAACTTGCAGCAGGCTTTCACGGCGTGAACGGCGGTATCGGGCAGCCTCAGTGCGCCATCAGGACGGGCATGTCGGTTTCATTGAGGATCTCGGTGGTCACACCGCCTTGCAGGTCATGGCTGAACTTACTGTGCTCATATGCCCCGGTCACGATCAGCCGCGCGCCCCGCGCTTTTGCCTCGGCCACGATAGTCTGAGCCACGCTGCCTTGGCGCGGCACCGTCGCGGCATCGACTGACAGGCCGTGTCGCTCGAGGGTTGTGAGCAGGCGGTCCGTGTTGCGTGGCGCGTCACCCACTGACAGAAGGCTGACCTGCGCCTTGTCTTCCAGCACAGGCATGGCGGCAACCAGCGCTCTGGTCGCGGCGCGCTGCCCGTCCCAGGCAATCACCGCGCGTGCGGCTAGCCCGCTCGACTGGAAGCCGTGCGGCACGACAAGCACCGGACGCCCCGAACGCAGCGCAATCAGATCAGGGTGCGATGACATATTGGCATCGTGCTCGCTTTCCGGGTGATGGCCGCTGACAACGAGATCGAAGGCACGCGAGAAATCGGTGAGCGGCCCATGCTCGCCCGGGAAGCGAGCACGATGCCAATATGTCATCGCACCCTGATCTGATTGCGCTGCGTTCGGGGCGTCCGGTGCTTGTCGTGCCGCACGGCTTCCAGTCGAGCGGGCTAGCCGCACG
>JBCDGW010000149.1:0-6498 GCA_038750765.1 Pseudomonadota bacterium | reverse complement strand
TGCTTTGGTCAGACGGCGCTTCTGGGCTGCGATGTGTGGGAGCATTCCTACTACATCGATTTCCGCAACAAGCGCCCCGCTTACCTTACCAACTTCCTCGACAATCTGGTGAACTGGGAAAACGTCGCCTCGCGGATGTGACCGCTTAAGGGCTGCGCGAGACGTCGGGTGTGGATATGAGCCGCTCTGGTCACCACCCCCGGCGCTGATCGATCCGCAGTCCTAAAAGACTTCATGCCTCCGGCGGAGGTATTTAGAAAAAAGAGAAGATCAGGCGCGCCCACGTCTTCTTCTTTTCCTAAATACCTCCGCCGGAGGCTCTTCTCTTTTTTGGTGGCACGGTTGGAGCTTGTAGGGGCCTGGTTAGGCAAGCGACGACCGCAATCCTGTGACCATCTCCTCGACGCTGTCGGCCAGGTCGAAAAACCCCCTGAGCGAGGCATCCGCGAAGCCCTTATCGATCACTTGGTCGATCAACGCAGCCAGCGGGTCCCAGTATCCGTCTGTATTCAAGAGATAAATCGGCTTGGCGTGGAGCATAAGCTGGCGCCAGGTGAGCACCTCGAAGAACTCATCAAGGGTGCCCGCGCCGCCTGGGAGAACAGCCAGCGCGTCCGAGTTCATATACATCACCTTTTTGCGCTCATGCATGTTCTCGGTGACGATGAACTGCCCCAGATCGCGCTTCGCCACTTCCCGCGCCATCAGATGCACCGGGATGACGCCGAACGTGTCGCCGCCCGCGTCTTTTGCGGCCCGCGCCACCGCGCCCATCAGCCCGACATCGCCCGCGCCGTAAACCAGCCGCCAGTTTTCGCCGGCGAGCGCGCGGCCAAGCGCTGTCGCGTGCGCCATATAGGCAGGGTTGGCGCCCTCGCGGGAGCCGCAGAAAACACAGATAGAGGTAGGCCGCGACACGGTGGTAGGATCCTTGGATTCATTGGGTTTTGACCAGTCTTAGCGGGGTTGTTATGCTCGCTCAACCACAGCGCCAGGTTTTGCGCGCTGGGGCGATGCGGAGAGGCTGGGGAACACCATGGCGAGACCAACAGGCCAACGCCTGAATTTAGGTCAGATCGGGGCGGGTGTGATCGTGCTCGTGTTGATCGGCGTCGGCTACGGTGTGCTCACCAGCCGCGATGTTCCGGTGGCAGAAGGGCCAGCGGCGGAGAATGCTGTGCCGGGTGCTGGCGCATCTGGCGACACAGAGGGGGCAACACCCGAGCCTGATATCGACGGCGACGTGACCGAAGTCGTGCCAGTGCCCGAGCCAGAGCCAGACCCTGAAATAGACAGCGCGCCAGATCTGCCTGCGCCTGGCTTTGATGTCGTGCGCATCGATGCATCCGGCAGTGCACTGATCGCCGGGAGCGCCGCGCCTTTTGCCGATGTGGCGGTGATCATGGACGGGGCCGAGATTTCTTGGGACAAGGCCGACAGTTCCGGCAAGTTCGTCTCGCTTTTCAATATTCCGCCCTCCGATGCCCCCCGGGTGATCGCGCTGGCGATGGAAACAGAAGGCGGGACGCGTGTTGCCTCGACCGCGACGGTGATTGTGCAGCCTAACACGGTGAAGCCGCCGCGGCCGGTGCCAGTCGCCCCGCCGCCTGAGGTGACCGCGCCCGATGTGGTGGCAGGTGGGCCTGATCTTCCATCAGGAGAGACACGACCGCCGGTTCTGCCGCTCGGTAACACCGGCCTTTTGCCGCCGGAGGGGGCCTCGCTGGTGCCACCGGTGGACGGTGCTGCCGCGCCCGAACCGGGGGAGGAGGCCAGCCCAGACTTGGCTGATGCTGCGGATACCGGCGTCGGCCCGCCCAGCCCCGATGCGGCACCCGACGCCGCGCCAGATCTCAGCGTTGAGGCGCCTTCCTTGGCTACTTTAACCCCGGGCGCGCTGCCGCCGGTGGATACGGCCAGCCCGCCGGGGCTCGATTTGCCTGAGGCGGGGGCGGCCCCTGATCCGGTGAGTGAGGAGGGCCCGGTGGCCGTGGCCCAAGGTGCGGATGTGCCTGATACGCTCGGACCTGGGGCAGAAACGCCTGACCAAAGCGGTAATGACGGCGCGGTGGCATCGCGCGCCACCGGTGAGGAGGGTGCCTCCGAAACCACGCCGGACACCGCGCTGGAAGGTGCATCCGACACAGCGCCCGATGCGGCACCCGATATTGGGCTCGAATTGGCTGATAGAGGCCTGGAGACAGCCCCCGTCGTCGCTGACAGCGCGCCTGACAGCGCCGCGCCTGTGCTGGAGACACCGCCGCTTGAGGCTGAGCCCGACGTGGTGGCGACCGTCACCCCGATCGCGCCGCCCGATCCCGTCGTTGACAGCCCGCTTCCCCCCGCTGCGGAAGCACCGCCGCCCGCACCCGAGCCTGTGCCCGAGCCGCCGACTGTGCTGCTTGCTGATGAGGCGGGCATCACTGTGTTGCAGGATGGCGGGCGCCCCAGCTCGGTGCAAACGGTGATCATCGATACGATCAGCTATGATCCCAGCGGCGAGGTCTCGCTCGGTGGGCGCGGCCTGGCTGGCGGGTTTGTCCGCGTTTATCTCGACAACAAGCCGATTAAGACCACCGAAATCGGCGTTGACGGCCAATGGCGCACACCGCTGCCCGATGTGGATACCGGGATTTACACGCTGCGGGTCGACGAGTTGACCGAAGAAGGCACCGTGACCTCGCGGGTCGAGACCCCGTTTCAGCGCGAAGAACCAGAACTCCTGGCAGAGCTAATCGCCTCGCAACAGGCGGGCGGTGGCGACGGCTCAGGCACTGCGCCCGACGATGATCCAGGTGGCGTTGGCGCGACACCCGATCTCGATAGCGGCCCAAAGCTCGATCTGTTGGTGGTGCAGCCCGGCAATACGCTGTGGGGGATCGCCTCGGATCGATACGGCGACGGCTATCTCTACGTGCGCGTCTACGAGGCCAACCGCGAGCGCATCCGCGACCCCCATTGGATCTATCCGGGCCAGGTTTTCGCCCTTCCAGAGAGCACAAACTGATTTTTATCAAGGTTGTGCAGGTCAAACTTGAAGTTATGGATTAGTTATGGCTTCTATCGATCTGATTTAAAATCGTAAAGGCGCGTTTGATCCGCTGTAGCGCGGTTGCGTGGCACAAAAGCGCATAAATCCCGAGGCCTGCAGATAACAGCCATGGCCACCCCGATACCCCCGCCACCACGAGCAAAACGCACAGAAAGATCACCCGCTCGAGCCGCTCGAAAAGGTCTGGCCAGGCGGTATTGCTGATCGGCGTTTCAATCGCGGTGCGGGCTTTGGCGTAGCTGACCATCATCGCGCCGCTAAAGCCTAGAAAACACAAGATCCAATGCCCTGTGCCCCAACCGAGCGCGGCCATTACCAGCAATTCCTGGTAGCGATCCACCATCGCGTCAAAATAGCCGCCCGCTTTGCTTGAGAGCCCCGTTTGGCGCGCCACCGCCCCGTCGAGCGCATCAAACACAAAGGCGAGCGCGAGGCTCCCCCCAAAGATCGCCAGCGAGCCGTGCCAAAGATAGAGACCGCAGACGGTGATGATGAGAACAAGGCCCGCCGCGGTAACTTGGTTCGGCGTCATGCCTGCTTTGGCTAAGGGGCGCGCCAAGGCCTCCCAAAACGGGTCGATCACGTCTTTGAGCAAGCCATCAATCATCGCGCGCCCCTGTTTTTTGGTGGAAAGCCAAGATGGTTTTGCGCAGCGGGGCGAGGCGTGCTGCACGGGCCTTTAGCGCGCGCACCCTGGCAGGATCGGGCGTGATAAGGCGCTGCTCAGGGATCGGTGCGGAGGCCGCTGCCCACGCGTCGCGGTACCAACCGAGCAGGGGTGCGGCAAGCGTCGCGGCCCCTCGGACGCCGGTGAACGCGGTTTCACCCACGTGCAAGGGATGGTCGAGCGCATCGGCCAAGCATTGCACCAACGCCGGATTTGCCGCCGCGCCCCCGGTCACCGGGATCGCGCCGGTCACGTGCACATCGCGCTCGCGCGCCGCCACTTTGTGAAAGGCCCAGGCGGTGTTGAGGGCCACCCCCTCCAGCGCAGCCCGCTTGAGCGCAGCCAGATCGTGGGTGAGGCTGAGCCCCGCGAAGACGCCGCGGACGCGCTCATTGTCCACCGGCACGCGCTCACCAGCAAACCAGGGCAGCAGGAAAGGGTCATCGGGCTGCCACGCGCCGAGCGCCTCGTAGAAGCTGTCCGGCTTTTGCCCGTGCAGCGCCGCCAGCCAACCGAGCGCGGCGCCGGCGCATTCCTGGGTGGCGATCAGCAGCGGACGGTTGTCGAGGGCGGAGGTTAAGGTGGCATAAGCCGCGAAAGGGTTGATCACGCGGCGCGGGAAAAAGCCCGCCACCCAGGCCGAACTCGACAGGCAGATATGCAGCTTGCCGTTGCCAACAGCGCCGGTGCCGAGCGCGGTAGCGGTGACATCGCCGGTGCCGCCCATGACCGGCAGCGCTTGCTCAAGCCCCAGCGCCTGGGCCGCCTCCGCGGTCAGTTCGCCTGCTTGAGCGTCGCCAGCGATGATCGGGGGCAGGCGGGTTTGATCGATGCCCAGAGCCCGGCTGAGCGGCGCGGACCAACGCTCATGGCCCGCCCGCGTATCCATCGCCCAAGTGAGGTTGGCGCTTTCGGCCGTGGTGGCGATCACCCCGGTGGCCCGGTGCACCAGCCAGTCCTTCACATCAACGAACCAGCGGGTGCGTGCGTAGATTTCCGGTTCATGCGCGGCGATCCAGAGCATCTTGCCAGGCGGGTCCATGCCGTTGAGCGAGGGCGCGCCATTGGCAAGCCGCAGGCTGCGGGCGACGAAGCCCATATTATAGCCGAAAATGCGGGGCCAGCGGGCGATCTGCGCCTGCAAAATCGGCGCTGAGCGTTTGTCGAGCCACACCAGCGCGGGGCGCAGCGTGCGGCCCGCATCATCGAGCGCGATCACCCCCGCCATCTGCGCGCTCAGGCTGATCGCCCCGACCCGCTGCGCCAAATCGGGGATCTGATGATGCAGCGCCTGGGTGGCTGTGATCAGCGCCTGCCACCAATCGTCGGGGTTCTGTTCCGCCTGTCCTGGCGCGGGCAGATGCAAGGGGTAAGCCGCGTGCGCGGTCGCGGCGAGGGTCATGTCTTGGCGCACCGCGCCCAGTTTGAGCGCGCTGGTGCCGAAATCGGCTGCGAGGATCAGGTCGGGCGCCACGATGGATGCCCTAGGCGCGGCGGTGAGCGGGTCTGTGCATCGGGTTGCCCTGCCACAGGCCAGATTGAACAGCAAGATTGGGTTGCAATCGCCCTGTCGCCAGCGGAAACCCCGCCCATGCGCGCGGTTGATGTGGTAGTGGTTTGGGAGGGCCCGTCCGAGGATGTGGCCGGGATCGACGTGACCCGGCTGGCGCTGCGTTCGGTGGCGGCGGTCATGCCTTGGGCGCGCCGCATCGTGCTGGTCACCGCGCCTGACCAGGCGCCCGATTGGTTGCGCAGATCTCACCCCGATATTAGCCTGATCCACCATGACGCGATCATGAAGCCTTTCGTGTTGCCGAGCCGCAGCCGCCATAGCGTGCATAGCCATCTGCACCGGATCCCGGGGATCTCGGCGCAGTTTGTGCTGCTGCCAGCGCAAACGATTTTGCTGTCGCCCGCGATCGGCGCGGCGCTGTTCGATGACGCGGGCAAGCCGCGTCTCTATCTGGCCGCCGATAGCAGCGAGGATCCGGCAGAGGCCGCCGCTGCGCGGCGATTGGATAAAAGTTTCAGCGGCGGCGGCCCGTGGCTGCGCCTTGCCCCGGGGCCGGGGGGTATCGATGCACAAGCGGTGCAGGCGATGTGCAATGACTTTGCCGCCGCTATCGCGGCGACACGCAGCGGTAAAGGCAGCGGCGCGGCTGTCGCCGCGGCCTATTTGGCGGCCCATTACAGCGCGGCAAGCGGGCGTGCGGATTTGGCCGACACGGCCGGCGCTGCGCGCTTTGGCGCGGTTTTGGCGTTGAGTGGCGGGCGCGGGCGGATGTGGTGGCAGCTCGTGCGGCTCACCCGCCGCCCACCGCTGACGCTGACGCTGCGCGGCAGCGGGGAGGATTTAAGCCCCAAGTTAAGCCCAAGAGCGCGCGCTGTTGCCGAGGATTGGCTGTGGCGGCTGTTTCCCGAACCAGCGCCATGGGAGGAGGACGGTTTGCCATGAGATCGACGAGGGGGCGGCGTGGCGAGACCCGTTGTGCCGAAAGAGATTTTGAGCCTCCGGCGGAGGTACTTAGGAAAAAGAGAAGCGCAGGCCCGCGCCATTCTATCGCTCAGCGCTTACCGGGCCCGTGTCTAATCCCGTGTCTAATGGCGTCTACGGCTGGCGATGTCGACGATCTTGGGGTCGTTCAGCCGCGGTCGCGACCCGCGCCGCCGGTCGTAGATGGCATAGGAGACGCCGGCCAGCAGCAGCGCCGCCATGGCGTACCAGGTGATCGCGTAGGACAGGTGCGAATTGCGGAAGGCAAGCTTGGTGAGCCCGCCG
>JBCDGW010000148.1:0-6517 GCA_038750765.1 Pseudomonadota bacterium | reverse complement strand
TATCGACCCCCGATAGTGACGCGCCGATCACCGCCCTAACCGATATGCCAGACCGGTTTGAACCGGGCGCATTCCCGGCTTCGGCGTTTGATCCTTTCCACGCGCTGCAAGCCGGGATGCCGTTCGCGTCGGAGCCGGTCGCCCGGCTCGCTGAGGCGCCGCTGGCCCTGCGCCAATCGGTGCCGGTGATGGCGGAAACGGGACCAGGCCTTGCCGCATCTGCGAGCTTCGCGATCAGCGCCCCGCCTGCACCGCCGCTGGGGACAGGCCGCACGCTGATTATCGAGACCTCCGACGCCCATGCCAACTTCGCCGAGCTTTTTGCGGCGCAAGGTTTTGAGGCCATTGAGGTAACCGTGACCTCGTTTGAGTTCTCGACCCCGCAGGTGCATTTCTTCCACGAAAGCGACCGTGGCACGGCGGATTATCTAGCAGCTGCGCTGCGCGGTGAGAGCGTGGCGTTGCTGGGCCTCAATAACGCGCCGCCGGCTGGGACGTTGCGAGCCTACCACTCGGCCCATTAACGCCAGAGCGGCACCCTAAGCGCCAATCAACCGGCCTGCACCTTCTTATGAATGCGGTCAGCCATCCCGCCGCTTTACCGCGCCGCACTGATTAAAGAATGCACGTGCGGCGAAGAGGGCGTCGGGGAAATATATCACCGCTGCCAGGCCTTACGTGTGGACGCCGCGCTGCCCCCGGGATGCTCACCCAGATCTTGAACGAGAGGGCCCTTCGATCAAAACGGGCCAACGGATCGGTGACATGTCAGACAAATCAATATGACATGTCATCTAAATTGCGCATCTGAACCTGGGCGCGGAGAGGGTGCTCGTAGTCCCCGGGCCGTTAGGTTGCTCATAATCACCGGGCCGCGAGGGTCCTCGTAATCCCCGGGCCGTGAGGGTGCTCGTAAATCCCGGGCGCTGAGGGTGCTTGTAATCCCCAAGCCGTGAGGCTGCGCGTAATCCCCGGGCCGTGAGGGTGCTCGTAAGCGTGCGCGAATACGCGTACATAACGGTGAGTGTTCGAGTGCCGTACCGTGTGTTTGGCGCGTCCCCGTGACGGTAAGCCGACGCCGAGCGCTTGCCCCGCTGCGCCGTCAGGCCTGGCGCCGTTCACCCCAGCAGCGCCCGCGCCAGCGCCGCATCGACGCAGAGATGGCTCACGAACCCGCCCGCGATGGCCGCGCGCACCGCGGCTGCGTTATGGGCGCCACCCACGACCAGCACCCGTCGCGCCGCCCGTCGAACCACGTCCAGATCTGCTGCGATCAGCCGGGCGTCCGGGGCGATCCGAAGTACCGCGCCGCTGCTGTCGATGAACCGGCCGCACAGCACGCCCACCGCGCCTGCCGACCGTGCCGCCTCTAATTCGGCTTCCGTCACAATCCCCGCCTGCAACAGCCGGGTCTCGGGGCCCATATCGCCCAGCGATGCCACCACCATGTCCAGCCCGTTCAGCGCGTCCACTTGCGCGCGGATCGTCGGTTCAGCGCGCATCCGCTGCGCCATCTCAGCACTGGAGGCGAGGGCGGGGGCGTGGAGCGTAAAGGCGCGCGCATCCAGGCGGTTGGCGATATCGATAGCGCAGGTTTCCGAAGGGGGTATCGCGCCCGACGCCATGGAGCCGATCATCTGATACACGGCCACATCGGTCACCGCGCGGCGCGGCATCGCCTCGGCGACCGCTTTGATCGTGGCGCCCCAGGCAACGCCCACGCGGTCACCCGGTCGCACGATCTCGGTCACGGCAATGCCGCCCACCTGGCCCAACCGTCGCAAAGCCGCGGCCGGGCTGTCAGCGCCGCCATCTCGGATATCAGCCAGATACACATCTCTCAGCCCGTAGGCCGCCCGTAACGCCTGGCCCAGGCTGGAGCCTGTCAGCGCGGCGCCGTCGATCCGGATCTCGACCACGCCCTGGTCACGCGCCTCGCGCAACAGGTTGACGATTGTCGCCCGCGACAGCTGCATCCGCTGAGCGATATCGCTCTGGGTCAGCCCGTCCCCGTAATAGAGCAGCGCCACGCTTGCCAGAAGCGCGCGCTTTTCGGACGGGGCAAGGCTGGTGTCTTTGGCCATTGGGCTGCGGTCACCGTACTGTGGATTAATTGACAAAAGCATAGAAATTTGTCATTTGTCAAATCTCACCGCTGCAGGGGAGCGTTCATGCGCAATCATCGATCCACCGAAGAGGTGGCGCTAGGCATACGGCGTCGCGTTTTCGAACACTGCATCCGCAACAATGGCGGCTATCTCAGCCAAGCCTGTTCGGCAGCCGAGCAATTGGCTTGGCTCTATAACGAGGAGCTGCATTTCGGGCCGCCGACGCTGCCGATGGTGCCCAAGCCGTTCGGCGGTGTGCCGTCTCCGGCCAACCGCGATTATCACACCGGCGCAGTCTATCACGGGCCTGCGGCGCCCGAGTTTGACCGTCTGTTCATCGCGCCCGCCCATTACGCGCTGGTGGCCTATGCCGCGCTGATTGAGATGGGTCGGATGGCGCCCGAGGGGCTTGAGATGTTCAATCAGGACGGCTCTAGCGTTGAGATGATCGGCGCTGAGCATTCGCCCGGTATGGAGGTGCATAACGGCACCCTCGGGATCGGGTTCTCCACCGCTGCAGGCTTGGCCTGGGGGCGTAAGCGGCGCGGCGAGACCGGGCGCGTCTGGGTCTATATGTCGGACGGCGAGGTGCAAGAGGGCCAAACCTGGGAGGCGATCCAAGCCGCCGCGCACCACAAGATCGACAATCTCTACGCGCTGATGGACGTCAATCGGCAGCAATGCGACGGCTCGATGAACAGCGTGATGGAAATCGGCGATATCGCCGAGAAGATCGATGCGTTCGGGGGTGTCGCGGTTTGGGTCGACGGCCATAAGCCAGAGCAGTTTCGTTCCGCGATGGAGACGCCCCACAAGGGCAAACCGCTGATCATCTTGGCCAATTCCTCGCCGTTCCGGGGCATGCCCTCGTTGCAGCTGCGCTTCCCGCGGCTCCATTATGTCCGTTTCAAATCACCCGATGAGCGCGCGAAAATGAACCGCGACATTGCCCGCTCGCTCGGGGTTGAGCCGGTTTCCTATGAGGGGGCGTCGTAATGGTCGAGATGGTATCGAAACCTTACGCCAAGGCGTTTGAGAAATATGCGCTGCAGCACCGCGACGAGGTGCTCTGCCTTTCAGCCGATCTTACCTCATCGTGCGAGATCGACGGCTTCCGCGACCGCCACCCTGAGCAGTTCCTGTCGTTGGGGATGGCTGAGCAAAACATGATGAGCTTCGCCGGGGGTCTCGGTCTTGCGGGCTATCGGCCATTTATCCACACATTCGGCGTTTTCATGTATCGCCGTCCCTATGACCAGTTGATGGCCTCCATCGCCTATCCCCGCCGTAAGGTTCGGCTGATGGGGTTTTTGCCCGGGGTGACGACGCCCGGCGGTATGACCCACCAATCGATTGAGGATATCAGCGTGATGCGCTCGATCCCCAACATGACCGTGCTGGAGACTGGCGACGCCACCGAGGTCGAGAGCATCTGCGCCGCCGCAGACAGCATTGACGGGCCAGTCTGGTGCCGGGTCCTGCGCGGCTCTGTGCCCCGGCTGTTCGACACCCCGATCCGGGTGGGCGAGATCCGGGTTCTCTCGGAGGGCACCGATGTGCTGGTGGTGACCAGCGGCATTTGCACCGAGGAGGCGATGCGCGCCCGTGCCGCCTTCTCCAAAGCGGGCGTCTCAATCCGCCATCTGCATCTGCACACAATCAAGCCCTTCGATGCCGAGGCGTTGCTCGACCATATCGGCGCGGTCAAGCACGGGGTGGTGACGCTCGAAAACCATGTCACCGAAGGCGGTATCGGCTCGCTGGTGGCTGAAACCATGGCCGATGCCGGTGTCGGCAAGCGGCTGGTGCGGCTGGGCCTGAAGGACACCTATGCCCATGGCGGCTCACGCGCGTATCTGATGCGCTATTACGGGCTCGACGCGCTGGCACTCGTGGGCGGGATCGAAAAACTGATGGATCAGAGCTTCGATATCAGTGAGGCCGATCTTGAGGCGGCGCGGGTGGAAGACGTGCATTCGCTGGTCAAGGCTGAGGGTCTTTGATTATGGAGCAGTTCCACGTCACCTATGAGATCCGCGCCGACAGCCAGGAAGAGGCCGAGGATTGGGCACGCGCGGTTGCCCGGGAACAGACCATCGAGTGCATCGACGAGGCAGTGCCGCATGAATGGATCTTCGATGAGGTCTTGGGCAAGGTCGAGCATGTCGAGGCGGTGGACGAGGGGTGCTTCTCGGCGCGGGTCGCGTATAACGGCGCAGTAACCGGTGATGAACTGCCGCAGCTTCTCAACATGGTCTACGGCAATTCCTCGCTGCATGTGGGGGTGAAGTTCACCGGCCTGTCCCTGCCGCCGGCGATGCAGCGCTTCGTGCCGGGCCCGCGCTATGGGATCGAGGGCGTGCGGGCGGAGACCTGCCGCGCGAACGGGCCGCTGATTTGCGCGGTGATCAAACCCACGGGCATGTCGCCTGCTGAGATGGCCGAGATCGCCTATCAATGCGCGCTTGGCGGCGCCGATCTAATCAAGGATGACCACAATCTGGCGATGCAGCCCTGGGCACCGTTTGAGCCACGGGTCGAAGCGATTGCGGCTGCGGTCGCACGCGCCAACGCGGAAACTGGGCGCCGCACGCTCTATGCGCCGTCGATGAACGCGGCCTATGATCAGTTCATGGCGCGGGCGCGTTTTGCGGTCGAGGTCGGGGCAGGGGCATTCCTGGTGATGCCCGCCTTGACCGGCTGGGACTCGCTGCGTTTGCTCGCGGCCGACCCGGATACTCAATTGCCGATCATGGCGCATCCGGCGGGCCTGGGCACCTACGCCAATGCGCCCGGCAATGGCATCGCCCATCCGGTGCTTTACGCCACCTATCCAAGGCTCGCGGGCGCGGATGTGTCGATCTATCCCAGCTTTGGCGGGCGCTATGGCTTTTCCAGAGAGCTCTGCGTGCAAATCGCCGAGGCGTGCCGTGACCCGGACGGTCTCTTCAAGCCGATCCTGCCCTCGCCAGGCGGCGGCATGCGGCTCGATCTCGCGGCGAAGCTGCGCGGTATGTATGGCGATGACGCGGTTTTCCTGTTTGGCGGCAGCGCGATGCGGTATCGCGACAAGATCGCCTCGGGCCTACGCGAGATCCGCGCCGCGCTGAGTGCACCTGCCTAGCGCGCGCCACTAAACCCCGCGATCCAGGATCAGGTCGGCGGCTTTCTCGCCGATCATGATCGCGGGGGCATTGGTGTTGCCCGACACGATCTCGGGCATGATCGAACAATCCGCCACGCGCAGCCCGTCGATGCCGCGCACCCGCAGCGTGTGATCCACCACGGCGCTGGCGTCTTGGCCCATCTTGCAGGTGCCGACCGGGTGGTAGATCGACACCGAATTGCTGCGCGCCCAATCGAGCAGGGCGGCATCGTCGTCGTCGGCGATCTCTGCGCTGGGGCGAAACTCTTGCGATATCGTCTCACGCAGCGGCGCGTGGCGGGCGATGGCGCGGGCGATTTTCACTGCATCGGTGATCACCCGGCAATCATTGGGTGTTGACAGGTAGCGGGGGTGGATCTTGGGATAGCTGACCGCGTCGGGGCCATCGAGCGCGATGTAGCCCCGGCTCTCGGGGCGCAGCTGACACACCGACATCGTGAAGGCCGAGAACGGGTGCACGCCCGTGCCGGGGCTGTCGGCCGACCACGGCTGCACGTGAAATTGGATGTCTGGGGTGGCCAGGTCGGGGCGGGTTTTGACAAATCCAGTCGCTAGGCTTGCCGCCATCGCCATCGGGCCACGGCGCGTCAGCGCGTATTGCGCGGCGATGCGCAGCTTACGAAGCGGGCTTTGCAATTCGTCGTTGAGCGTGGGCTCGCGGCATTTGAACACGAGCCGCGCTTGCAGATGATCTTGCAGGTTCTGGCCGACGCCCGGCAGGCTGTGCCGCGGGGCGATCCCGTTTTCGCGCAGCGCGTCAGGGTCGCCGATGCCTGACAGCATTAGCAGATGAGGCGTGTTGATCGCACCGCCGCACAGGATGGCCTCGCGCCGTATGGTGATGGACTTCGTCATGCCCTGGCGGTCGGTGTAGTGCACCTCTGCAGCGCGTTTGCCCTCAAGCGCGATGCGGGTGACCATCGCATGGGTGACGATTTCTAGATTGGCGCGCTGTCGGATCGGCTTGAGATAGGCGGTCGCGGCGCTGCAGCGGCGCCCATTGCGCGCGGTGAGTTGGAAGTATCCCACGCCCTCCTGGTTTGCGCCGTTATAGTCCGGATTGAACGGGTAGCCCGCGTTCTGCGCCGCTTCGAGCCATGCCTCGCAGATCGGGCGCTTGATGGGCATGTCCGACACCGCAAGCGGCCCGGCACCCCCGTGAAACGCATCGCCGCCGCGCGCGTTGCCTTCGGCGCGCTTGAACAGCGGCAGCACATCGTCCCATCCCCAGCCTGGATTTCCC
>JBCDGW010000147.1:0-6561 GCA_038750765.1 Pseudomonadota bacterium | reverse complement strand
GCGATTTGCGACGCGTCTGGCCTGTACGCTCTTCAGTTTGGGCCGTCGGTTGTCAAGGTGGGCCGCGCGGCAGAGTTGCTGCGCAGGCTCCGGAGCTACCGCCACCAGCGCCACGCGGCCCCCTTCACCGTGCTCTGCGTTTCCTTGCAGCTTCCCGGGGCAATCCTCGACGCCGAGACGGCTTTGCTGAGGGTCCTGGAGATGCAGGGGTTGCTGCGAGCAGGTGGGGAATGGATCCAGTCGTCGTCAGCAGCCGTTCCCGGCAAGGTGGCTCGTGCCATGCTCTTCGTGCATTCTTTCTACAACAGCGGCACCCCTCTCGCCCCCAGTTTCTTTACGGGGGCGGAGATCGCTGACGCCGCCTCGTCTCTCCCTGCCCATCCGCCCGGCCGTGGCCACGGGCGACGCCTGGGCATCCGAGAGCCCTTGGCGCGAGAGTGGTTGGGACGGGCTTTGTCTGGCGTCTTGGGCACGCCTTCCCTCGCTCCGACTCTGCCAGAGCCCCTGACGCAAAGGACGTTGCTGGACGACCCTCCGTCCCCCCACTCGCCGGGGGATATCAAAGCTACCGCCGCCTGGTGGCGGATCAGATGCATAAGGCGCCGCTCGCCCACCGCTTGGTGCTGCTCGACGGCAATACCGGCACCGCGAAGACAGCTTTGCTCCACCGGCTCGCGGCGCTGCAGGTGCAGGTTCTCGATCTCGAAGGGCTGGCCGCCCATCGCGGCTCGGTATTTGGCGCTGACCCCGAAAGGCCGCAACCAGCGCAGAAAGCCTTTGAAAGCGCGGTCGCCAGCGCGCTCACCCAATTGGATCCAGCCAAGCCCGTGGTAGTGGAAGCCGAGAGCGCCCGGATCGGCGGGGTGCTGGTGCCGCCCTCGCTCTGGGCCGCGATGCGCGCCGCCCCCCGGATCCGGGTAACCGCCAGCGCCGAGGCGCGCGCCGCTTATCTAACGAGGGCCTATCGCGATATCGTCGCTGATCTGAGCCAGTTGCGGATGACGCTCAACCGCTTGGTGTCATTCCATGCCCGCGCCGATATCGATGTCTGGCGCGCGATGGCCGAGGCGGGCGCGCATCGAGATTTGGCCTATGCGCTAATCACAGCCCATTACGATCCGCGCTATGCCAAGTGGCGGCGCAAGCAGGGCCAAGCTGATTTGGCGGTGATCGATCTCGGCGACTTATCCGACGCCGCGCTCGAACACGGCGCCCGGGCGCTCGCGTCGGCGGTCAACATCCACCACGGGACAATCATGGCGCCTGAGCCGTCTATTTAGGCCAGAACCAGGGATACGCGCCCCCCTTTGCGACCCGGCGTGACCCGGCGCGCTGCCGCCCCTGCTTCTCTTTTTCCTAAATACCTCCGCCGGAGGCAGGCCGGACAGTTTGTGACGCGGGCTTTGTGGGTAACGCGCAGGCCTGGGGCGGCTGAGACTTTGGACTTTGCCAGCAACACGGCGCGGGGCGAGGCGGGGCGCCAGCGATCGCGGTGTCGAGTGGATCGGCGAGTAAACCGGATCACGGTGTGAATTCTTACAGATTTCACCTATATGCTCACGTTGTGTTGAGGCGTTGCGATGGCGCGCTGGCTTGTGCACGCGAGAGCGACGACCGAAACTATCCTGGGACACAGACCGTGGCTAGCTGAGGCTGGCATCTTAGAATGGAGAGACGTGTGACAACACAGGCGATACGTATTCCCACCCAACCGGCGGCGCGCATGGCGTGGCTGTTCATCGTCGGGGCGGCTTTGATCCTGGCGCAAACCTTGAGCGCGAGCGGGCAGACCCGTCCGGCAAGCTTCGCTGATCTGGCCGAGACGATCAGCCCGTCGGTGGTCAACATCACCACCGCAACCAATGTGCGCTCCCCCTCGAATGACACCCCGGTCGTGCCGGATGGCTCGCCGTTTGAGGATTTCTTCCGTGATTTCATGGATCGCAACCAAGGGCCTGACCGGCCGCGGCGCTCATCCGCGCTGGGGTCGGGCTTTGTGATCTCGGAAGACGGCTACATTGTAACCAACAACCACGTCATCGAAGGCGCTGATGAGGTGTCGATTGAGTTCTTCTCGGGCCTTGAACTGACCGCTGAAGTGGTGGGCACCGATCCTAACACCGATATCGCGCTTTTGAAGGTGGAGGCCGACGTGCCGCTGCCCTTCGTCACCTTTGGCGACAGCAATACGGCGCGCGTGGGCGATTGGGTGATGGCGATGGGTAACCCGCTCGGCCAAGGCTTCTCGGTGTCGGTGGGCATCGTGTCGGCGCGCAACCGGGCCCTTTCTGGCACCTATGACGACTACATCCAGACCGACGCCGCGATAAACCGCGGTAACTCAGGCGGTCCGCTGTTTAACATGGACGGCGAGGTGATCGGCGTGAACACGGCGATCCTGTCGCCCAATGGCGGCTCAATCGGCATTGGCTTCTCGATGGCGTCAAATGTGGTGACCCGCGTGGTCGATCAGCTGCAAGAGTTCGGTGAGACCCGGCGCGGTTGGCTCGGCGTGCGGATCCAGGATGTGGATGCTGACGTGGCCGATGCGCTCGGGCTCGAGGAAGTGGCCGGTGCGCTGGTGACCGACGTTCCCACCGGCCCGGCAATGGATGCGGGCATCGAGGCGGGCGACGTGATCTTGAGCTTTGACGGTGTCGAAGTGGCAGATACCCGGCAATTGGTGCGCGTCGTCGGCAATTCGCCGGTGGGCAAGGCTGTGCGCGTGGTCATCTTCCGTGAAAGCGGCACGCAGACGCTGATGGTCACGCTTGGTCGCCGCGAGGAAGCGGAAGGTGCGGTGCCGGCATCGGCTGAACAGCCCGAGGAAGCCCCGGCGGAAACCGAGATCCTCGGTGTTACCTTCTCCGCGCTGACCGATGCGCTGCGCGAGCAGCTTGATCTGGACGCAGACGCGGCTGGCCTCGTTGCCACCAATGTCGATGAGACCAGCGAGGCCTACGAAAAGGGCTTGCGCGCCGGTGATCTGATCACCGAAGCGGGCCAGCAGAAAGTGGCCAGCATCGAAGACCTGGAAGAGCGGATCGCCGAGGCGCGTGAAGCCGGTCGTCGGTCGCTGCTCCTTCTCGTGCGCCGCAATGGCGAGCCCAGCTTCGTCGCGCTCGGTCTCGAAGAGAACTAAGCGCGCGAGCGGTAGAATTTTAAAGGGGCGCGGACAGCGCCCCTTTTTTCGTGGCGAAGCGCGTCCCCTCAATCACCGCTTTCAGCCAGCGCGCAGAAGTGTAAGGGCCTGAGCCAGATCAAGCGCGCCGTCATAGACGGCACGCCCCGATATGACCCCGTGAAGATCGGCGTCGCTGTTTTTGAGCGCTGCCAGATCCTCTAGCGACGACACCCCGCCTGAGGCGATCACCGGTATCTCTACCGCGCGCGCCAAGGCTGCTGTTGCTGCCACGTTTGGGCCCTGCATGGCGCCATCGCGGTCGATATCGGTGTAGATCAGCGCGGCGACGCCCGCGTCTTCGAACCGGCGCGCCAGATCGGTGGCGTCGATATCGGTCTCTTCCGCCCAACCCTTCGTCGCCACCTTGCCGCCGCGCGCATCGATCCCCACGGCGATCTGACCTGGAAAAGCCGCCGCCGCAGCGCGCACCAGCGCGGGGTCTTCCACCGCGACCGTGCCTAGGATCACCCGCGCCAAGCCCTTGCCGAGCCAGGCCTCAATCGTGGCCATATCGCGGATGCCACCGCCCAATTGCGCCGGGATCGACACCGCTGCAAGGATCGCCTCGACTACGGCGGCATTGACCGGGGCGCCCGCGAAAGCGCCGTTTAGATCCACCAGATGCAGCCAGTCGCAGCCCGCCGCAGCAAAGGCCTGTGCCTGTCCCGCGGGGTCGTCGCTAAACACGGTTGCTTGATCCATCTCACCGCGCACCAGGCGCACGCATTGGCCGTCTTTGAGATCAATCGCGGGAAACAGGATCATATCAGGGTGCCCAGGTCAGAAAGTTCGCGATCAGGCGCAGCCCGGCGGCTTGGCTCTTTTCGGGGTGAAATTGCGTGCCGACGACGGTGCCGTGGCCGGTGATCGCGCTGATATCGCCGCCATAATCGCAATGGGCTAACCGGTGGGCCGGATCGCTCGGCCGGACGTGAAAGGAGTGGACGAAATAGGCGTGATCGCCATCGTGCAACCCCGCTAGCACCGGATGGGGCCGTTCGAAGATCAGCGCGTTCCAGCCCATATGGGGTACTTTGAGCGCCGGGTCGTCAGGGGTGATCGCCACCACCTCGCCCGGGATCCAGCCCAACCCATCCGTGCGCCGGTATTCATGGCCGGTACTGGCCAAAAGCTGCATGCCCACGCAAATCCCCAGGAAGGGCCTGGCTTTTACGTTCACGGCCTCGTGCAGCGCCTCGGCCATCCCGTCGACCGCGAAAAGCGCCTCGCGGCAGGCGGGGAAGGCGCCGTCGCCGGGCAGCACGATCCGATCTGCGCGCGCCACATCCTCGGCATGGGCGGAGACGAGGATGTCGCCGAGATCATGCTCGGCTGCCATTAATTCAAACGCCTTTTGGGCCGAGTGCAGATTGCCGGAATCGTAATCGATCAGCACGGTAAGCATGAAAGCCGTCCCTCCTTCGCGCGCAGCGGCTTACGCTGCGATGGGCGGGAAGGAAAGCCCTGGCAGCGCGGCTTTTGCTTAGGCGGTGTTGGCGCGCAGGCCGATGCCCGCCCGCAGCGCGACAAACAGAAGGAACCCTGCCGGACCGAACAAAAAGCACGGCAGCAGGCATATCAAGGCTAGCCAATGGGGAAGCCCGTTGCGCCGCGCCTCTCGGGTTATCCAGATCCCCACCAATAGATCGAAGCACAGGAAGTGGATCCAGCCCGCTAACGCGACCCCCTCGGCGTCAAAAAGCTGCATCACCAGGCTGAGGCTGGTGTAGCCGCCTTCGGCACGCCCGAATACCAGCGCAACCAGCACAGTGTAGAGCGCCGCATGAGCCACGGCGACGGCGACTGCGGCACGGTCGGCCCAGAGCGGGTTGAGCGGGTAAAAAATCAGCGCCACCCAGCCCAGCAGCACCGAGGAATTGGCGATTTGAAAAAGCGTCTCGATTGTCATCAGCGGCCCCTTTCGTGGGTGACGCTAGCCTATTCTTGCGCCTGACCACGATACTTTTGCGCCGGTGCAAGCGAATTCCCGACAGAAGCGTTTGTGCATCGCGGCGGCGTTGATCCCGGCGCGGGCGCTGCTGCGGCTCAATTGCGCTCGGCCCCTCGGCGCGCTATGGCCGCGTGCATCAGCCAAACCAGCGATACAGACGGGGGAAATCATGCGGGCATTCGTTTTTCCGGGGCAGGGCGCACAAGCGATCGGTATGGGCAAGGCCCTGGCGGAGGCCTATCCGGCGTCAAAGGCGGTGTTTGATGAGGTGGATGAGGCGCTTGGCGAGCCGCTGAGCGCGTTGATCTGGGACGGCGATATCGAGACGCTGACCCTGACCCAAAACGCGCAGCCCGCCTTGATGGCCACGTCAATCGCGGCGTTGCGCGCGTTGGAAGCAGAGGGTGTCGCGCTGGCAGACACGGCCTATGTCGCGGGCCATTCGCTGGGTGAGTATTCGGCTTTGGCAGCGGCGGGGGCGATCAGCGTGAGGGACACTGCGCGCCTATTGCGCACCCGCGGCCGCGCGATGCAAGAGGCTGTGCCGGTAGGTCAGGGGGCGATGGCCGCACTTCTGGGCCTTGATTACGCCGCTGCCGCGAGGATTGCCGCCGATGCGGCGCAGGGTCAGGTTTGCGCGGCGGCCAACGATAACGACCCTGCCCAGGTGGTTGTGTCGGGCCACGCAGCCGCGGTGGGTCGCGCGGTCGAAGCGGCGAAAGAGGCGGGGGCAAAGCGGGCGGTGATGCTGCCGGTGAGCGCCCCGTTCCATTGCGCGCTGATGCAACCTGCCGCCGCGGTGATGGCCGACGCGTTGAGCCACGTGGATATCCAGCGCCCACAGGTGCCGCTGGTCGCCAATGTGTTGGCCCGGGCGATCAGCGACCCGTCCACCATCCGTTCGCTCCTCGTCGAGCAGGTGACCCACGCCGTGCGGTGGCGTGAATCGGTTGCATGGATGGTGGAGCAAGGGGTGAGCGAGATCTGGGAGTTGGGTGCGGGCAAAGCGTTGAGCGGTATGATCCGCCGGATCGCCAAAGGCACCGCCACCCGCGCGATCGGAACACCGGACGATGTGCGCGAGGCGGCGGCGGGGTAGCCGGATAGGGCAGCGCCACCCAATCGGCGCGCCCGCCTGGACCGTGCCAGCCAAATTGCCCGCCGTCTGGGTCCGCGCTGGATCTCATGAGCATCCCAAGAGCATGTCATAAAAACTTGCGTGCCCAACCGCGTTGATGTCTCGCGCTGCGCCATGTGGACCTTTCAGCGAGACCTCTAAAGTTTATATGACATTTTATGTTGATCACGGTGACATGTCACGCCGCTGCAAACCGAGCAAGCCTTTCAAATCAGGCGAGTTACCTTTGTACGGCAAGGGGCCGGCTACGTCTTCAACGTGCCGCCCGGGCAAACAAGGCCAGGCGCG
>JBCDGW010000146.1:0-6698 GCA_038750765.1 Pseudomonadota bacterium | reverse complement strand
ACCAATCGCGCGCAGCTTTTCAGCGCTTTCGCCGCGCAGTGCCTCAGTCACGCCGCCCTGCTGAATCCCGAACAGCGCATGGCCGGGGCGGTCACCGAACGCATCGCGGGAGCGCTCTGCCCAACGCATCGACAGGCGCATGGCCCGAGCCACCTCGGCCTCATCCGCCGGGAGTGCGGGGCATTCGTCAAACGCCATCACGATATCGGAGCCGAGCAATCGTTGGATCTCCATACTGCGCTCGGGCGTCACTTCGTAGCGGGTGCCGTCGGTATGCGAGCGAAACGTCACGCCCTGCTCGGTCAGTTTGCGTAGCTCGGCCAGCGACATCACCTGAAAGCCGCCTGAATCGGTGAGGATGGGTCGCGGCCAATCCATAAACCGGTGCAAGCCGCCGAGCCGCGCGACCCGCTCAGCGCCGGGCCGCAGCATCAGGTGATAGGTGTTGCCCAAGAGGATATCGGCGCCGGTCTCGCGGACTGAACTGGGCAGCATCGCCTTCACGCTGCCAGCCGTGCCCACGGGCATAAAAGCAGGCGTGCGAATGTCGCCGCGCGCCGTTTTGATCACGCCGGTGCGGGCTTTGCCGTCTTGGGCCTGCAACGTAAACTCAGCCATCCGCGCGCCTTACCGCGCCGCCCCGGCAAACACCACCAGAGGCGCGCGATCTTTACGGCTATGGGTCAGCGCCATATATCTCAAAAGGATGTCACGCGAAGGGCCAGACATGGATGACGCAGTAAACCCGGTTGAAGGCGCGCCGTTGATCCCGCCTTCCTCGATCGAGCATCCGCTCTACGATCAGATCGTCGAGGCGTGCCGAAGTGTGTATGACCCTGAAATTCCGGTCAATATTTACGACCTCGGGCTGGTTTACACCATCTCGATCGGTGAGGAGAACGAAGTCAGCGTGATTATGACGTTGACCGCCCCGGGCTGCCCTGTCGCGGGCGAGATGCCCGGTTGGGTTGCCGACGCGATAGAGCCTGTCCCCGGCGTCAAACAGGTGAATGTCGACATCACCTGGGACCCGCCATGGGGTATGGACATGATGTCTGATGAGGCCCGGCTTGAGCTAGGGTTTATGTAGTAAGGCGCAATCTGAGCTCGCCCTGGCGCCCCGTGTCATGGCCCTGGATGCTGTGAAGACTGCGACGAAGCCTTGAGCAAGTAGGCGCAAACACCTACCTTGCGCAGCGAAGGAGACGGTCATGTTTGCAATCCCCGGAAAGCAGGCGGTCAGCATTACCCCGAACGCGGCCAAGCAAATCGCGAAGCTTATGGCGCGCGATGGCAATAAGGGGCTGCGCATCGGCATCAAAAAGGGTGGCTGCGCGGGCATGGAATACACCATGGATTACGTGACCGAGATCGACCCGAATGATGAGGTGGTCGAGCAGGATGGCGCTGTGGTGGCGATCGCCCCAATGGCGCAGATGTTTCTGTTTGGCACCGAGATTGATTACGAGATCGGCTTGCTCGATTCAGGCTTCAAGTTCCGCAACCCCAATGTCGCCGATGCCTGCGGCTGCGGGGAATCGATCAAATTCAAAGACGTTGAAGAGCTAAGCGCGGAACGCAGCGCGGAATGAGCCTATCGGAAGAGGAGATCGCCTTTGCGCGCGATCTCTTTGCCGGGCTGGGAAATGTCACCACACGCAAGATGTTTGGCGGCCTAAGCCTGTACCAAAACGGCACGATTTTTGCCGTGCTCCGCTCGGATGGCGTGATCTTGATAAAGGGCGCGGGCGCCTTCGCCGATGTGTTACGCGCGGAAGGCTGTACGCAATGGCGCGAAGGCAAGGGTACAATGCCCTACTTCACCCTGCCCGACGCCGCGCTCGATGACCCGGAAGAAGCCTGTGACTGGGCGCGCCGCGCGCTCGAACACCTCTAAAGCACCCTTGACCCATCATCATTCGGACCCGCGCGCGCGCCGCAACGACGCGTAAACCGCGCTTTATGGCTTCCGCAGCCCCCTCTGCCGCCCTAATGGTGGCGGCAAAGCAGAGGATTTGAGACGATGGACACGCCACGCAAACTTGCCGCCGGAAACTGGAAGATGAACGGGCTGGCGACCGAACTGGGCGAAGTGGCCGCACTTGCTGCCCGCGGCCAACATGCCTGCGAGGTGCTGATTTGCCCGCCAGCGACGCTTCTTACGCGGATGGCTGATGTCGCAAGCGGCACCATCGCGCTCGGCGGGCAAGACTGTCACGCGGCAAATGGCGGGGCGCATACTGGCGATATCTCGGCGCCGATGATGCGCGACGCGGGCGCTACCTATGTGATCGTCGGCCATTCAGAGCGGCGCACCGATCATGGCGAACGCGACGAGGCGGTGCGGGACAAAGCGCTGGCCGTCTGGAGCGCGGAGCTATGCGCGGTCATCTGCATCGGTGAAACCCTTGCCGAGCGTGAAGCGGGTGATGCGCTGACAATCGTCGAACGGCAGATCGCCGGTTCGGTGCCAGATGGCGCAACAGCGGCCAACTGCGTCATCGCCTATGAGCCGGTTTGGGCAATCGGTACCGGCAAAGTGCCCACGCTCGACGAGATCGCCGCGGTTCACAGCCACATCCGCGGGCTTCTTGCCGCCCGTTTCGGCGACGAGGCCCATGGTATGCGCATCCTTTATGGCGGCTCGGTCAAGCCCAGCAACGCCGCCGAGATTTTCAGCGTCGCCGATGTAGACGGCGCGTTGGTCGGGGGCGCGTCGCTCAAGGCCGTCGATTTCGGCGCGATCATCGACGCGTTGTCCGCGAGCTAGACCTTGATCGTTGTCGCGTCCCAATCGTAGAGCCAACCAAACCGGTCAACCGCGGCTTTGGGCGCAACCCGTCCTGTGACCCGCAGAAGCGTATGGGCCAAACCCCGCGCCACCGGATTTCGAAGGTGAAAGTTGCGGGCGTTGTTGTTAGCGGCGCCAATGGTCTGGCGAACGCGCTGGTAGCGCAGCCCCTGGTATACTTTGAGACCGGCGGCAATCGGGTAGCGCTCGAGCGCTTTCATCAACACCCAGGCATCTTCAAGCGCCAAGTTCGCCCCTTGCGCTAAGAACGGCAGCGTCGGATGCGCCGCATCGCCCACCAATACGGCGGCGCCGCGCGCCCAGTTGCGGGCTACCTTGCGCCGGAACAAGCCCCAGATGTGGACGTCTTCGACCCGGGCCAGCCAATCGCGCACGTCCGGCGCAAATCCGGCGAAGGCCGCCCGCAACGCCTCGGGGTCATCGCGGTGGTTCCAACCTTCCTCGGTCCAGGTGTCGCGCTCCTCGACGGCCACCAAATTGCGGCGACCTTCATCGATAGGGTACGTCACCAGATGACGGCCAGGCCCCATATAGACCCAGGATTCAGGGGCACCGCCGGTATCGGGAATGACAGCGCGCCAGGCGACTTGACCGGTAAAGAAAGGCTCCTCTGGGCCGCAGATCCGGGGCCTGGCGGCTGAGCGCACCCCGTCCGCAATGACGCGCAGGCCCTCACCTGCTAACGGGGGCGCCTCTGGCGCGACACGATGGGAAAACTCAAACGACACGCCCGCATCCTCGGCTGCTGCCTTCAGAGCCTCGATAAGAGGCGCCCGGTGGATCAGCACAAACCGATTTTGACCCGTGACATAGCGATCAAAGTCGAGGCGAAGGACGCTCGCACCCGCGCGGTAATCCTTTAGATGCACCCCGCGGCTCACGATACCGGACGCTTCAACCGTTTTGCCCAAGCCGAGCCCGCGTAAAACGCTGTAGCCGTTAGGCGAAATCTGGATCCCGGCACCCACGGGCTGGAGTGCATCAGCCTGTTCCAGCACGGTCACCCGCGCACCAATCCGCGACAGGGCGATGGCCGACGCTAGGCCGCCTACCCCTGCGCCCACGACAGTCACAGCGACATCTTGGAGACGCGACTTGCCCCCAAAATTCAGAAGGCCGGCAACGACGCCAGCCTTCGAGATGCTTTTGGATGGGGTACTAGCGCTCAATCGTCGCGATGCACGCGCTCCCGGCGCTCATGCCGTTCCTGCGCTTCAAGGCTCATCGTCGCAATCGGGCGCGCATCAAGACGGCGCAGCGAAATTGGCTCACCGCTTACTTCGCAATACCCGTATTCGCCATTGTCGATCCGGCGCAGTGCTGAATCGATCTTGGCCACCAGCTTGCGCTGACGGTCACGGGTGCGAAGTTCTAGCGCACGGTCGGTCTCTTCGCTCGCACGATCCGCAATATCGGGCACCGCGCGCGCCGAATCTTGCAGGCCCTCAATCGTATTTTTGCTTTCGTCGAGAAGCTCAGATTTCCAGCTTTGAAGTTTGCGTCGGAAATATTCGAGCTGCCGATCATTCATAAACGGCTCATCTTCGGCAGGCGTATAATCATCCGCCAATATCATTTCGGCCTTCATAGGTATCTTCCTCGATAGGCCGGAAATGGCACCCACGCGTGTCGCATCCACCCGGCACACTCCCATTGATGACGCTTCACCTAGCGCAACGCCAACCCATTGTCACGCACCAATACGCCGCGCTTGCGCGCATGTCACCGCACCGTTATTCAAACGCGAACAATCGGTGACAGGGGATTGAACCGGAATGAAATTCACCGGAACCGAGTCCTATGTGGCAACCGATGATTTGACGGTGGCAGTCAACGCCGCAGTCACGCTGGAGCGGCCGCTTTTGGTCAAGGGCGAGCCCGGAACCGGCAAGACAGAGCTGGCCCGCCAAGTGGCCGCATCGCTCAAGCTGCCGATGATCGAGTGGCACATCAAATCGACCACCAAGGCGCAGCAAGGCTTGTACGAATACGATGCCGTCTCGCGTCTGCGCGACAGCCAGTTGGGCGATCCGCGGGTCAACGACGTGCGCAACTACATTCGCCGCGGCAAAGTGTGGGACGCGTTCGTCAGCGAAGAGCGCGCCGTGCTTCTGATCGATGAGATCGACAAGGCCGATATCGAGTTTCCCAACGACCTGCTGCAAGAGCTCGACCGTATGGAGTTCTATGTCTACGAGACCGGCGAAACCATCACCGCCGCGACGCGCCCCATTGTCATCATCACGTCCAATAATGAAAAAGAACTGCCCGACGCGTTCCTGAGGCGCTGTTTCTTTCACTACATCCGCTTCCCCGATATGGAAACGATGCGCGCAATCGTCGATGTCCATTTCCCGGGGCTGAAGGAAAGCCTGTTGCAGGCGGCGCTGACACAGTTCTTTGAGATCCGCGAAACCGCCGGATTGAAGAAAAAGCCCTCCACCTCAGAGGTGCTCGATTGGCTCAAGCTGCTGCTGGCGGAGGATCTTGACGCCGACGATCTCAAGCGCGACGGCGCCAATGCTCTGCCAAAACTCTACGGGGCGCTGCTCAAAAACGAGCAAGACGTGCACATGTTCGAACGGCTCGCTTTCATGGCCCGCCGCGGACGCTGAATGCTCCGCGCCCTCGCCGACCCGATCCTGCCGGTTTTCGCGATCATGGCCATCGGCTATCTCGGCGGGCGCACGGCGCGTATCACCGCCGATGAAGCACGGTTGATCAACCGGTTCGCGATGACCGTGCTGCTACCGATCTTTGTGTTCCGCGCCATGGCGCTGGCGCCTTGGGAGCTGTTCGACCCGGCTGCGCTGCTGAGCTATGCGAGCGCGCAGGCGGTGATATACGCTCTCGGCTATTGGATCATTCGCCGTGGCTTTGGCATGCCGCGCGCCGAGGCATTGCTGCTCGCGTTCTGCGGCGTTTTCGCGAACAACGCCTATTACGGGCTGCCGATTGCGCAATTTCTTTTCGGTGTCGAAGCCGCGTTCCCAGTGACGGCCGTGGTGATCCTGGACGCAACGCTCGCTTTCGGTGGCACGATGATCGCGCTTGAAGTTATGGCGGGGCGGGACGCGGGCGCCGGGTTGGGCGTGGTGCTGCGCCAAATCGCCAAACTGCCGCTGATCTGGGCCCTGGCCGCCGGGATTGGCTTTGGCACGGCCGGGCTGCCGCTGACAGGCTCGCTCGATACCTTCACCGCCTTCGTCGGTCAGGCCGCCTCGCCAGTTGCGCTCTTTGCCTTGGGTGTGATCCTCGCCGCCACGCCGCTGCAGCCCGAGCCGGTGACGTTTTTGGTCAGCACCGTCAAAATCATCGTGCTGCCGCTTGTCGTCTGGGCGATCTTGACGGTCACCGCGCCCGGCGAGGGCAAAATGCTCTACGTGTTCGCCGCCGCTGGCCCGGCGGGCGCGATGGGCGCGTCGATGGCGCTGCTCTACGGGGTGCGTACCGTGGCGATCATGCAAGTGACCATCCTGACCTCGGTGCTCACTTTGTTCAGCCTCGCCTATCTGGGCTAGGCACGCTGCCCGCTCTGTGGCGCGCGCGCCGCATTCCACAATCTGGGTATAATCGGCACCGGTCTTTCCCCGCGCAGGCCGCGGTTTTGACGCATTGGTCATTTGGACTGCAGCCACGGGCGCGTTAGGGTGACGCGACCGGGCTATGAGGGGCGCCGTGTGATTACGATCCGACCGATAGAAACCAGCGATCGCGATGCCTGGCAACGGCTGTTCAACGCGTATCTGGACTTCTACGAAACCAGCGTCGAGCCCGCTGTCTATGACACCGCCTTCGCGCGGCTTCTGGGCAACGACGCGCAGGATTTCAGCGGCCGGTTGGCGGAAGTGGATGGCAAACCCGTGGGCCTCGTCCATTATCTCTT
>JBCDGW010000145.1:0-6750 GCA_038750765.1 Pseudomonadota bacterium | reverse complement strand
CGATGCCGTCCAGCGGGCAAGCTCACGAAGATCATGTTGGCATCAGCCGGGTGCAACAGATGCGCTACGTTGCTGGCGCCAAGCCCTTCGGCCAGGGCGCTGCCCATCGCGTTGGCTTGCCCAGCCATCTCCAGCCACAGATCGTCCGTGAGATACGCTTCCATCTGCGCTGAAAGATACCGGTGCTTCGAAAAGAGGTGCCCGCCGCGCTTGCGCCGCAACTCGAACTCCCAGGCTTTGGCGGGATCGAACATCACCACCGCCTCAACACCCATTAATCCGTTTTTGGTCCCGCCGAAGGACAGCACATCGACACCTGCGCGCCAGGACAATTCCGCCGGGGTGGCCCCGGTTGCCACAAGCGCATTAGCAAAGCGCGCGCCATCAAGATGCACCGGCAGGTCGTATTGTTTTGCAAGACCGCACAGCGCCGATAACTCGTCGGCGGAATAGCAGGCCCCCAGCTCCGTGACATTGCTGAGCGAAAGCATGCCGCGCTGCACGTTGTGTACCCCGACAGCAGCCGCGCTCGCCAAGGCATGCTCAAGCGCGTCGGGGTCAATCTTGGCATGGGCGCCAGAGATTTTCGCCAGTTTCGCGCCGCCGGTATAGAACTCGGGCGCACCGCACTCATCCATCTCGATATGGGACACGTCGTGGCAATAGACCGCACCCCACGGCGGGCAGTACGTGGCCAAAGCCAGCGCGTTCGCCGCCGACCCAGTCGCAACGAGATAAACCGCAGCGTCTGGCGCTTCGAAGATATCGCGGATCTGCTGGCGCACCCGCTGCATGATTGGATCGGACCCGTAAGAGCCGACGAAATCATGATTAGCGCGCGAAATCGCTTCAATCACGTTCGGATGCGCGGGGGACGCATTATCGCTGGCGAAATTCATCAAGAGGTCTCCGAAAGGCTAGCAGAGCAGACCACAGCCCGCGCTCTTTGGCAATCGGGGCGCTTATACCGGCTCGTCGATTATGTAGTCTTCCCAGTCTTCTTCAGGGACGGAAAATTCCGGATAAGTGCGGCCTTGAACGGATTGCCCCGCGCGGTGAACGCTATCGGGATCGCCCGAGTTCAGCGGGTGCCAATCATAAAGCGGTTTGCCCTCATAGAGCAGCCGATAGGCGCAGGTCTGGGGCATCCAATAGGCTACCTCAGAGATGTTGCGCGGCGTCAGCACCACGCATTCGGGCACAATCTTACGGCGGACGTCGTAATGGGCGCACCGGCACGTCTCATCGTCGAGAAGCCTGCAGGCGATGCTGGTGAAGGCGATCTCTTGCGTTTCCGGATCTTCAAGCTTGTTGAGGCAGCATTTGCCGCAGCCGTCGCAAAGCGCTTCCCACTCCCCCGGCGTCATCGCCTTTAGGGGAACCCGCTCCCAAAAGCGGTCGCGAAGGGGTTGGGGACGGCGAACAGCCTGGTTCATGGCAGCGCCGCCAGAACCGCGCGGGCATTAGCGCAATCGGCGTCCATTTGTTTGATCAACGTTTCCACACCGTCAAAGCTTTGCTCGGGACGCAAAAAGTCAATAAGCGCGACTGAAAGATGGTGGCCGTAAAGGTCGCCGTCGAAATCAAACAAAAACGTCTCCAGATTGGCGAGGTTTTCGCCAAACATCGGTCTCACCCCAAGGCTTGCCGCGCCATCGTACTGGCCTGCTTGCGGCCCGGTCATGACTTCGACGCGCACGGCGTAAACACCAAACCGGGGGGGATGCAGGCCTTCGATCGACATATTCGCTGTTGGAAAGCCGAGATCGCGGCCGCGTTTCTCGCCATGGATCACCTGGCCGTCGATACGATGCCAGTGACCGAGCATCGCTGCAGCGTCGCGGGGACGGCCATCGGATAAAGCGGCGCGGATGTTGGTGGAGCTGATCCGCTTTGCCCCATTGGCGATCATCGACGCGACAGTCACGCCAAAACCCATCATGTCGCCAAACGCCTGGAGATCGGCGGCATTGCCGGCGCGCGCGTGGCCAAAGCAAAAGTCGTCGCCAACAACTGCATGGGCCAAACCCAAACCTTCGGCGATGACCACGCGGGCAAACTCTTCGGGGCTCAAACCCGCCAGACCACGGTCGAACGGGATCTGATAGAGACGGTCAACACCAAGCTTTTCCAGCCGGTTGGCTTTTGTTTGCGGGCTCATTAACCGAAATGGCGGCGCGTCCGGGGCGAATACCTCCCGCGGATGCGGCTCAAAAGTAACCACGCCCAGTGGCACGCCACGCTCTTCTGCGGCGCTGCGGGCCAAGTCGATCACCGCCTGATGCCCCAGATGCACACCATCAAAATTGCCGATCACCGCCGCGGCGCCTTGTTCGCCGGGCATCAGACCAGTCCAATTTGTGAATACGCGCATGATGCCTCGCCGGTTCCGAGCGACAACCCCAGGGCTATCGCGCAGCGGGCAGCGATGTTCAAGACCCGGCGGGGCGCGATGGCGCTAGTCGAATTTCCGGCTGGGGGCGAGCACGACCGCCTCGCCGCGCAGAACCTTGGTGTCGCCCACCGCGCAATGGCAGTTCAGCGTCACCCGGCGTTTTGCGTGATCAATCGCGGCTACCTCAACTTCGGCATAGACCATGTCGCCGGGCCGTACAGGCGCCAGAAACTTCAGCGTTTGGCCGAGATACACGGTGCCATGGCCCGGAAGCTGCTCGCCGATCACAGCCGAAATTAAGCCGGCCGTGAGCATTCCATGGGCGATCCGCCCGGCGAAAATGGTGTCGTGGGCATAATCGTCGTCCAGATGCACCGGATTGCGGTCGGTCGATACTTCAGCAAACAATTCGATATCACGGTCGGTGATCTGTTTTTGGAGGTACCGGCGCATGCCGATTTCCAGATCCTCGATGCAGATCGTGCCGCGTTCCAGATTGTCGAGCATGCTGCGAATCTCCACTTTGTCCGCGCGTGCCCGGCTTATAGGCAGTATCGATGTGTAAAAGCAATAAGTATGCGCATTCACCTGACGTATTGAAATATAATTGCGGGCTGAATTTAGCGAAGAAACCCGATGGAAAACGTGGGGTCCAAATTTTCGCTTTCTAGAAAAGCATTTAATGCATCAGCGTCGGGTTGGTGCTCGGTTCGCGTCTCGGCCTGCGCCAAACCACCCGAAACGAAGAGAACGTCGAGATCTTCGCCAATCGCCCCCGGAATGTCAGTTTTGATGCCGTCGCCGATACACAAGATCCGGTCATCGGGGATCACCCGCCCGAGGCTCGCCAAACGTCTGCGCGCCAGGTCATAGATCGGCGGGTGTGGCTTGCCGAAATACAGGCTCTCGCCCCCCATCTCAGTGTAGAGCGCGGCCAAAGCGCCGGCGCAGTACTGCCGCTCTTCACCCACATCGACCACCAAATCAGGGTTGAAGCACAGGAGTTTCAGCCCCTTGGTCTTGGCGTATAAAAACTGCGGTCGATACACTTCGGGTTCGGCCAGCGGATCTTCTGGCCCGCAACACACAATCCCGGTCGCCTCTTGCAAGGGTACGCGGGTGATCGGGGTCGGGTCTTCAATGATGCGCAGCGGCTCGAAAATCGTCAGATCGCGCTCGTAGCCGAGAAACCAAACCTTATCGCCCACCGCGCCTTGAAACATCGCGGCCCGCGCGGAATCTCCCGACGTTACGATCACGTCCCAGGCATCATCGGGCACGTCTAGATGGCTGAGCTGTCTGGCGACTTCGCCCCAGGCACGCGGCGCGTTGGTTAGCAGCGCAACCACGCCGCCACCGGCGCGAAACGCGCGCAGCGCCGCCACCGCATCGGCAAAGTGACCGCGACCGTTGTGAATTACGCCCCACACATCGCACAAAACCGCGTCATAGCGATCCGACACCTCCGCCAAGGTCTCGATAATTTGCGTCATTTCAAGCTCCTGACGACCACGCGGTGCTGCTTCGGGCTAGAGCGAAAGAACCGGGATGATCTGTTTCTTGCGGCTCATGATCCCGGGCAGCACGACACTGTCGCCGCTCACCGTCGCGCCAAAGCTCTTTTCGGCGACGGTCTTCACAGTGTCGTTCGGGATAAGCAGCGTCGCCTCCTCCTTGAGGATATCGACAACAAACAGCAGCACATCATCGACACCGTCTTCCGCTGCCACATCGCTCATGGAGGCAATGAGGCTTGCCTTCCTCGATAGCGGAATGTCAGGGGCCGTGGTCTCCAGCACCGAGACACGAAACTTGCGGCCGCTCACCTCGTTGATCTTGCTATCCATGCGGATCAGTTCAGCGTCGGAGAAGGCGGATACATCCGATTTCGCGGCAAACATCTCCGCGGCGTAATTGGGGATCGAGAGGCCGAGATCATCGGCCAACCGCTCGGCGAGCGCGCGGTCATGGTCGGTCGTGGTGGGAGAGCGAAATTCCAGCGTGTCTGATAAAATGCATGACAGCATCGCCGCTTTGATCTCCTCGGGCATCTTGGCCGCATCGTCGCCCATCAGGTCGTGCATGATCGTGGCGGCGCAGGCCAGCGGGCGGATGGTGATATCAATCGGCCCGGCCGTCATCAGCCCCCCAACCAGTTTGTGGTGGTCGATGATCTGAATGATATCCGCCTCGTTGATCGCCTCTGGCAATTCGTCGGGGTTATTGGTGTCGACGATAACCACCGGGTCTCCCGCCGCGACCGTATCGATGATGGCGGGTTTGGGCAGGCTCCATCGCTCAAGCACAAACGCCGCTTCGGTATTCGGCTCGCCCAGCAGTTTCGCCTCGGCTGCCTGGCCACGGACAGTGCTGAGATACCACGCCCAGATAATTGCTGACCCGGTGGAATCGGTGTCGGGCGCTTTGTGGCCAAAAACTTGGATTGTCATGTACGTGTCCGTGTTTCAGGGAGGAGACCGGCGCTCTCTTAGCGACAGCGTCGCGGCTTGTCACGGGGGTGTCGGCCTGCTCCCCTTGCGGAATTACCGCCGCGCCGCCACCCTAGCGCACGGTGAGGAGGCTGGCATGGGCGAAATCCGCGAAACAGCGCTCTACGAGCCGGTAAAGCGGTTCCTAGAGGGGCAGGGCTACACTGTGAAGGGCGAGGTGGCGGATGCTGATATCGTCGCCTGCCGCGCTGGGTCACCGCCAGTAATCGTTGAGTTGAAGACCGGTTTCTCGCTTGCGCTGTTGCACCAGGGGGTGGCTCGGCTGGCGGTGACCGATAGCGTCTATCTCTGCGTGCCGAGACGCGGCGGCCGCGCATCGTTGCGGGCGTTACAGGACAACGTCAAGCTTTGCCGCCGGTTGGGCCTGGGTGTGATCACGGTTCGGTTGCGTGACCGCTTCGTTGAGGTGCTGTGCGACCCGGCTCCGTATCGGCCGCGTAAGGTAAAGGCGCGGCAGGATCGATTGTTGCGGGAGTTTGCCCGCCGCGCCGGTGATCCGGCTCAGGGCGGCGCCACGCGGGATGGTCAGGTTACGGCTTACCGCCAAGACGCCTTGCGGATCGCCGCGTTTCTCGCGGGCAACGGACCGAGTAAGGGATCAGATGTGGCGCGCGCGACGCAGGTGCCAACAGCCACCCGGATCATGGCCGCGGACCATTACGGTTGGTTCGAGCGGGTATCCACAGGGATCTATCAACTCACCGAAAACGGGCATGCTGGGCTGGCCCGCTACGGCGCGCCTGCCATCACGGCGCCAGCGGCAGACGGGTAATCGTGAAGCCCTCCACCTCCAAAAGCGCAAGCAGCCCGTCTTCTCCGGGCAGATGCAGCGCGCCCACAGCGATCACGTCATCGGTGTCAGAGGCAAGGATCGGCTCCATCCAGGCCCGGTTGCGCCGCGTCAAAAGCAATTCCTCGATCTTCGCGATCTGAGCATCCAATTCCTCGGGCGACACATCAGCCGTCAGCTCCGCTTGCGCCAAGCTAAACTCCCAAATCAATTGAACTTCTTCGCGAAAATATGCGGAGACGGTCGTGTGGGACATATCGGTCGCGCTGCCCATCTGCTGCAACAGGGTCAGTCGCAACATGTCGATCTGCTCGTCGAGCGTGTATTCAGCGAAGATGTTAAACGCGGTGTCAATCGGCTCTAGCGCGACCGCTGGTTTGCCAAGCGCGATTGCGCGGTCGATGATCATTCCGTCGAGCCCGGTTTTGCCTGCCTGGATGTTAACCAGGTCACAGCGTGAAAACGCCAAATTGGCCATCGCCATCCAAGGCTTCATCTTTGCTGTCATAAAGCCGGGCATCCCACGCTCGGTCATCGCGTCCTTGAGCGCTTGCCAGTCGTCCTCGGCCATGAGGTCGGGCAAGGTCGGACCCTCGGTGATAAACGCCAGGCTAGGCTTCTCGGCGATCATCTGCTGAAGCCGCGCCTCGTCGCCTTCGGCCATCTCCAAAAACACCGTGCCTGACGCTTCGATCATTGGGGTCACCCGCTCAAGCGTCGCCTCATGGCGCGGATCGAATAAGTGCATGGTGCCGACAAGATGAATTGTCCGGCCGTCCTTTTCCGCGCGCCATAAAATACCCTCGGGGAAGGGTTTTTCCGCCGCCCGCGCCAAAAGTTCAGACCGGTCTGCCTCGGGCATGGTCGCCAAAAGGTCGGTGCCGGTGCACTCAGCCGCCAACGCAGCGCCGCTGGACAGGGCGAAAAACAGGGCGGCAAGACGTGACATCGCTATCCTCCATGACGATCAATGCGCATTACAGCGGGACCTATGCAGCAATCATGCCAATGCAACGGCGGTGATGTGTTTTGTTCGCGGGTTTGATCAGCACTCT
>JBCDGW010000144.1:0-6856 GCA_038750765.1 Pseudomonadota bacterium | reverse complement strand
GTTGAGTTTCGCGACGCCGGCGCTGCCGCGGCAAAAGCCCGCTTTACGGTAGAGGTGGCCGATGAATGGCCCGAGATCACCCTTGGGTTGATGCACCGCGAAAGCATGCCGCGCTCTGCCGGGATGATCTTCATCTATCCCGAGCCGCGCCGCGTCTCGTTTTGGATGAAAAACACCCTGATCCCGCTCGACATGATATTCATCCGCTCCGACGGCGTCGTCACCAAGGTGCATGAAAACGCGATCCCGCTAGATGAAACCTCGATCCTGGGACCGGCAGACACCCAATATGTCGTCGAGATCAATGGCGGGTTGGCGGCGCCTTTGGGCATCGTTCCCGGTGTTGAGATGCGCTATCCCACCATCGACCCTGACGCGGCGGCCTGGCCCTGCGCGGCAAGCTGAGGCGAGATCAAAGCGAAACCGCCCGCTCGGCGAGCAGTCCCGCACAGCGCTAGTGAAGGCTCTACTTCGTGGCTTTGGTGGTAGGCCGGGCCTCGGGCAGGCTGATCCGCGCGACCTGCTCGGCGATGGGATCGGTCGAGAGAGGATGCGTGGCTGAGGAATGCCCCTCGGGGTCGCCGATATCCTGCCACTCACCGTCTTTGTAGATCTCGAGTGATCCGAAATTGGCCTTGTACCCCATCTTGGTACTGCCGGGCACCCAATAGCCCAGATACACGTAAGGCAGACCCGCCTCTTGCGCGATACGGATGTGATCCAGGATGACGAAGCTGCCGAGGCTCGCTTTGGGCCGGTCGGGGCGGTAGAAACTGTAGACCATGCTGAGCCCGTCATCGAGCACATCGGTGAGGCAAACGGCGATCAATTCAGTTTCGCCATCTTCGGCGGTTTCGCTGTATTCGATCACCCGGCTGCGGATCGGCGTTTCTTCGATCATTGCGGCGAACTCGAAGATATCCATGTCCGCCATGCCGCCGTCAGCGTGCCGCTGATCGAGATAGGTGCGAAACAGCGCGAACTGATCCTCGGTGGCCCAAGGCGACGTGGCTTCACGCTTGAGCGTCGCATTGCGGTTAAGCGTGCGCCGCTGCGACTTTGAGGGCTTGAAATCGGCCACGCGAACACGCGCGGAAAGACAGGCCGAGCACTCCGCGCAGGAGGGCCGGTAAAGCACGTTCTGGCTGCGACGAAAGCCCTGCTTGGACAAGGTATCGTTTAGCTTTTCGGCATACTCTCCTTGCAGCGCGGTAAACAGTTTCCGCTCCATCCGCCCCTCAAGATACGGGCACGGCTGCGGTGCGGTCACGTAGAACTGCGGTGCAATGGGGAGAGTGTGGCGCATACCGACCTATTTAGCGTTACGAACAAACACTAACAATGCAGGCTCGACGCGCCAAGCCCCCGTGCTCTCGCTTTTTCGGGGGAGAAAACCTAAACAAATCGATAACCGGAGCGTCGTGCGCTCCGGCTTGGGCGGATCTACCGCGTTTCCGAGGCCCGTTGCGCGCGATCTTCCATGAATTGGTCGAATTCCGCGCTGTCTTTGGCGCGACGAAGCCGTTCCAGAAACCCGTCAAACGCCTCCTGCTCCTGCTCCAAGCGCGCCAGCATGTCGCGGCGATAGGCGTCAAAGCTGGCATTGCCGCTGCTTTCCGGCGCGGGCCCAGCCCCGGGCGAGAGCGCGCGGGCTTGGTCGGCCACCCCGTTTGTGTCGGGTTGCGAAAAGCCCTGCGGTGTAAAGCCGCCGCGCCAGGCCAGAAAACCTGTCAACGCAACGCCCGCAGGCCAAGAATGGATGAACGCCAGCGTCACGGCGACAATCGCAAAGCCGCCGTAAAGCACTGTCCCGATGATCTGCACTGCGAGCGGCATGGTATTGCGCGGCGTGAGCGCGCTTGGCGTATTGCGCGGCGTGGCCTTGGGCGGCACCGCGTCTGCTACGGATAGAGTGTTCATATTTATGTCCTAAATTGGAAGCGAGCCCTCTGGTTCAGAAGGCCCGCACCACGTCGCTTAGCTGTCGAGGCGATCGCCATCGTTTGACTTGGCCCGTTCGTCCATGAAGTCGTCGAACTCGGCTTTGTCTTTGGCGTCGCGCAGCCGCTGGAGGAAAGCCTCAAACGCCTCTTGCTCCTCTTCGAGCCGGCGCAGCGTATCTGCCTTATAGCTGTCAAACGCTTGATTTCCCGTCGTTCTCATCGAGCGCTGCGCCCGCATTCGACGGCTGCCGCAAGAGCTTTTGAACATGTTCTTTCCCCAAATCATGTAAGCCATAAGCGCCAGGCCCACCGGCCAGAACACGATGAAGCCAATCACCGATGCAGCGATCCAGGCGCCCTTGCCGCGATCATCAAGCCAGTTTTCTGCTTGGGAAGGCCAGGTGGCGGCGGAACTCATGTGCGTATCCTTTCTGTCTGTGTATGTGAATGTCTTTCACATTGAACAGATCGGGCGCGGCGCCATCCATTTCAAGCCCTGATGTAAATCTATTTTACATAATCCTTGAAACAGAAGAAACTTCAGGGAGTTACGGGAGGTTTCTCGGTGAATTCCGCCTCGATTGCACTGGTTAAGCGGGCTAGATCGGCAGGCGCAATCGGGAAAACATGGCGTGGGGTGCCCCCCGCCGCCCAAACAACTGGAAACCGTCGCAAAGTGGGGTCCAGCCAGGCCCGGATCGGGCTTAGATGCCCCACTGGCGCGACCCCGCCAATGGCAAAGCCTGTCTGCGCCCGGATCAGCGCCGCGTCCGCTCTGCCCACCGGCTCCCCGGCGAGGGCGGCGGCGCGTGCCGCGATCACCTGGTTGCCGCCCGCGGTGAGAAACAACAACGCCTCGCCACTCGACTCACCGCGAAAGATGATCGATTTGGCGATCTGGTCGAGCGCGCAGCCCACCGCATCTGCCGCCTGCTGCGCCGTGCGCGTTTCGCCTGGCATTTCAACGACAGGGCAATCGAGGCCCGCCGCTTCGAGCGCCGCTTTCACCCGTTTGAGACTTTTGCTCATACGCGCCTCCTTATCGCCGCGCACTTTACGGGCCGGTCAGAGCGGTGCAAGGCTGCGCCATGGCGTTCGCTTCGCTGATAACGCAAGCGCCCCGGGCTTTTGATGCGTCGCGGGGGGCCGAGGCTTTGGCGCGGCTGCCTGCGCTTGACCCCGCGCTGCGCGATCTGATCCAGGGTACCGCGGGCTCCAGCCCGTACCTCGCGGGGCTCATCGGGCAGGAGGCGGAGTGGCTCGAGCAGTTGTTTGCGCGCATGCCCGATCAGGCTTTAGCCGATATCCTCGACGCGATGCGGGCGCTCGAACCGCGCGCGCTGTCTGACGGGTTGCGCATGGCGAAACGGCGCGTGGCGCTCCTCACCGCGCTGGCTGATTTGGGCGGCGCTTGGTCTCTGGCCGAGGTCACCGGGGCGCTCACCGAGTTCGCCGATATCGCGGTTGACCTCGCCATAGCTGCGGCGCTTGAGGCCGAAGCCGCGCGGCGGAAAATCCCGCTCGAGACCCCGCAGCAAGCCGGGTTGTTTGCGCTGGCAATGGGCAAAATGGGCGCCCATGAGCTGAACTACTCCAGCGATATCGACTTGATCGTGCTGTTTGAGGCCTCGCGGCACAGCCCCGACGCGGTTCATGACATCCGCGCCATGTTGATCCGGGCGACGCGGCGGATGGCGGCGATGCTGAGTGATCACAACGCGGCGGGCTATGTCTTGCGGACCGATCTACGGCTGCGGCCTGATGCGGCGGTGACCCCGGTCTGCGTCTCGATGGAGGCGGCGGAGGCCTATTACGAGAGCGTCGGCCGCACTTGGGAGCGGGCGGCTTATGTCAAAGCCCGCCCCGCCGCCGGTGACGTGACGCTGGGGCAGCGCTTCCTGCACGACCTGCGCCCGTTCATCTGGCGCAAGCACCTGGATTTCGCCGCGATCCAAGATGCCCATGATATGCGATTGCGGATCCGCGCCCATAAGGGGCTGCACGGGCCCATCACGCTGCCAGGTCACAATATGAAGCTGGGCCGCGGCGGCATCCGCGAGATCGAGTTTTTCACCCAGACCCGCCAGATCATCGCCGGTGGGCGCGACCCCTCGCTGCGCGTGCGCGGGACGTTGGCAGGGCTCGAGCGGCTGGTGGCTGCGGGATGGGTGCCTTCCGACGATGCGCGCACGTTGTCTGAGGCTTATATCGCGCACCGAACCGTCGAGCACCGGCTGCAGATGATCGGCGACGCTCAAACCCATTCTCTGCCCAATGACGCCGATGGCTTCGCGCGCCTCGCCTGTCTAATGGGCACCTCCGTCGACACGATGAAGGCGGGCCTCGGGGCCACGCTGACGGCGGTCCATGCGCTGACCGAGGGTTTCTTCGCGCCGCGCCCCGCGCCTGCTCACCCTGGCCCGCCAGCGGCGTCGCCGTTCGGAGCTGACCTACAAGCGGTGCTCGATCGCTGGGGCAATTACCCGGCGCTGCGGTCTGCGCGCGCGGTCAGCCTGTTTGAACGGCTTAAACCCGATATCCTCGCCCGGCTCGAAAAAGCCGATCGCCCCGCCGAAGCGCTTGAGCAGTTTGACGCCTTCCTCAAGGGCTTGCCCGCGGGCGTGCAGGTTTTCTCCCTGTTCCAAGCCAACCCGCAACTGATCGATCTAATCGTCGATATCGCCGCCACTGCGCCTGCCTTGGCGCATTATTTGGGCCGCAACGCGCAGGTGTTCGACGCGGTCATCGGCGGTGATTTCTTCGCGCCGTGGCCGGGGCGGGCGGCGTTGACCCAAGACTTGACCCATGTCGTAGCGGAGGCAGGCGACTATGAGACCCAACTCGACGCGGCCCGTCGCTGGCAGAAGGAGTGGCACTTTCGCGTGGGCGTGCATTATCTGCGCGGGCTGATGGATGCTGATCGCGCGGGGCAGGCCTATGCCGACCTGGCCGAGGCGGTGCTGGCGGCGCTTTGGCCTGCGGTCTGCACCAGTTTTGCTGAAAAACACGGGCTGGCGCCGGGCCGTGGTGCGGCAGTGCTGGGCATGGGGTCGCTCGGCGCCGCCCGGCTGACCGCCACCTCCGATCTTGACCTGATCGTGATTTATGACGCGCCCGCTGATGCGGTCTCGGACGGGCGTCGGCCGTTGGCGAGCCGCACCTATTTCGCGCGTCTCACCCAAGCATTTGTCACTGCGCTGGCTGCGCCGATGGCAGAGGGTCTTCTCTATAATGTGGACATGCGTCTGCGCCCGTCTGGCCGCTCGGGCCCGGTCGCAACGTCATGGAGCGGATTTCAGCATTATCAGCGCCATGACGCCTGGACGTGGGAGCATCTGGCGCTGACGCGCGCGCGGCCGGTCGCGGGCAACAAGGCGCTTTTTGCCGAGATCGAGGCCTTTCGCGGTGCGATCATGGACTTGCCACGCAGCCCCGAGGCGATCAAAGCCGATATCCGTGATATGCGGGCGCGCTTGGCGGCGGCAAAACCCAGCCGCGCTGTCTTGGACGTCAAAAACGGGCCCGGCGGGATGCAAGATATCGAGCTTTTGGCCCAGAGTGCGGCGCTCCTTGCGGGCGAGAGGGCCCGCGATACCGCGGCGCAGATGCAGGCGGGCGCGGCGATTGGATGGTTTCGATCAGCCGACGTGGCGCGGTTATTGGAGATTTATGGGCTTTACTGGCCTGTCCAATCTGCCACGCGCCTGGTGTTGCCCGAAATCGGTGCCGATAGCCGCCTCGGCGCGGGTGGACAGCGCTTCTTGCTGCACCAAGTGGGGGTGGAGACTTTTGACGAGCTACAGCAAAGGCTGCATTCATGGGCGCAAGAGGCAGATGCACTGATCACCCGCCATTTGGGAGGCGGGATCGATGAGCCTTGAGGAAATCGATAAGACCGGCCTGATCCGAGAGGCATACCGCATCGACGGGATCGATGAGGGCCAGTGTAAATCGATCTTTCTCGATTGGGCATTGCATTTGCCGGTGGAGGCTGACCACAGCGCGGCAATCACGCTGCTCCTCGACACTTATGGTCAGCCCGACCACCCGATGAGCGCGGTCCTGCGCGCGGGGCTAGAACCTGTGGCGCCACCGCGACGGCGCGGGCGCAAAGCACGGCTGCCCGATTAGCCGGTCCGCTGCAGCGCGGGCGTCGCCCCTCTTCTTCTTTTTAAAAGTACCTCCGCCGGAGGCATCCGTCATGGCCGCCTCGCGCTCAGCTCAACCTGGTGCGCGGCGCTGCCACGGGCGCCTCTCTCACCCTCCTAGCTGGCGCGCCGCGCGGGCCAGCGTTTTGATCTGCTCCCAATCGGCGGCGGCGACAGCGTCCGCCGGTGCAACCCAGGAGCCGCCAACGCACATGACGTTTTTGAGGCTGAGGTAATCGGGCGCGGTGGCGGGGGTGATCCCGCCTGTCGGGCAGAACCGCATCTTCGGGAGCGGGCCTGCGATGGCCTTCAGCGCTGCCGCACCGCCGATTGCCGAGGCGGGAAAGAACTTCGCGCAGGTATAGCCCCGCTCAAGCAAGTGCATCACTTCGCTCGCCGTGGCGGCGCCAGCCAAGAGCGGCAAGTCATGGGCTTCGGCAGCCTCCAAGAGGGCCGGCGTGGCCCCGGGCGAGACGGCGAATTGGGCGCCTGCCGCCTTGGCGTTGCGCACGTCATCGATGGTTAAGACCGTCCCTGCGCCGACGAGACCACCGGGCACCTCAGCCATCGCGGCGATCACTGATAGCGCCGCCGGTGTGCGCAGCGTTACCTCAAGCACAGGCAGGCCGCCGGCCACCAGCGCGCGCGCGAGCGGGGCGGCAATGCTCGCATCCTCCACCACCAGCACCGGGATGACTGGCGCTTTTTGGCAGAGATCAACGAGCCGATCATTGGCGCTCTGAGGGGTCATAGCCGAGGTCTCCG
>JBCDGW010000143.1:0-6857 GCA_038750765.1 Pseudomonadota bacterium | reverse complement strand
TCTTCAGCCGGTTGGAAGATCACCACGGCGGTGCCGTCGAAATTGCGCGTCTCGGCCAAGTATTTCGCCGCGCCGAGCAGCATCGCGGTATGCCCGTCATGGCCGCAGGCATGCATCTTGCCGGGATTGGTCGAGGCGTAATCGAGCCCTGTCGCCTCTTCGATCGGCAGCGCATCCATATCCGCGCGCAAGCCTACCGTGCGGCCAGAGGCAGTAGATTTGCCCTTGATCACCGCCACAACGCCGCTTTGGCCAATGCCGGTCACCACGTCATCGCAGCCGAATGCGCGCAGTTTATCAGCGACCAGCGCCGAGGTCCGCTCGGTATCGTAGAGAAGTTCGGGATGGGCATGGATGTCTCGTCGCCATTCGGTAATTTCCGGCAGAAGCTCGGCGAAGCGGTTCTTAATCGGCATAGGGCCTCCATGGGATATCGGGGTCGGCGGCGCGCGACCAAACGGGCAGTTTAAGCAATCAGCGTCCGTGATCGCCTTGCAGCACCATATGGCCCGGCGACACCTCGTGGTAAAGCGACGGCCCGGCGCTGTGCCCCACCGGGAAGATCGGCGACGGGATCGGTTTGAACTTCAGATCGCTCTCGGCCTTGCGGTTGGTTGGGTCGGCCACGGGCACTGCGCTGAGCAACGTGCGGGTATAGGGGTGCTGTGGATCGGCGAAGATCGCGGCGCGCGGGCCGATCTCGACGATGCGGCCCAGATACATCACGCCCACGGTGTGGCTGACCCGCTCCACCACCGCCATGTCGTGGCTGATAAACAGGATCGAGATGCCCAGATCGGCCTGCAATTCCATGATCAGGTTGAGCACCTGGGCTTGCACTGTCACGTCGAGCGCCGATACCGCCTCATCGGCGATCACCAATTTGGGGTTGAGCGCGAGGGCGCGGGCGATGGCGATGCGCTGGCGCTGACCGCCTGACAGTTCGTGTGGATAGCGGCGCAGAAACGAGCGCGGCAGCTTCACCCGGTCAAACAACCCCGCGACCCGGTCTTCGATCTCGGAGGCGCTTAGCGAGAAGTAATTGCGCAATGGCTCGGCCACCTGCGCCATCAGCCGCATCTGCGGGTTTAGGCTGGCGAACGGGTCTTGGAAAATCATCTGCATGTCGCGGCGCGCATCGCGCAATTGCGTCTCCGACATCGCCATTACGTCTTGGCCGTCGACCGATATCTTGCCGGATTGCGGCTCGACCAGTCTCAGGATCGAGCGGCCGCAGGTGGATTTACCGCACCCTGATTCGCCCACAAGGCTGAGCGTCTCGCCCTCGCGAATGGCAAAGGACACGTCCTCAACCGCATGCACATTGGCCAAGGTTCGGCGCAACAGCCCGCCGGTCACCGGAAATCGCGTGACCAGATTATCGACCTTCAGGATCACCTTGTCGCTGGGCGGGCGCTGCGGCGCGGTTTCGACGGCCTCCTCACCCAGGATCGCCATCGGTTCGGGCAGCGCCTTGTCGCGCATCTCGCCAAGCTTGGGCACCGCCGCCAAAAGCTGCTGCGTATAAGGGTGTTTAGGCGCGGCGAAGATCTGTTCGACCGGGCCTTCCTCCACCTTATTGCCGCGAAACATCACCACCACGCGGTCCGCGAGCTGCGCCACCACCGCCATATCGTGGGTGATAAACAAAACCGCCGTCCCCGTCTCACGCTTGAGGCGGTTAATCAGCGCCAAGATCTCGGCCTGGATCGTCACGTCAAGCGCGGTGGTGGGCTCATCGGCGATCAGCAATTGCGGCTCGCAGGCAAGGGCCATGGCGATCACCACGCGCTGGCGCATGCCGCCGGATAACTCATGGGGATACTGCTTCAGCCGCCGCTCCGGCTCGGGGATCCGCACTTGCCGCAACAGCTCGATCGCCCGCGCATCAGCTTCGGCCTGGCTGAGCTTTTTGTGCACCCTGAGCCCTTCGGTCAATTGCCGCCCAACCGTGAAGACGGGGTTGAGCGCCGTCATCGGCTCCTGGAAGATCATACCGATCTGATTGCCGCGAATGGTGCGCATCAGCGCGTCATCGGTTTGCGCCAGATCGCGCGTGGCCGCGTCTTTGGGTGAAAAGTTGAGCGTGCCCCCGGCAATGCGGCCGCCGCCGAACTCCACCAAGCGCATGAGGCTGAGCGAACTCACCGATTTGCCCGATCCGCTTTCGCCGACGATACACACGGTCTCACCCGGTGCCACCTCGAACGAAATGTCCTCAACGCCCAGGACGGTGCCGTCATTGGTTTCGAACTCAACCCGCAGGTTTTTGAACGAAACGAGCGGTTGATTCAGCATCGGCAACTCCCAATCAGACTGCGTGACGCTAAGAGGCCTTGCAGGGGTATGTCAAACGGCGTGGTTCATAAATCAGGCACTTGGCGCGCTATGATGACTTTTTCAGCAAGACCGGCGGCTGCAGGGTTGCAATTTACAGTAATTTAACGAGACTTCGAGGCCATCGATCTTCGACCGGCTGCACTGCACCCAAAGGTAGACGCATTTGCGCTTTAGATTAACAGATCACAGCGTCGCGCATGCCAGTGGCAAGCAGCCTTCGCGGTCGAGCACCCCAACAGTGGAGACTAACATGAAGTATACGACAGCCCTGCTCGGCGCTGCCTCGGTATTGGCGATGTCCAGCGGCGTGTTCGCTGACGGCCATGAGGGCGAGCGCGGGCGCGACGGCAACCTGTCTATCATTTACTGGCAAGCGCCTTCGATCCTGAACCCGTTCCTGTCGGGTGGCACCAAGGACGTAGAGAGCTCGTCGCTGATCGTCGAGCCGCTGGCGCGTTACGATAGCGGCGGCAACTTGACCCCGTGGCTGGTGACTGAGATCCCCACGGTTGAAAACGGCGGCGTTGCCGAAGATCTGACGTCGATCACCTGGAACATTCAGGAAGGCATCACCTGGTCGGACGGCACGCCGTTCACCTCGGCGGATGTGGCGTTTACCGCGGAATACTGCATGCATCCCGAAGGCGGCTGCGCACAGCTGTCGAAGTTCGAAGGTGTCGCCTCGGTCGAGACCCCGGATGAGTTGACCGTGGTGGTCAATTTCGACAAGCCAACGCCGTTCCCCTACGGCCCATTTGTCGGCGGTGAGAGCCCGATCATCCAAAAAGCGCAGTTCGAGAACTGCCTCGGTGCCCGCGCGCCGGAATGCACCGATCAGAACTTCGGCCCTATCGGCACCGGCCCGTTCGTGGTGACCGAATTCCGCACCAACGATGTGATCACGCTGGAAGCAAACCCCAATTACCGCGATCCGTCGAAGCCTGCTTTCGCCACGGTGACGTTTAAGGGTGGTGGCGATGCAACGGCATCGGGGCGCGCGGTGATGGAAACCGGCGAGTTTGATTATGGCTGGAACCTGCAGCTGGCACCCGATGTGATCGCGCAGATGGAAGCGGGCGGCAAAGGCACCCCGGTGGTGGGTTTCGGCCCGCTGGTTGAACGGATCATGGTGAACTTCACCGATCCCTCGCCGGATCTGCCGGAAGGCGAACGCTCGACCGCTGCCCATGCCCATCCGTTCCTGACGGATATCAATGTGCGCCAAGCGCTTTCGCTCGCCATCGACCGCGAACTTTTGGTCGAAGTCGGCTATGGCCAGGCGGGTAAGGTGACCTGCAACGTGGTGCCGGCGCCCGATATCTATAACTCCGACGCCAATAACAGCTGCTTTGAGCAAGATCTCGAAGGCGCCAAGGCGCTGCTCGAAGAAGCGGGATGGGTCGACACAGACGGCGATGGGGTGCGCGAGAAAGACGGCATGACCCTCAGCCTGCTGTACCAGACCTCAACCAATGCGGTGCGCCAAGACTTCCAGGCGCTGATCAAGCAGTGGTGGCAGGAGATCGGTGTCGAGACCGAGTTGCGCAACATCGATGCTTCGGTGTTCTTTGGCGGTGATCCGGGCTCGCCCGACACGTTCCAGAAGTTCTACGCCGATGTGGAAATGTACGCCAACACCTTCAACGGCACCGACCCGCAATCGTATCTGGGCAACTGGCTGTGCGATAAGGCGCCGCGTCCGGAGACGCAGTGGCAGGGCGAGAACCAGCCGCGCTGGTGCAACGAAGAATATGACGCGCTGCACGCCGAGCTTCTTGCCACGGCCGATATCAATGAGCGCTCGCGCATCGCCCGTGAGCTCAACGATATGCTGATGCAGGACGTCGTAATGATCCCGCTGGTCCATCGCGGCCGGGTCTCTGCCCATGCCAACACGCTGGGCGGTATCGACCTCAACGTGTGGGACAGCGAGCTGTGGAACATCGCCGATTGGTATCGGATCGACGGCTGATCTCATGGTCTAGGGCGGGGACACCCCCGCCCTTCCTCTTTTTCAAGGCGCGCTGATGCTCACCTACACCTTGAGACGGCTTTTGCTGGCAGTACCGACGCTTCTGTTCATCGCGTTGGTCATCTTTCTCCTCCTGGAATTGGCGCCCGGCGATCCGGTGGCCAACATGCCGCTGACGATCCCGCCGGAGGTGCGCCAAGCCATCCGCGACGCGATGGGTGTGGGCCAGCCGGTCTATATCGCGTTCCCGAAATGGCTGTATCAGTTCTTCGTGCTCGAACCGCAGGTGTTCTTTGACTATCTGACAACCCAAAGCCGGTTTGCCGCGCTCCTACCAGACACCAATTTCTACACCCGTTGCGACGGCACCAACTTCGACACCTGCGATCTGCGGATCATCTCCTGGCAGTCCCGCTCGTCGGTGATGGAAATCGTCTGGGAACGGATGCCGCAAACGCTCTGGGTTGTCGGCACCTCCTACGTGCTGGGTGTGCTGATCGCGCTGCCGATCGGTATTATCTCGGCTTACCGCCAATACTCGGTCTTCGACCAGGTGGGCACATTCGTCTCGATGGTAGGCTTTTCGGTGCCCACTTTCTTCACCGGCGTTTTGTTGATCGTGATCTTCTCGGTCAATCTCGGCTGGTTCCCCTCGATCTACGACACCACTCACAAGGTGACCGATTGGCAGAGCTTCGTGTTTCAGGTGCGGCAGATGATCATGCCGGTTTTTGTGCTGGCGCTCTTCAACGCCGCGCAGATCAGCCGCTTCATGCGCGCCTCGATGCTCGACAATCTGACCCAGGATTACGTGCGCACGGCCCGCGCCAAGGGCTTAGGCGAACGGGTGGTGGTTCTAGTGCATGTGCTGCGCAATTCGCTGATCCCGGTGGTGACGGTGATTGCGCTCGGCGTGCCGCAGGTCTTTGGCGGCGCAATCATCACCGAGCAGGTGTTCAAGGTAAACGGTCTGGGCCAGATGCTGATCACCGCGATCCAAGCCAATGATCTGCCGATGGTGCAGACGCTGACCTTTATCTTCGCGATCCTGATCGTGCTTTTTAACCTGATCGCCGACGTGCTCTACGGCATCCTAGACCCGAGGATCCGCTATGACTGATCCGGCAATCGACCCTGGCGCGGCTCCAGCCGCCGCCTCTGCCCCCGCCCAGGCAGGCAAAACGGTGTCGCGCAACCAATGGTGGGATGTGTGGGATCAGTTCCGCGCCCATAAAGGCGCGATGGCCGGGGCGTTCGTGTTTCTGTCGATCGTGTTCTTGGTGATGTTCGGCTCGCTGGTTTACCCCGTAAGCGCCACCCACGTGCCCCAGGGGCGCGAGTTTCTCGAGCTCAAAGACACCCGCCCGATCTATACCGCGCTGTGGGATAGCACAGCCAAGGTCAATTGGGCGCATCCGTTGGGCACCGATCAATTGGGCCGCGATACGCTGGCGCGGCTGATGATGGGAGGGCGCGTCTCAATCGCGGTGGGTTTGGTGGCGATGGCGCTATCGATCCTGATCGGCACGGTGGTTGGCGTCGCGGCAGGCTATTTCAAGCGCCTTGACGGGCCGCTGATGCGGTTCACCGACTTGGTGCTGGCGCTGCCGCTTTTGCCGCTGATCCTGGTGGCGGTGCTGTTGTTCCGCGAGGCGCTTAACAAGACGTTCGGGCCGGAGGGCGGCGTGTTCGTGTTGATCGTCACGCTCATCGGGGTCACCTCGTGGATGCAGACCGCGCGGATCGTGCGCGGCGATGTTCTGGCGCTGAAGGAACGCGAGTTCGTGCTGGCCGCCCGATCAATTGGCACGTCGTCGAACGGCATGGTGACGCGGCATATCCTGCCCAATGTGCTGTCGCCGATTATGGTATCGGCGACGCTGGGGATCGCGAATGCGATCATCACCGAAAGCGCGCTGTCGTTTTTGGGCTTTGGCTTCCCGCCCGATTTCCCCACCTGGGGCAGGCTCCTGTTTGATAGCGTGGACCGGATGGTGCTGTACCCGGAGCGGGTGCTGTGGCCGGGCCTGTTGATCTCGTTCACCGTGTTGGCGGTGAATTACGTGGGTGACGGCCTGCGCGACGCCCTCGATCCGCGCATCCGGGGCCGCTAAGCGGGTTTGCACGGCGCGTATCGGGCGCAATGGGATAGCGCGGGCGGCGGGCACGCCGTTCAGAGACCAGCGCCGGTTGGTATGGAGCAGGGGCGCGTCGGGGAACGCGCTGGCTTCAACAACGCGACAGCCCGCCGGACGGCCTCAGACAGTTTCTCAGGAGAAGGGCGTCACTCGGCAATCAAACACCACGGTTCAAGCAGCGGCGGGCCGGGGGATGCCGCTGTGACTGTTGATCTGCAGCACTTTATCTCGACGATCCGAAGACGCTCTAAGCGATGCGCTAAATGCAACGAAGCGGCAGCCCGCGGGACGGCCCGCCGCTGCCCGGCGCCTTCGGCGATTACTCCGGGCGGGTGCTTCGTTCGACGGTCTCGCATCGAGGCCAAGAGCAAAACCCGCCCCTGCTCCAACGATGAGGCGGGCCGGGG
>JBCDGW010000142.1:0-6968 GCA_038750765.1 Pseudomonadota bacterium | reverse complement strand
GTCAAACAACAGCCTGTGCCGCACACTGGGCTCAGATTTGATTTCAACACTCATTACCCGTTCGACTTGGCGGCTATCGGCATCTGCCATCACCGGGCGCTTGTCAGGCTCCAGCACGTCAAAACGCACCCGCGCCGTCATCGGCAGCAATGCACCCCGCCAGCGCCGGGGACGGAAGGGCGCAATCGCAGTCAACGCCAACACGTCCGACCCGATGGGCAAGATCGGCCCGTGTGCGGAATAATTGTACGCTGTCGATCCGGCGGGCGTCGACACCAAGGCCCCGTCGCAGACCAGTTGCTCCATACGCTGGCGCCCATCGACAGAGATTTGCAGCTTCGCAGCCTGCGGGCCCGCGCGCAGAAGCGAGACCTCGTTAATGGCCAACTCTTCTTGAACCCGCCCATCCAAGGTGTGGGCCCGCATATGTAGCGGGTTTATCACCGTCTCTTCCGCCGCGCTGAGGCGCTGAGCCAGACCATCGGCGCTGTACTCGTTCATCAAGAAACCAACGGTGCCGCGGTTCATTCCGTAGACAGGGATGTCGAGATGCATCGTGCTGTGCAGCGTCTGCAGCATGAAGCCGTCACCGCCGAGCGCCACGATCACGTCCGCCGCCTCGACCGGCGTTCCAGCATGCAACGCGGTAAGCTCGTCCAAAGCTGCTTGCGCGTCTTCGGCTTCATTAGCCATGAAGGCATTCTGCATCGGCGCCCATCCTCTCGCGGCCAGATTGCAAGGGCGCGCGTAAAACACAAGAACCCAACGCCTCTGCGTCGAGCAGCCGCGCAAGAAACCGACGTGCTGGGCCTTTCTGAAACCGGCGGTTTGAGCTATGTCACCGCAACGAATTTGGTTTGGGAGTAGCTCGATGAATGCGCCGCACCGCGACAACGGATTTTTCACCCAATCGCTCGCCGATCGGGACCCTCAACTTTTCGGTTCGATCACTGACGAACTCGGCCGCCAGCGTGATGAGATTGAGCTGATCGCGTCTGAGAATATCGTCTCACGCGCCGTGCTTGAAGCGCAGGGCTCGGTGATGACCAATAAATACGCCGAGGGCTATCCGGGCAAACGCTACTACGGCGGCTGCCAGTTCGTCGATGTCGCCGAGACGCTCGCAATCGAGCGCGCCAAGGAGCTGTTCGGCTGCGAATACGCGAATGTTCAGCCCAACTCCGGCAGCCAAATGAACCAAGCGGTGTTTCTGGCGCTGTTGCAGCCCGGTGATACCTTCATGGGCCTCGACCTGAATTCAGGCGGGCACCTGACCCACGGCTCGCCTGTGAACATGTCGGGAAAATGGTTCAACGTGGTGTCCTATGGTGTCAGCGAGGACAACCATGCCATCGACATGGACGATATTCGCGCCAAAGCGCTGGCGCATAAGCCCAAGCTGATCATCGCGGGCGGCACCGCCTATAGCCGCACCTGGGATTGGGCTGCCTTCCGCGCGATCGCAGACGAGATCGGCGCCTACCTCCACGTGGACATGGCCCATATCGCGGGCTTGGTGGCTGGCGGGGCGCACCCATCGCCGGTGCCCCATGCTCATGTGGTCACCTCGACAACCCACAAAAGCCTGCGGGGTCCGCGCGGCGGGTTGATCCTCTCCAACGATCCGGCCATTGCCAAAAAGCTAAACTCGGCGGTGTTCCCTGGTTTGCAGGGCGGGCCTCTGATGCACGCCATCGCCGCCAAGGCCGTGGCCTTTGCCGAGGCGCTGCGCCCCGAGTTTAAGGATTACGCCCATCAGGTGGTCAAGAACGCCCAAGTGATGGCCGCGCAACTGCAAGCGGGCGGCATCGATATCGTCTCAGGCGGCACCGATAACCACCTCATGCTCGCCGATCTCCGCCCCAAAGGTGTGACAGGCAAGGCGGCCGAGGCGGCGTTGGGCCGGGCGCATATCACCTGCAACAAAAACGGTGTGCCCTTTGACCCCGAGAAGCCGTTTGTCACCTCGGGGATCCGTCTAGGCACGCCGGCTGGCACCACGCGGGGCTTCAGCGAGCCAGAGTTTCGCCAAATCGCTGACTGGATCGTCGAGGTTATCGACGGGCTCTCGGCCAATGGAGAAGATGGCAATGGCGCCGTCGAGGCGAAGGTGCGCGGCGAGGTGACAGCGCTCTGCGGCCAATTCCCGATCTATCCCGATCTCTGAGCCGCGACTGCGTCAGCCGAGCGAGGAATGAAACCGCCAGCGGCGCCTGCTGCTGGTGGATTGTTGCGGTTTACGGCCTGGAAGTGCCACGTTAAGCCCTGGCCATGTTGGAGACCTACCGATACGGCGAGCCGGGGTCAGCGCCCCCGCTTTTGATCGCGCACGGGCTGTTCGGATCAGCGCGCAACTTTGCCTCGCTGGCCAAACGGCTCTCGAAGGATCGCTTAGTTATCTGCGTCGACATGCGCAATCACGGCGCCAGCCCGTGGTTTAACAGCCACCGCTATACGGAGTTGGCCGACGATCTGGCGGCGGTGATCCGCGCCCATGGCGGGCCGATGGATGTGCTGGGCCACTCGATGGGCGGCAAGGCGGCGATGATGCTGGCCCTCACCCATCCCGATACGGTCGCGAAGCTCACCGTCGCGGACATTGCGCCCGTGGCCTATGCCCATGACCAGCGGCCCTTCATCGAGGCGATGCGTCAGATCGATCCGGGCGCGATTGGCAGCCGGAAGGCCGCGAACACCGCCTTGGCGGCGCATATCGACCAGGCGGGGATCCGGGCGTTTCTGCTGCAATCGCTCGACCTTAAGGCAGGCCGCTGGCGGATGAACCTGGACGTGCTGGACCGCGAGATGCATCAACTCACCGGTTGGCCCGAGCCAGAGGCGACAAGCGAGCACGCCACTTTGTTCCTGTCAGGCAGCGAGAGCCAGTACATCACCCCCGCTTACCGGCCCGCGATGCGCCGCGCGTTTCCCAAGGCGCGCTTTGTGAAGATCCCCGGTGCTGGCCATTGGCTCCACGCCGACGCGCCCGAGGCTTTCGAGGCCACGCTGCAGACCTGGCTGACAGCCTAAGCACCTGGCCTCCACCGTTCACGTTTCGTTAATCATCGTGTTGACTTTCCTTGCCTGAATCAGGCGCGCCCGTCATAGTTTGCGACGATTTACGTTGTGTTCGGAGCCCCCAATGACCGTGAGATTAATGATATTAAGCGCCGCGCTCACCATCGCCTCGGTGGTGTCAGCCCCTGCCCAAGACAACAATTTATGGGCTGCGATCGGCGATTGGGACATTTCGGTCGATCCCACCATCGATAACGGCTGCTACGCGCTGGCCACCTGGAACGGCGGCACCGTTTTGCGGATTGGCCGCAATCCCCAGGCCGACAACTTTTATTTCCTAATTGGAAACGATAAGTGGACATCGCTGCAGCCCAATGGCTCCTACGAGATCAAGATCCAATTCGGCAACCGTCCCACCTGGGATGTCTCGGCGAACGGCTTTCAGTTTAACCCAGGTGAGACGGTCTATCTGCAGGCGCAATCGACGCAGATCGACTTCATCCGCGAGTTTCAGGCCGCGCTAAATATGCGGATCACCTATAACGGTAATGAGATCGACAATCTCAAGCTGACCGGGTCGCGCCGCGCCTGGGATGAGGTGGAGCGCTGTCAGACGGCGCAGTTCAACCGTCCCAGCACCGGCGGCGGCAATGGCGACGACGACCCGTTCGCAAATGATCCGTTTGGCAACGGCAATTCGGGTGGTGGCGCAACCGGTGGCGGGCAGACCAAAAACTCCAGTTCGAAAAACCGCTGATACGATGCGCGTGCTGGGCGCCCTGCTGTTCCTAGCCGCGGTACCCTTGGCGGCGCATGCTGAGCCGCGCCTGGTGCTGGAGGTCGCGCATGACGGGTTCGACGAGTATTACTGCGTCACCCGGGGCACGCTCCGCAATGAGGGTGACGCGGCGATCCGCGAGGTGAACGGCTTTTTCATCATCTATCAGGGTGATGAAGTGGTAGGCCGTGCCCGCGGCGCGTCGTTTCTCAATCTCGAGCCGGGCGGTGAGGCGGACGCGCTGTTTCCTGCGCCCAACGTGCCGTGCGACACCGCCGACGGCTTCGAGTTCGTGGTCAGCGCGTGCATGATGGGCAATTCGTTCATGGACCGCGAAGACTGCGCCGGCCTGCTCCGGGGCGAAGGCGCCGTGAAGGCGGTGTCTGCCCGGTGAGTGGTGTTGGGTTGGGGGATTGGGTTGTAGGGTGCGCGATCGCTCGGCCAAGATTAGATCCAAAAGTAACATATTCACGTGGACCAACTTGGCGACAAGGTGGCGACCAAAGACAACGCTAGACCACACTCAATGCGTGTGCACCCTTCCTGCTGGAATGGAAATTGCGGCAGGGGGTATGGCCCGTTCGCGGCCAACTAAAGAAGCGGAATCCACTTTTCGATTGCATTGATCAACGCATCCAGCTTTTCAGGGTATCGCGCGAAGTAGCCTTCAACGACAAGCGCGGCCCCGGCGGTCGCGCCCGCTGCCACCATATAAGCGGACAAGTTCACGCAACGCTGCCAGGACGTCTTTAGAGCCTCTAGCAGCGATAGAATTACGGACTTGTTTGGTTTTTCTAATCGGGTCTGCCTATCGACCTCATCAATTGTAGCCCAAGTTATCGTTTGCTCTCGGGCGACTTCATCGAGACGTTCGCTTTCGGGTGGATTGTTCCCACCGATCCCATGACGATTTTGTTGTCGTAACGCAACAAAATCTCGTTTGAGGTCCTCGATGATCCTTTGAACGCCAAAAACAACCCGCTCTTTGTCAATTTCTTCTGCAACCGCATCGCAGCCGGCCTCCCAAATCGGATCTTTGATCCGGGCTACCCTTTGATTCAAATCATGGTGCAAGTGTTTGCCTGTCACCAGACCCTCATACCATTCAATCCAAAAACCCCACGGAGAAGGCTGCGCGCCTTCGTGAAAGGAAACCCAGTTATCCAAAAAACTATTTGTGGAGCCGTTGGCCCAAAGCGCGCTTTCAAAACAAAACTCGGCTTTATCTTCTTCTAACAACTCAGCGTCTCGGTCCCGAGCCGAGATAAAATCCGCATTCTTGCGAGGGTCCGATATGACGGCATCCTGAGCACTGACATACGCTTCGAACGCTATGCTTGCGTCGTCGTCCTCACCGAGTATGTCTTCGCAAGCCGTTTTCAATGAAGCAGTCACTTGATTTCCGAACATACTGGAGGCGCTGTTCTGTGTGTTTCTGATTGCACTCCTTAAACTCTGCCTGAGCAGCTGATGGTTTTCATTTGAATCGATAACAGCGCATCCAGTGATTGCGACACGAAGGTGCGCCAATAGAAAGACAGCCGCGCCCATGTCCTCAGGCTCGTCCCTGTGAAAGTGAAAGATATTAGGAAGGATGCGGAGGGCGTTTCTTAGCACAAAAGCCGTACTTTTATCGTGAGGTAGTTTTCTAAGCCAGGGCTCGACGTCACCTTCAAAACGCAGATCTGCCATTCTCTATAGTTCACACATGCTTTTTCGTTTGGCCCTATAGACTGCAAAGACGCTTCGACGTCGATACCTAGGAATAAGCGCTAAGCACCAGTATGCTCGCTGATCATCCCCCACCCCCTCAATGCTGCCGTGGGCGGGCGATGTTGGCGCGGACGGTCTCCTCCCCCAGCGCCTTGAGCGCCTCCAGCCGGTGCAGCCCTTCGAGCAGCACATAGCCCTTCTCGTCCCGGCGTACGCGGATCGGGGTGGTCTGGCCGTTTTCGAGGATGTCCTCGGCTAGCGCCTCCACGCGTGAGGGCTCGAGCGTCTTTTGCCGTTTGACAGGGACGCGCACGGTATCGATCGGCAGATCATGGGTTTCCAGCATGCGAATACCTTGACGGATCGTGCCCATTGAAGCAACCGCTGTGAAGACTTACGGCACAATTTCAAGGGCTTATCCACACTTCTCGGTTCCGATTGATCCGCCCATTGACCCCTCCCCTCATCCGCTTCATATCCCCTTTATGACCGACCCTGCGCGTATCCGGAACTTCTCGATTGTCGCCCATATCGACCATGGGAAATCCACCCTGGCGGACCGGCTCATCCAACTCACCGGCACGGTGACCGAGCGCGACATGAAGGAGCAATTGCTCGACAGCATGGATATCGAGCGCGAGCGGGGGATCACGATCAAAGCCAACACAGTGCGCATCGACTATCCCGCGCAGGACGGGCAGCACTATGTGCTTAACCTCATCGACACGCCCGGCCATGTCGATTTCGCCTACGAGGTCAGCCGCTCCATGCGGGCGGTTGAGGGCTCGCTCCTGGTGGTGGACGCCACCCAAGGGGTCGAGGCGCAGACGCTGGCCAATGTCTATCAGGCCATCGATGCGGATCATGAGATCGTCCCGGTTTTAAACAAGATCGATTTGCCCGCCGCCGAGCCTGACCGGGTGAAAGAGCAGATTGAGGACGTGATCGGCATCGACGCCACCGAAGCGATTGAGATTTCCGCTAAAACCGGGCTCGGCATCCCCGATGTGCTGGAAGCGATCGTGCGGCTGTTGCCGCCCCCCAAAGGCGACCGCGACGCGCCGCTCAAGGCGATGCTGGTGGACAGTTGGTATGACCCTTACCTAGGCGTCGTGGTGCTGATCCGGGTGATGGACGGGGTGATCCGTAAGGGCGACCGCATCAAAATGCTCCAAACCCGCGCCACCTACGGGATCGATAAACTGGCCGTTCTGAAGCCGGAAATGCAGGACATCGCGGAGCTGGGTCCCGGCGAGATCGGCATTCTCACCGCATCGATCAAACAAGTGCGCGACACCCGCGTCGGCGACACGATCACCCATGAAAAGAAGGGTACCGACAGCGCGCTGCCGGGGTTTAAGCCGTCGGTCCCGGTGGTGTTCTGCGGCCTCTTCTTTTCATGGGTGATCGTGTCGCCGACGCGGGTGTCGCGCACTTGTTTGATAGATGCGGTGAGAAT
>JBCDGW010000141.1:0-6994 GCA_038750765.1 Pseudomonadota bacterium | reverse complement strand
GGGGTGGGGGGGGGTTTTCCGCGCCCCCGCGCGGGGCCGCCCCCCCCCCCACCGCCCCCGGCCCCCCGGGGGGGTTTCCCGGCCCCCCCCCCCCCCCGCGACCCGGGCGGGCACTACGTGCAGTGCGGCGCCGAAGCGCTCGGGTTCGAGGATGCGTCATTCGATGTCGCGGTCTTCTATCTCAGCCTGATCGACATTGCTGATTTTCGCGCCGCCATCCGCGAAGCAGCCCGGGTGCTGCGACCAGGCGGGCGCCTGCTGATCGGTAACTTGCCCGATTACACCACCGCACGGCCGCGCGGATGGCAGGGCGAGGGCAGCCACTGGGTGATAGAGGCCGATCAACGCCGCTATCTGGCGCTTGACGACATGCTGATCGAGCGCGCGTATCCCGCTGCTTGGGACGATATCCGCATTGAGAATTACCACCGTCCGCTGTCGGCCTATATGGGCGCGCTTTTGGAGGCGGGGTTGCGACTGATCCGCTTCGAAAACCCGCCTTTCACCGGGCCCGAGGGGCCGATCAAGGACAGATTTGAACGTATGCCCTGGGCTTTCTTCATGGCCTGGGACAAGCCGGAGTACCACGATGACCATCACTCATCTGAAAACATCAAAGTCTGAAACGGAAAAAGCCGAAGACGACGCCAAGGTGCGCGCCGTGGTTGAGCAGACCCTCGCCGATATCGAAGCACGCGGGGACGCGGCGGTACGCGCGCTCAGCGCTAAGTTCGACGGCTACAGCCCCGCGGCGTTTCGCCTGAGCGCGTCGGAGGTCGAGGCCGCGATGCAGAAGGTCTCGGACCGAGACATGGCCGATATCCGTTTTGCCCAAGACCAGATCCGCGGGTTTGCGGAGGCGCAAAAAGCGTCGATGCGCGATATCGAGGTGGAGACCTTGCCCGGCGTGGTGCTAGGCCACCGCAACATCCCGGTGCAGTCGGTGGGCTGCTATGTGCCCGGGGGCAAGTTCCCGATGGTGGCCTCCGCGCATATGTCGGTGCTCACGGCCTCGGTCGCGGGTGTGCCGCGGATCATCGCCTCTGCCCCACCGGTGGACGGCGCGCCGCATCCCGCGATTGTGGCGGCGATGCATCTCGGCGGCGCCCATGAGATTTACGTGCTGGGCGGGATCCAAGCGGTGGGGGCGATGGCGCTCGGCACCGAGACGATTGAACCCGTGCATATGCTGGTTGGCCCCGGCAATGCGTTTGTCGCTGAAGCCAAGCGGCAACTCTTCGGGCGCATCGGCATCGATCTCTTCGCTGGGCCAACCGAGACCATGGTTATCGCCGATGACAGCGTCGACGCCGAGATGTGCGCCACCGATTTGCTGGGCCAGGCCGAGCACGGCTACAACTCGCCCGCATGCTTGATCACCAACAGCGCTAAGCTTGCCCAGGCGACGCTCGATGAGATTGAGCGGATCCTGAAGATCTTGCCGACAGCGGAAACCGCGCGGGTGTCGTGGGAGAATTACGGCGATGTGTTCGTGTGCGACACCTATGACGAGATGCTCGCCCAAGCCAATGACATGGCCTATGAGCACGTGCAGGTGATGACCGACCGCGACGATTGGTTCCTGGAAAAGATGCATTCCTACGGGGCGCTGTTCCTAGGCCCGCGCACCAATGTGGCCAATGGCGATAAGGTGATCGGCACCAACCACACCCTGCCCACCAAGAAAGCCGGGCGCTATACCGGCGGGCTGTGGGTAGGCAAGTATCTCAAGACCCACAGCTATCAGCGGGTGCTGACCGATGAGGCCGCGACGATGGTCGGTGAATACGGCTCGCGGCTCTGCATGCTGGAAGGGTTTGTGGGCCATGCCGAGCAATGCAATCTGCGGGTGCGGCGTTATGGCGGGCGCAATGTGCCCTATGGCGCGGCGGCGCTGCCTGTCGAGGCAGCCGAGTAAGTCATGCAGGCGGCAGACCTCAAAACGCTTTACGCGCCCTACGCGGCGGCAGCGCAGGGCCATGACGATGCAGCGGTTCGCACAGCGCTTGCGAGCTGGCTTGCACCCGATGCCGCTGTGCAGATGTGCCACCCCTTCGGCGATCTGGAAGGAGGCGCGTTCTACCACGATTGTCTGGTGCCGTTAAAGGCGGCGATGCCCGATCTCGAACGCCGCGATCTGATCGTCCTGGCGGGTACCACGCCCGAGGGGCGCGACTGGATCGGCACGTGCGGCAATTACATGGGCACCTGGCAAGCGCCGTTTCTGGATATCCCGCCGACCGGGCAATTGGCGCATATGCGCTACCACGAGTTCTTTTGCATCGACGAAAGGCGCGTCGTCGAGATGCAGGCGATCTGGGATATCCCCGAATTGATGATGCAGGCGGGTGCCTGGCCGATGGCGCCGCAACTGGGCAAGTTCCTGTGTACCCCCGCGCCGATGAGCGGCGACGGCTTGACCGCCAGCGGCGATGGCCAGGCGACGATGGATCTGGTGGTGGCGATGCTCCACGATCTGTGTCGATACCCGGCCGATCCCGACCCGCACGTGATGCAGCTTGACCGCTACTGGCACAAACAGGTCAATTGGTACGGGCCCGCGGGGATTGGCACCTGTCGCGGGATAGAGGGCTTTCGCAACTGGCATCAGGCGCCTTTTCTGCGCGGTATGCCGGACCGAAAGCTCGACGCGATGGGGGATCTGATGTCCCACTGGGTGGCCGAGGGCGCCTATGTCTGCGAGACCGGCTGGCCCAATATGCGGCTGACCGTCTCGGGCGATGGCTGGATGGGCATTGCGCCGAGCGGCACCGAAGTGCTGATGCGCAGCCTCGATTTCTGGCGCGTCGAAGGCGGCCTGATCCGCGAGAATTGGGTGCTGGTGGACCTGCTGGATGTGTTCCGCCAGCTCGGTGTCGATGTGTTCGCCCGGTTGCGCGAATTCAACAAGGCGCGGGTGCCGGGTGCAGTGGCGCCGCTTGATTGGATCAACGCGTGAGCCTGCCGCGGACACCATCGCTGCGGCTAGACGGTCGCTCGGCGCTGGTCACTGGCGGCAGTTCAGGGATCGGGCTCGGCGCCGCGGTGGCGCTGGCCGAAAGAGGCGCCCATGTGGTCTGTGCCGCGCGCGGGGCTGATCGGCTCAATGGGGCCGTGGCCGAGATGACGCAGGCAGGGCTGTCTGCGGAGGCGCTGGTGCTCGATGTGGGTGACCCCGAGGCAGTCGCGGCCGCCTGTGGGTCAGGCGCGGCCCCGTTCGACATCGTGGTGAATGCCGCCGGGCTCGCGCGCCACAGTGCTGCAATCGAGACCCAGCCCGCTGATTATGACGCGGTGATGGGTATCAACCTGCGGGGCGCGTACTTTCTCTCGGCGCGGGCTGCTGAGGCGCTGATGCAGGCGGGCAAACCTGGCTCGATCATCCATATCTCCAGCCAGATGGGCCATGTGGGCGGCGTTGACCGGGCGCTTTATTGCGCTTCCAAACACGGGCTCGAAGGCATGGTCAAAGCCATGGCCATCGAATGGGGTCGGGCGAAGATCCGGATCAACACGCTGTGCCCCACCTTTATCCGCACGCCGCTGACCGAACAGACCTTTGAGCGGCCTGAACGGGTGCGCTGGATCGAAGAGAAGATCAAGCTGGGCCGCGTTGGCGAAGTCGAAGATACCATGGGGGCTGTGGTCTATCTCGCCTCTGACGCGTCCGCTCTGGTCACCGGGACGGCGCTGCTGATCGATGGCGGCTGGACGGCGGATTGATGGCCGAGAGCGCGCGCATCACCTCCCATGACGTGGCCCGGCTCGCCGGGGTCAGCCAGTCGGCAGTGAGCCGCGTGTTCTCGGGCGCCTCGGCCTCGAAAGCCACCATCGCGAAGGTGCGTGCTGCCGCCGAACAGCTTGGCTATCGGCCTAACCCGCTGGCGCGCGCGATGATTACCGGCAAAAGCCGCATCATCGGCCTGCTGGTGGCCTATCTCGACAACCAGTTTTACCCGGTGGCGCTCGAGCGGCTCTCAAAAGCGCTGCAGGATCGGGGGTATCACGTGTTGGTGTTTACCGGCACCACGCTGAGCGATGCGCCCGACGCGCTGATCCAGGACCTGCTCGATTACCAAGTGGACGGCATCATCACCGCCTCCGTGTCGATCTCATCGGCCCTGGCCAAGCGCTGCGCCGATGCCGGTATCCCCGTGGTCCTGTTCAATCGAGGCCAGGATAGCGCGGTGCTGTCATCGGTGACCTCGCAAAACGCGGCGGGCGGGCGCGCGGTGGCTGAGTTCCTGGTGGCGGGTGGGCATCGCCGGATCGCCCATATCGCCGGGTGGCAAGGGTCATCGACGGGGCGCGACCGGGCGCGGGGCTTTCGCGACGGGCTCGCCGCACGAGGCGTGACGCCGGTGGCTGAGACTGACGGGATGTATGACCGCGCCGCCGCGGCCCAAGCAGCGCGCGTGTTGATGGAGGCGCCAGCGCCGCCCGATGCGCTTTTTGTGGGCAATGACCATATGGCGTTCGCGGTGATCGATATGCTGCGGGGCGCGTTGGGCCTCGATGTGCCGGGCGCGGTCTCGGTGGTGGGCTTTGACGATGTGCCGATGGCTGCCTGGGGAGCATACGACCTCACCACTGTGCGCCAGCCGCTCGAACAGATGATCGACCACACCGTGGCGACGCTGTTGCGACAGATCGACGACCCGGGCCACGCCACGGAGCGGATCGTCCTAGAGACCTCCCTCATCGTACGTGGCTCTGCCAGGATACCGCAAGGATGGACGCGATGAAGGGGTTCTCAAACCGATGGGCAGACCTGCCCGACTATATCCTGGGCATCACCCAAGAAATCTGGGAGGGCCGGGGTATCGCCGCGCTTAACCATTTCTACACCGAGGATGTGCCGGTGCGGACGCCGATGGGCATCGCGATCGGCAACAAGGCGGCGATGGCGGCGACGATGGAGACGCTCAACGAGTTTCCCGACCGCCAGCTTTTGGGCGAGGATGTGATCTGGTCGGGCGATGAAGAGGCCGGGTTTCTCAGCTCACACCGGATCCTCAGCTGCGGCACCCATACACGCGACGGGCAGTTCGGGCCTGCTACCGGGAAATCCTGGACCATCCGGGTGATCGCTGATTGCGCCGCGAAGGATGACGCGATCTATGACGAATGGATGGTGCGCGATTACGGCGGCCTCGTCCGGCAATTGGGCCTTCATCCCCGCGACTTCGCCCAGACGTTGCTCGAGCGCTCAGGCGGCGCGGCCAGTGCGGTGTTTCGGCCTGAAAACGATGTGGCGGGCGCGTATCAGGGAACCGGCAACGATAATGCCTGGGGCGCGCGGTACCGAAATCTGCTCGAGCGGATCATGGATGCTGATTTCGCCGCGATCCATCAGAACTACGACCGCGCGGTGATCGGCGAATATGCCGGGTCTCAGCAGGCCGTGGGGCGCGAGGCGGCAGCGGCGTTCTGGCTGAGTCTGCGCGCGGCGTTTCCCAACGCCACCTTCACCATCCACCACGTGATCGGGCTCGACGCCGACATGATGTCGCCGCGTGCCGCGATCCGCTGGTCGCTCGACGGGGCGCATGAGGGCTGGGGTAGTTTTGGCGCGCCTAGCGGCAAACGCGTGCATGTGATGGGAGTGTGCCACGCCGAATTCGGCCCTTACGGGCCTGAGGGCGTCGGGCTTCGCCGCGAATACGCGCTCTATGATGAGGTGGCGGTCTGGATGCAGATCTTGGCGCCGTGATGGAAAACTATGCTGAGCTGATGTTCACCGAAGCGGTGCGTGACCTGCAGGAAGCCGCCGGAACACGCGCGGGCTTCGCCGCGGCGTATCCCGGGCGCACCAGCGCGGTGTTTGACGCGCAGACGCGCGCCTTCCTGGCGGAACGCGTCAGTTTTTACATCGCCAGCGTCAATGCCGATGGCTGGCCCTATATCCAGCACCGCGGCGGGCCGCCGGGCTTTATCAATATCACCGGGCCGAGCCAGATCGCTTGCGGCGATTACCCCGGCAATAAGCAGTTCATCACCCAGGGCAATCTGCAGAGCGAGGCGCGGGTATCGCTGTTTTTTATGGATTACCTCAGCCGCGCGCGACTTAAAGTGCAGGGCTATGCCCGGCTGATGGCGTATGCGGCGGCGCCGCCCGATTTGCAGGCGATCATCCCGGCCAAACCGGCGCCCGAGCGGGTCTTGATCATTGACGCGGTGGCGCTCGATTGGAACTGCCCGAAATACATCCCCGTGATGCTGCCCGAAGCCTTGGTCAAACAAGTGGCGGTGGAAAAATTCGCCGCACTCACCCGAGAAAATGAGGCGCTTCGGGCGGAGATTGCCCGGCTCAAAGTCGAGGGGTAGGGGCTGGCTGGGTGATGCGGTGTGGCTCGCGCCCTCAGAGCGGCGTGGCTTTGGCGGCACCCGGCGGCATGCCTCCGGCGGAGGTATTTTTCAAAAAAGAGAAGCGGGAGCGGGGCGCGTGCGGGTCAGGGCGCGCCAACTCAGGTGGGGCTAGAAGGTAGCCAGGCATCTGACCGAGGGCATGGGCGCATTGCTCGTATCGCGGCGGCGCGGGTGTGGCCGTCAACATGCTCAAACATCGGCTGAAGGGGGGCGGCGGGAGGATCGACGCTGACCCTGGGGTTTGGGTAGGGGCGTGCGCGGGCAGGCGTTGCCGCAGTACCTGCCTGGCTTCAAACGGGCTTTTGACGCATTGGAAGGGCAGGGAGCACCGGGGCGCGCGGCGCAAGACGGTGGGAAACGCGGATCTTGGTTCCGGCGGCTCAATATTTTTCGTCGAAGGCTGTGCTGGCAGAGCGGCGATTTCGAAAAAATGTATGCGTTTGCATGCCGATTGTTTCAAAAGCGGGGCGTAGCGCTCTCGCGTTCTCACCCGTGCGTGAGCGCACAATGTTGTGGGCCGCTCTGTTTCGGGCTGATTTTTACCCTTTTGTCACAGCGATGCGACCCGCTGCGACATAGGTAATATCACTTAATAACAATGCTCTAGCATCTTCTGTATATCGGG
>JBCDGW010000140.1:0-6996 GCA_038750765.1 Pseudomonadota bacterium | reverse complement strand
GTGCTTGGTCATAGCCATGAGCGTGAGCCTGCAGGCGGGCGCAGCAACGCCTATGAAGATTTCGGCGACAATGACAGCGATGGCGACAGCGACGGCGATGGTGGCGGCGAATGAACGGGCTTTTGACCCTGACGCAATGGCTGTCGCCCGCCTTCCCACTTGGCAGTTTCGCCTACTCGCACGGGCTTGAAACAGGGATCGCGCAGGGCACCATCACCGATGCCACTGACGTGCAGGCCTGGCTCGAGAGCGTGTTGCAATATGGCGCGGGCTGTTCGGATGCGACGCTCTTGGCCTTGGCGCTCAAAGGCAGCGATGCAGCTATGCTGAGCGCGGAGGCACGCGCTTTGGCGCCTTCGCAGGAGCGGTGGGATGAGACGACGGCCCAGGGCCGGGCATTTAGCGATGCCGTCGCAGCCACCGGGCATCGGGTCGAGCCTGCGCCGCTCCCAATCGCGCTAGGGCTTGCTGCACGCGGTCTAGGCGTTGCCCACCGCGATGTGGTCGCGCTTTATCTTCAGGCATTTGCGAGCAATCTGGTCACCGTCGCGATCCGCTTTGTGCCGCTCGGCCAAAGCGAGGGACAGCGCGTGCTGACCGCGTTGCAACCGCTGATCAAAGACTGCGCCGAGGCCGCGCTTAAGCGTGGCTTGGGCGACATTACCAGCGCGGTGCCCGGTGCTGATTTGTGGGCGATGCAGCATGAGGCGCTCGAGGTGCGGATGTTCAAATCATGAACGGCCCGCTGCGCGTCGGCATCGGCGGACCGGTGGGCGCGGGCAAAACCTCGCTGACCGAAGCTTTGTGCCGCGCGATGGCCTCAAGCTACTCGGTCGCTGTGATCACAAATGACATCTATACCCGCGAAGACGCCGAATACCTGATGCGCGCACAGGCGCTGCCGCTGGAGCGCATCAGGGGCGTAGAGACCGGCGGCTGCCCCCATACCGCGATCCGCGAGGACGCGTCGATCAACCTGGCGGCCGTAGCAGATCTGCGCGCGTCGTTCGATGATCTCGACGTCATCTTTATTGAATCCGGCGGCGATAACCTGGCCGCCACCTTTAGCCCGGAATTGGCGGATTTGACCGTTTACGTGATCGACACCGCTGCAGGTCAGGACATTCCGCGTAAGAAGGGGCCGGGTTTGGTGCGCTCGGACTTGCTGGTGGTGAACAAAACCGATCTCGCCCCTTACGTCGGCGTCGATCTCGCACAGCTAGAGGCCGACACCCGTGCTGCGCGCGGCGCGCGGCCGTTTGTGATGGCGGGGGTGAGGTCTGGTAAGGGCATCGATGAAATCGTGGCGTTTCTGCGCGATGAAGGTGGGCTCGGCCTGCCATAGGGGGTACATAAACCTGTGGCCGCGCTTGTTTTTTCGGTCCGTGCCGCGTAACCCTTAGGCTCAAAGCCGCCTTGAGAGCGGCAGAGCAGACCGGATGGCCCCGGATGAAAACAAACACGGCGCTTCCCATTGTCGCCTCGCTGTGGATCGGCGGGCAGTTGAGCTATCTCGAGCAGGTCTGTCTCAAAAGCTTCGCCGATCATGGCCATCGCGTAATCCTGTACACCTATGGCGCTGTCACTGGCGTGCCGGATTGCGTCGAAGTCTTTGATGCCAATCTGATTTTTCCCAATCAAAGCTACATCAGGCACGCCAAGTCCGGCTCGCCCGCGGTGCATGCCGACGCGTTTCGCTACCGCATGATCGAGCTGCAGAACGTGATCTGGGTCGATGCCGATATGCTCTGCATGCGGCCGTGGGATTTCTCCGATCAATGGGTGTTCGGCTGGGAAAAGCCCGGCAAGCTGGTGTGCAATGCCGTGCTTGGCCTGCCCCGTTTTTCCAAAACACTGAAGCGGCTCAATGCGCTGTGCGCCACCGAGTATCCGATCCCGCCCTGGGCGCCTGAGGCCGAACAGGCGCGCTTGAAGGCTGCAGCGGATGCAGGCAATCCGGTCCACGTCTCCGAGATGGCTTGGGGGGTGTGGGGGCCGTCAGCGCTGACCTACTTCCTGAACGATACCGGCGAGATGGCGCATGTCCTGCCGCAGATGGCGTTCTTTCCGATCTCGTTTCGCGATCGTCGGATGCTGTTGGCGCCAGGCGACGCGGTTGACCGGGCCTTGGATGATGGCTGTTACGGCGTCCATCTGTGGAACCGTCGGCTGCGGCGCCGCTTGGTGACCCATGAGGGCGGTATCGCCGCGCCCGATAGCTTTTTGGGCCGCGCCCTAGCGCGCCACGGTATCGACCCTAACGCTGCCCCGATCCCGGACGAGCCGCCCGCCCATATCGCCGCCGATGGCGCTGCCAATGTCGCTGCAGACGCCGCGCCGCAAAACGTGGGGCCAGCGCCCGCCGGCCGATCCGTAGCACCCCCGACCCCGGTCTCCACCAACCCCAACGTCGCGCCGCATCGCCCGGCGGCGTTGGAGCAGATGCCGCTTATGCGCCTGCGCCAAAGCGCCGAATACCAGCAGATGATTGACGGGCTAGAGGAGCGCACCAGCGCCATTATGGGGTGGCTTAAGCCGCCTGATGCCCCGCTGAGCAATGGGCGCGTGCTCGCCGTCACGTCGATGAAGAACGAGGGGCCGTTCATTCTGGAATGGATTGCCTATCACCTGGGCATCGGCGTCGGCCACTTTCTGATCTACACCAACGATTGCACCGACAACACCAACGCGATGCTGGACCGCTTGCAGGATCTGGGCATTGTCACCCGCCTCGATAATCCCTGGGATCCAAACTCGGGCAAAAAACCCCAGCATGAGGCGCTCAAGGACGCCGTTAAACAGCCCTGTTACGGGGAAGCCGACTGGGTGCTGACCATCGATGTCGATGAGTTTTTGAACATCCATGTCGGCGATGGCACGCTGCGCGATCTCTTCACGGCCTGCAATGAGCCCAACGTCATCTCGTTCACCTGGAAGTTCTTCGGCAATCGAGACGTGCCGCGTTTCGAAGATCGGTTGATCACCGAGCAATTCACCGCCTGCGCGCCCGAGTTCATTCCCAAGCCGCGGCTCGGCTGGGGCTTCAAGTCGATGTTTCACAAAAGCGCGCCTTACGGCCGCATCGGTGTGCATCGGCCGCTCGATCTGCATGAGGGCTGCGAGGACCAAGTGCGCTGGGTCAACGGCTCGGGTCGGGTGATGCCGGACCAACTTCTCACCAATAACGGCTGGCGCTCCACCAAGCGCTCATTGGGCTACCGCTTGGCGACGCTCAACCATTACATCCTGCGCTCGGCGGAGAGTTTCTTGGTCAAACGCGAGCGGGGGCGGATCAACCACACCGAGCACGATCAGGGCATCGAGTATTGGACACGGCGAAATTACGCGACCGAGACCGATACCCGTATCCTGGCGCGGCACGACTTGATGCAGCCTTGGCTGACGCGGTTCCGCGATGATGCGGTGCTGGCGCGTTTGCATGGCGAGGCGGTGGCCTGGCATCGCAAGCGCATCGCCGCTCTCAAGCGCAAGCCCGATTACCGCGCGCTCTACAAAGCCCTGGTGGCCCCGGATCAGCCCGATGCGCTGTTCGTGGCCAAACCCGACGCGGAGGCCGAGGAAGCACCTGATACTGCCGCCAGGGTGCCCAGCCCGTTGGCGCCGTTGGCCAAACCCATCGCGGTGCAACCACCCGACAGCGCCTTGCAAACGCCCCGCGATCCGCGTTGGTCTGAGGCCCGCGACGCCGCGCAAAAGGCAGGCGGCTTCTTCTGGGAAGGGCCCAACAACGCGTTCATGTTTGGCCCCCGCTCGCGGCGGCTGATCGTCAGCTTCGACAACATTTCCTCCGCGCGCGAAACCGGGCCGCGCTGGCCCTGGGGTTATAAGGTGCTGCACCGCGAGATGGGGGCGTCGGTGTTGGGTGTGATGGCGGCAGAGCGCAATTGGTTTCGCGACGACTTTGTTCCCGACGCGTTTCAACGCCTTGATGCAGCCGGGTTCTTTGGCCAATTCGACCAAGTGTTGTTTTACGGCGCGTCCATGGGCGGGTTTGGCGCGCTGACCTTTTGCCGCCACGCGCCTGGCGCCCATGTGCTCGCGCTTGCGCCGCAATCGACGCTCAACGCAGACATTTTGCCGGGTGAGAGCCGCTGGCGGTGGACCCGAAAGCTCGACTGGTCAGGGCCCTATGCGGATGCAGCCGGCACGCTCGCCAAGGCCGGTCAGGTCTCGATAATCGCCGATCCCTACTATGCCCCCGATCACGCGCAGGTCTCACGGCTGATGGCGCCCAATGTGCAATGGTTGCACACGCCGTTTATGGGGCACCAAATACCCAACGCCTTCGTGATGATGGGCATCCTTAAAGACATGTTGTTCGCGGCCGCCGATGGCGCGCTCAGCCCCGCCTTCTACTACGCCAAGTTCCGCGCGCGCCGCGATTTGCCCCGCTACCAGCATGATCTTTTGATGGAGGCCGAGCGCCGCGGGAAAATTCGTGCTGCGATCCAAATCTGCGAATACACCCTGAAAAAGCGCAAAGCCGGTAACATCGAAGCCTCGCTGCACCGGTTGCGCGCAGAATTGGCCGAGGCGCAAGCGACGGAGCCCGCTGAATAGCTATGGGCACCAAGCTGATCATCACCTGCATGAAGAACGAGGGCCCCTTTATCCTAGAGTGGCTGGCCTATCACCGTTCGATCGGGTTCGACGATTTTCTCGTGTTCACCAATGATTGCGATGACGGCACCGTCGCGCTTCTCGATTGCCTGGCGGGCCACGGCATCCTGACCCGCGAGGACAATCCGTATCAGCGGATCGAAGGCGGCCTGAACCCGCAGAAAGGCGCGCTGCAATACGCCAACGACCATGCGCATGTGCGCCGCGCCGACTGGCTTATGGTGGCCGATGTCGATGAATTCGTGAACATCCATGTGGGTGATGGGACGCTGGAGGCGCTTTGGGCTGCGATGCCTGAGGCCGAAAACATCTCGATGCAATGGCGGCTTTTTGGCTCGGGTGACGTCGCGCGGTTTCGCGATGCTTGGGTGAGCGAGCAGTTTCAGATGTGCGCGCCCAAGTTTTGTCCGAGCCCGGTGCAGGCCTGGGCGGTAAAGACGCTGCTCAACACCCAGGTCGGTAAATGGCCCGCCGGGCGCTATCGCCGTCTGGGCGTTCACCGCCCCATCGATCCTGGGCGCGGCGCCACCGCCAATACCAAATGGGTCGACGGATGCGGTCGCCCGGTGCTCGCCAAGTTTGTGACCGACGGATGGCGTTTCGGCACCCATTCAGCGGGATATGATCTGGTTACGCTCAATCACTACGCGGTGCGCTCGGCTGAAAGCTTCCTGGTCAAGCGTGACCGGGGCCGCGTGAACCATGTCGAGCGCGATCAGGGGCTGGCCTATTGGCTGCGCATGAATTTCAACATGGAGCGCGACACCAGCATCGCCCGTCATCTCGACCGCGCCAAAGTCGAATACGCCCGGATCACCGCCTTGCGCGGGGTCAAAACCCGCCATGCCGAGGCCTGCAAAGCGCATCGCGCCAAAATTCGCGGCTTGCTTGAGCGTCTCGATATGGCGGCGTTTTACGACGATATCACCGCACCGCGCCTGCAGGCGATCTCGCGCCATCTTAACTTGCTGAACCGCGATCACTTTAATGATGGGCCCCATACGATCCCCGACGCTTTGTTTGAGCGGATCGAGAACGTGCCGCTCCTGCTCGCGGGCTGACATCGCATGTTGCGGGGCCGCGCCGGTTGAACTAGAGCGCGGCCATGGTCAAAGCGGCACGATATGTTCCCCATGCACGGGGCCTTCTGGTGTTGGGCTTGCCGCTCATCGGCAGCCACATCGCGCAGATCGTGATCGGCATTACCGATGCGATGATGCTGGGCTGGTACGATGCCGACGCGCTGGCGGCGGTGACGCTGGGCCATTCCACCTGGTTTATATTCTTCATCGTCGGGTCGGGCTTTGCCATGGCTGTGATGCCGATGGTTGCCTCCGCCGCCGCCGCAGGTGAGCCCACGCAAGTGCGCCGCGTCACCCGGATGGGCATGTGGCTATCGGTGCTCTACGGCGCGGCGGTGATGGTGCCGCTCTTTTGGTCAGAGGCGCTGCTCTTGGCGATTGATCAGCCCCCCAAGATTGCCGCGCTGGCGCAGACCTACCTGCGCTTTGCTGCCTTGGGTATGGTGCCCGCGCTCCTAGTGATGGTGCTCAAAAGCTATCTGTCGGCGCTCGAGCGGACGCAGCCGGTGCTTTGGATCACGGTCAGTACGGCGGTGCTCAACGCGGCGCTCAACTACGTTTTGATCTTCGGCAATTTCGGTGCGCCAGAGCTCGGCCTAGAAGGGGCGGCCATCGCGTCCGTCGCGGTGCATGTGGGTGGGCTGATTGCGTTTTGCCTTTATGCCGCGCGGGTTACGCCCGAGCACCGCTTGTTCTCGCGGATCTGGCGGATCGATACCGGTGCTTTTGCTCAGGTGTTCCGCCTCGGATGGCCTATCGGTCTGACGGTCCTGTGCGAAGCAGGCCTGTTCTCGGCCTCGGCGATCATGATGGGATGGCTCGGCGCGCTGCCGCTCGCGGCCCACGGCGTGGCGCTGCAACTGGCCTCGCTCAGCTTCGTGCTGCATCTGGGCTTAAGCCAGGCCGCGACGGTGCGCGCTGGAACAGCCTATGCGCGGCGCGATTTTGTCTCACTGCGTGAGGGCGGGCAAACCGCGATGCTGTTGTCGCTGGGCTTCGCGCTGGTCACCATGTTTTTGTTTCTCGCGATACCGCAGGTCTTGGTCGGCGCCTTCATCGACCCAACCGACCCGGCACAGCCCGAAATCCTGGCGATCGGTGTGGGCCTTCTGGCGGTGGCAGCCGCCTTTCAGGTGGTGGACGGCCTGCAAGTGGTGGCGCTGGGCCTGTTGCGGGGGTTGCAAGATATGCGCGCGCCGATGTGGGTGGCGGCGTTCAGCTATTGGGCCATCGGCGCGCCGGTGGGTTACTATCTGGGCATCGCGCTGGGCTT
>JBCDGW010000139.1:0-7042 GCA_038750765.1 Pseudomonadota bacterium | reverse complement strand
CATTCCTTTGTCACCGTTGCGTCGGGCGGCTGTTCATCGCCGCCAAAACCCGCGGCGCCTGCCGATGCATGTCCGCGTCGGGGTTGGCGCCACACATCGGCGATATAGGCGCAGGCGCAAGAGCGGCACGGTGAGATAAGGACGGGGTCAGATAAAAGCTGCCGCGACCAGAACGCGCGTCTTTCCGGCGTCGCCTGCGCGGAACGGACGTTTGATGGCTTTTCCGGGCGTTTGCCCGCAATCGGCGCCCTTATGGGAGAATGAAACGCGGGCAGTCGCGCCGCTAGAGTTTAGGCAGCTTGCTCGCTGGCGCGCTTGATTTTTCCCAGTAAATACAACGCCACGCTGGTGACGATCACGCCGGAAAGAAGGTAGAACGCCGCCGCCCAGATCCCGAAGAATGAGGTCAGCGTCAGCCCCACCAGCGGCGCGAAAGCTGCCCCCACAATCCATGACAGGTTGGTGGCGAGCGCGGTGCCCGAATACGCGTATTGGCGCGGGAACCGATTGGGCACGATGGCGCTCGCTTGACCGTAGGCGAAGCCCAGAACCGCAAAGCCCAAGATGATATAGATCGCTGGCGTGGTCGAGAGCGTCGGCAGCGTCAGACAGAGCACCGCGATCAACGAGGTGCTGACCCAAAGCACCGAGCGCTTGTTGTATTTGTCGGCGAAGACGCCTGACAAGACCACCGTGAACACCGAGATAACCCCGCCAATCAGCTGCCACAGAATGATCCGATCAAGCGCAAAGTCGGTGTAGAGCGTCGCATAGGCCAGTGGGAAGATCGTGACCATGTGAAACAGCGCATAGCTGGCCAGCGGTACCATCGTCGACAGCACAACCGGGCGCCATTGCGTGCGGATCATCTCCAAATAGGGCGCCGAGGTGGAGAGCACCGCATCGGCGCCGAAATCAGCCTCCAATAGCCGCAAACGCGCAAAGAGCGAGACGACATTGACCGCGAGAACCGCAAAAAACGCAAATCGCCAGCCGAAATTGATGAACTCCTCGTCGGTGAGGAAGCCGGTCAGCACAAAGAACAGCGCGGCCGCGACGATGAAGCCAATCGGTCCGCCAATCTGCGGCACCATGGCGTAGATGCCCTTGCGGCCCGGCGGCGCAGCGTTCTGAAGTTGCAGCGTAATCCCGTCCCAGGCGCCCCCTAGACCGATGCCTTGCATCACCCTCAGGCCCGCCAGCATGGCCGGCGCCCACCACCCGATTTCTGCGTAACCCGGCAGCAACCCAATCGCCATCGTGGCCGTGCCGAGGATGAACAGCGCCAGGGTAATCTTACCCGCCTTGCCGATGCGCCGCTGAACCTTGCGTCCCAGCGCGCTGGCAAACGGTCGGATCACAAAGGCTAGCGCAAACAGAGCGAACGCGGCCATCGTGCCCTGCACCGGCGTCAGCGTCGGAAAAAACAACCGCGGGAAAACCAGCGCCGAGGCGATGCCGTAGACGAAGAAGCCGAAAAAGTCGGTAACCCTAGCCATGACGACCGTCGTCACAACCTCGTCAATGGTAACCTTGTGGGTTTCGGCGACGTTTACTTCTACTTCGGTCATGGCAAGGTCCTCGCGGGCAGCTCGGATTGGGGGCTGGGCGACCCTATCACTAATCGTGTCGTGATAGGCGCCCTGCCCGCAGCGATATTATCCAGGTGCGCTATTATGATGCAACGCCATCTCTTGTATCATCCTGTCGCACACATATACAGAGAGCACGTGGCTACCGCATCCCAAACAGTATGCGGGTGCGGGCGGCCAGCGACACATACTTTTGCAACCGTAAGATTGGTATGCACATGCCCCGCCTACTTCTAGCTTTGGGTGCAGCGACCTTACTATCGGGATGTAACCTCGTTGTCCTCGACCCGTCAGGTGACATCGCCGCACAACAAGGCGACTTGATCGTTTACGCGACAGTGTTGATGCTCATCGTGATCATTCCGGTGATCGCGCTGACGCTGTTCTTCGCGTATCACTACCGCTCCGACAACAAGAAGGCGACGTATGATCCCGATTGGGATCACTCGATCAGCCTCGAAATTGTTGTTTGGTCAGTGCCGCTGGCCATCATCATCTGCCTCGCTGGTTTGACCTGGGTGGCCACGCACCGACTTGACCCCTACCAGGATCTGTCGCGGATATCGGAGACGCAGCCGATTGATCCCGATGTGGCGCCGCTGACGGTCTACGTCACCGCCTCTGACTGGAAGTGGATCTTCATCTACCCCGAGCAAGACATCGCCACCGTCAACGAGGTCGCCGTGATCGTCGACCGCCCGGTGGAGTGGAAGCTTACCTCGACCACGGTGATGAACGCCTTCTACGTGCCCGAAATGTCGGGGATGATCTACGCGATGGCCGGCATGGAAACCGAATTAAACGCGGTCATGAACGCGCCCGGCACCTATGAGGGATTCTCGGCGCAATATAGCGGCGCAGGCTTTTCCCATATGCGGTTCGACCTCCACGCCGTCGATGCGGCTGGTTTCGATGACTGGGTGGCGCAAGTGCGCGACAATGCGGAAGGGCCGCTGACGCGCGGCGCGTTCCTCGACCTCGACACCCCAAGCGTTGACCACGCGGTGACCTATTATGACGAGGTGGGCGAGGACCTGTGGGAGCGTATCATCAACCAATGCGTCGGTGATGACCGCCTTTGCAACAACGACATGATGATGGTCGATGCCCTCGGCGGCGGCGGGCTGGAAGGCCTGTGGAACCGGCAGGCCTATGCCGGGATCTGCGCCGCGGATGACCCGCAATACTTCCTATCGGTGATGCGGCCCGACCTTCTCGACCAGCATGGCGAGTTTATCACCGCCGCGCTGAGCCTGCCTCCGCAAGCCCAACCAGAAACTTCCGAAAGCGAGCGGTAACGCCGTGGCGACAACAGATTACTCCGCCTACCCATCTTCGACTGACCCGTTCTGGGGCAAGCTCGATTGGAACGTCTTTCCCTTCTACGACCCGGTGATCCTGATCACCTTCATCGTCGTCGCCATCGGGGGCGGTGCGGTTGTGGCCGCGATGACCTATTATCGGCTCTGGGGCTGGCTCTGGCGCGACTGGCTCACCTCGATCGATCACAAAAAGATCGGGATCATGTATATGATCCTCGGGCTGGTGATGCTGGTGCGCGGCTTTGCTGATGCCATCCTGATGCGCACCCACCAGGCCCTCGCCGCGTCTGGGACCGAGGGCTATCTCGACGCCCATCACTACGACCAAGTGTTCAGCGCCCACGGCGTTATCATGATCTTCTTCGTGGCGATGCCCTTCGTCACTGGCTTGATGAACTACGTCATGCCGCTGCAGATCGGGGCGCGCGATGTGGCCTTCCCGTTTCTCAACAATTTCAGCTTTTGGCTCACCGCATCGGGCGCCGTCTTGATCATGATGTCGCTGTTCATCGGCGAATTCGCGACCACCGGCTGGCTTGCTTACCCGCCGCTTTCGGGCCTTGAGTTTAGTCCGAGCGTCGGGGTCGATTACTATCTTTGGTCGCTCAACATCGCCGGGATCGGCACCACCTTGTCAGGTATCAACCTGATCGTCACGCTGGTGAAAATGCGCGCACCGGGCATGACTTGGATGAAAATGCCGGTGTTTTGCTGGACCACCCTGTGCACCAATGTGCTGATCGTGGCCACCTTCCCGGTGCTGAGCGCCACGCTCGCCCTGCTCACCGCAGACCGCTATGTCGGGACCAATTTCTTTACCGCCGAATTGGGCGGCAACCCGATGATGTACGTCAATCTGATCTGGATCTGGGGCCATCCGGAGGTCTACATCCTCACGCTGCCGATTTTTGGCGTCTATTCCGAGATCGTGCCCACGTTCTGCAAAAAGCGGCTCTTCGGCTATACCTCGATGGTCTACGCGACCTGCGTGATCATGATCCTGAGCTACATCGTCTGGTTGCACCACTTCTTCACCATGGGCGCCGGTGCCAGCGTGAACTCGTTCTTCGGCATCACCACGATGATCATCTCGATCCCCACCGGCGCCAAGCTCTTCAATTGGCTCTTTACTATGTACAAGGGCCGGATCAGCTTTGACGTGCCGATGCTGTGGGTGATCGGGTTTATGGTCACCTTCGTGATCGGCGGCATGACCGGGGTTTTGCTGGCGGTGCCGCCTGCGGATTACGTGCTGCATAACTCGCTGTTCCTGGTGGCGCATTTCCATAACGTGATCATCGGCGGCGTGGTGTTCGGTATCTTTGCCGCGATGACATACTGGTTCCCCAAAGCCTTCGGGTTCTCGCTCCAACCGTTCTGGGGCAAGGTGAGCTTCTGGTGCTGGTTCGTCGGCTTCTACCTGGCGTTCATGCCGCTCTACCTGCTGGGCCTGATGGGCGTCACCCGCCGCCTCAGCCAGTTTGAGACCACGTTTTACTCGGTCTATTTCATCATCGCCTTGTTGGGCGCGTTGCTGGTCGCCTGCGGAATCGTCGCCTTCCTGATCCAACTCTACGTGTCGATCCGCGACCGTGTGCAAACCCGCGACACCACCGGCGACCCCTGGGATGGGCGCACGCTGGAATGGGCCACCTCATCGCCGCCGCCCTACTACAACTTCGCCTTCACCCCGCGCATCTATGAGCGGGACGCTTGGTGGCACATGAAGCAAAACGGCTATGAGCGTAAAACCGATGGCTATGTGCCGATCCACATGCCCCGTTACACCGCCAGCGGCGTGGCGATTTCGGCGATCCTGACGGTGATGGGCTTCGCGCTCGTCTGGCATGTCTATTGGCTGGCCGCGCTCACTTTCGTCGCTTCCATCGCTTACGGCGTCGTTCATACCTTCAACTATAACCGCGACTATTACGTGCCCGCCGATGAAGTGCGCGATGTCGAGGCCAAACGCAGCGCCCTGCTTCGCACAAGCACCGCGACGCAGATGGAGGCAGCCGAGTAATGAGCGATACCACCTCCGACTTTTCCGATTTCGGCCAATATAGCGGCGCCACCGACCCCAACACAGTGCCAATGCGCTACCAGTTCCATGTGGTCGAAGAGGCCCATGAAGTGGCGCATGACGACGAGCACGATAGCCATGAGACCGGCACGATGCTGGGCTTTTGGATCTATCTGATGAGCGATTGCCTGATCTTCGGCATCCTCTTTGCGGTCTACGCGGTGCTGGGCCAGAACTACGCCGCGGGGCCCTCGCCCGCAGATCTGTTTGAGATCGAGTTGGTCTTGGTCTCCACCTTCATGCTGCTCTTTTCTTCGATCACATACGGGTTTTCAGTCCTGGCGATGCAATCAGGTGATCAGCAAGGGGTGATCAAATGGCTGGCGATCACGGGCGTGTTCGGGGCCGTTTTTGTGGGGCTCACGCTCTATGAGTTCGAGCATCTATGGCATCTGGGCGCGACACCGATGGCCAGCGCATTCCTGTCGTCATTCTATATTCTCGTTGGCACCCACGCGCTCCACGTCACCGCAGGGCTGATCTGGCTTTGGGTGCTTTTGGCGCAGATCCATATCCATGGCTTGCGTGCCGAGAATAAGCGACGGGTGCTGTGCCTGAGCATGTTTTGGCACTTCCTCGATCTGATCTGGATCGGGGTGTTCTCCTTCGTCTACCTCACCGGAGTATTGCTATGAGCGATCACGCAGCAGGGGCCGGCCATACCAGCCCGCACGGCGATGGCAGCGGCCACGGCGATCATGAAGCCCATGGCAGCTACCGCTCGTACATGATCGGCTTCGTTTTGTCGGTGGTGTTGACGCTGATCCCCTTTCTGCTGGTGCTGGGGGAGTTTGAGGTGAACCTGATCCTCGCGATCGCGGTGATCTTTATCGCAGGTGCGGTGCAGATGGCGGTTCACATCTTCTACTTCCTCCACGTCACGGTGCAGGCCGAAAGCGGCTGGCAAGCGATGTCGCTGGTCTTCACCGTATTGCTGGTGGTGATCTGCCTGGCCGGGTCGATTTGGGTGATGTTCCACCTCAATGAAAACATGATGCCCGACCACGAGTTGATCGACCGCGTGCGCAACCTGCCGTGAGCGACGCGCCTGACCGCAGGCGACCGCTCTGGGTCGACCTTACGATCCTGGGCCTGTGCGCGGTGGTGTTCGTCACGCTGATCGCGCTCGGCAATTGGCAGGTGCGGCGCCTGGCCTGGAAGGTGGACCTCATCGAAGCCGTCGAGACCCGCGCCTTTGGCCAGCCGGTCGCCCCGCCGGAAGGCCCGGTTACCGCCGATGAACACGCTTATCTGCGGGTCATGGTGGCGGGCGTGTTCGATCACGCCGCAAGCGCTGACGTCAAAGCGGTGACCGAGTTAGGGCCCGGCTTTTGGCGGATGACCCCGCTCCGGGCCGATGATGGTCGCACGATCTGGATCAATCGCGGCTTCGTGCCCGCAGAACGCGAGCAACCCGTCATCACAGCCCCTGATGCGCCGGTCACCCTCACTGGGCTGGTGCGGATCAGCGAGCCAGGCGGCACCGCGCTGGAGCGCAACCGCCCTGATAGCGGCCGCTGGGTGTCGCGCGATGTGGCGGCTCTGTCCGACTGGGCTCAGATCGACGCGGCGCCTTTCTTTATCGATGCCGATCACCAGGGCGCGGCCGATGCCTGGCCCCGCGGCGGGCTCACCAAGCTTGCCTTCCGCAATTCGCACCTGTCCTACGCGATCACCTGGTACGCCATGGCGGCGCTGCTGCTGGCCGGCGTCTCCTATGCCATCTACGACCGGCGGCGCGGCTCGCGACCGCGGCTGAACGACCCCAAGATCGTCGACATCGCCAGCCGTAGACGCTATTAGACACGGGATTAGACACGGGCCCGGTAAGCGCTGAGCGATAGAATGGCGCGGGCCTGCGCTTCTCTTTTTCCCAAATACCTCCGCCGGAGGCTCAAAATCTCTTTCGGCACAACGGGTCTCGCCACGCCGCCCCCTCGTCGATCTCATGGCTAACCGTCCTCCTCCCATGGCGCTGGTTCGGGAAACAGCCGCCACAGCCAATCCTCGGCAACAGCGCGCGCTCTTGGGCTTAACTTGGGGCT
>JBCDGW010000138.1:0-7051 GCA_038750765.1 Pseudomonadota bacterium | reverse complement strand
TCGAAAGCGCCTTGCTGCCACGCTGATTCATTCACGTCCAAAACAGGAGGATACCCCATGCCCGAACAGACATCGAACCTGCCAAACATTGTCGAAATTGCCTCTGGCTTAGACGATTTCAATCTGCTGGTTCAGGCACTCACCGCGGCCAACCTGGTCAACACGGTGAAGAACCTCAATGACATCACAGTGTTTGCGCCAACCGATGCCGCGTTCACCCAGCTTGCGGTTGATCTCGGCTTCGAGGGCAACACCAAGGACGAAGATGCCGTCTTTGCGAGCCTCGTCGCCAGCCTGACTGAACTTGGGGGCGGGGATCCTATCCCCGTTCTGACAGATGTCCTTCTCTACCACGTTTCGGAAGGTGCCAAGAGTGCCGCCGAAATCGACACGCTCGAACAGGTGGATACCTTACTTGCGGGCGCGTCCTTCGGATCGGAAGGAACAGAGTTGGTCGATAATGAGCCTGATATCGCCAACCCCAACATCGTGATCCCAGATGTCGCAGCCTCCAACGGGACCATCCAAGCGATCGACCGTGTGCTTCTGCCAATCGACATACCTGGTAACGAGGCGCCGACCGAACCCGAGCCGACCGAGACGCTGGCGGGCATCGTAGCGGCCAGTGGCGGGGTGTTCGACGATGATGCGACCGATTTCGACCTTTTGCTCAACGCTGTTCAGGCCGCAGGCCTCGCAGGGGCGTTAGACGACCCCGAGGCAGACCTCACAGTTTTTGCCCCGAACGATGCCGCCTTCATAGGCCTTGCACAAACACTGGGGTTCGAAGGGAGCGACGAGGGAGAAGCATTTACTTATATTGTCGAAGCGTTGACGCTTCTCTCGGGCGGCGAAGATCCAATCCCGCTTCTGACGGATATCCTGCTCTACCATGTGGCCCCGGAAGCGCTCGGGTCAGAGCAAGTGTTCTCAGCCGAAAGCATCCCGACGCTGCTTGGCGAAACCCTCGGCGTGGAGGGGCGCGAGCTGGTGGACCAGGATCCAGACATTCCTAACCCAGAACTCATCGCGACCGACATTACGGCGACAAACGGCATCGCCCAAGTTCTCGATGGCGTTTTGTTGCCGGCAGACATTCTCAACGGCGACGGCGGGCGGGGCCGCGTTGATTTCGTGATCGGCGATGACGGGCGCGACGACGTGCGAACCGGGGCGAATACCGATTTTGTCTCTGGGCTCGGCGGCAATGATGTCATCCGGCTGGGCAAGGGCGATGATGTGGGGCTTGGCGGTGATGGCAACGATCGGATCTCGGGCGGTCGGGGCGACGACATCGCCAAGGGTGGCGAGGGTAACGATACTTTGCGCGGCGGTCGCGACAACGACACGCTCGATGGGGGCGCGGGGCGCGACCTTCTGATCGGTGGCCGCGACAACGATGTGCTTACCGGCGGGGCGGATGCCGATATTTTCCGCTTCCACGCACATCAAGGGTCAGACACGATCACCGACTTCGCCTCAGGCGAAGATCTCATCCAGATCCGGGCCCATGGGATAAAGGGATATGATGATCTTGCACACAGCATCTTCGATACCGACGATGGAGCGCTGATCCACTTCCGCGGTACCGACATTCTGGTTGAAGGCGCATCCGCTGCCAGTCTGACAGAAAGCGACTTTCTGTTCTCGTAGCCAATTGACGGCGGCCCTGCTGTGGGCCGCCTTTTTCACTAGGTACTAGAGGAGGTTACGCCGTGACCCTTACGCGCGCCAGATGCTGGTCTCTTCTCAACTGGACGCTGTTTTTCAGCATTCTGAGCAACCTCTTGATGCTGACCGGCCCCCTTTTCATGCTACAGGTATACGACCGGGTTTTGGGTTCCCGCTCAGAAGAGACACTGGTTGCGCTGACGGGCCTCGTCGCGGCGCTCTATCTTGCCTATGCCGTGTTTGAATTCGTACGAAGCCGGATCGTCGCCCGTATCGGCGCCCGATTGCAGGAGGCGGGCCAGGCACCGGTTTTTGCAGCAGTGGTCGCCCGGCCCAAACGCGGCGCGCAGCCATCAAGCGATCTCGATACGATCGGCGCGTTGACCGGGTCTTCGGCATTGGTGAACGCTCTTGATGTGCCCTGGGCACCGTTGTTCATCGCCGCGATCTTTGTGTTCCATCCTCTGCTGGGTTTCGTGGCTGCTGCTGGTGCGTTGGTGCTGCTCGCCAACGCGCTGCTCAATCAAATGCTGACACGATCGTCGCGGCGCCGGGCACGCCAAGCCCAGGGCGCCGCGCAGCACTTCAGCGTCTCGGCCGTGGCGGGAGCTGACGTTATCCGGGCGCAGGGCATGTTGCCCGCAATGCAACGGCGCTGGTCTGATCTGCGCAACCGCGCGGCAAGCTCAGAGTTGAGCGCAGCCGACCGGGGTGGGTGGTTCACGTCCAGTGGCAAGGCCTTCCGGCTGTTTCTCCAATCGGCGATCCTCGCTGTAGGCGCATGGCTGGTCCTGCAGGGCGAACTTACAGCGGGTGCGATGATAGCGGCATCCATCCTTCTGGGCCGGGCCCTGGCACCGATTGAACAGGTGATCGCGCAGTGGGATCTGTTGCAGCGCGGTTTTGCCGCCTGGCGAAGCCTTCGTAAACTGGTCGACGCTGTAGACGGGCCCCGCGCGCTCGGCACGCCCCTGCCCCGCCCCGAAGCGCGGCTCGATGTGTCGCGGGTAAGCCTGTTGCGACCAGAGCGTGACGCGCCGCTCTTGCACGGCATCGATTTCACCATCGCCCCGGGCGAGGTGCTCGGCGTGATCGGGCCCAGCGGATCGGGTAAATCCACGCTGTCGCGCCTGTTGGTGGGCCTCGAGCCACCTACAACCGGCCGGATCCGTCTTGGGGGCGCCTCTTTAAACCAATACGGTGGCGAGGCGTTGGGGCGGCACGTCGGCTACCTGCCGCAGGACGTTTCGTTGTTCGATGGCACAGTGGCCGAAAACATTGCCCAGATGGCACTTGAGCCCGACCCGGCGCTGGTGATCGAAGCGGCACGGCGGGCGGGCGGGCACGGCTTTATCCTAACGCTTCCGGACGGGTACGACACCCAAATTGGCGAGGTCGCCTTACGCCTGTCAGGCGGGCAGAAACAACGCCTCGCGCTGGCGCGCGCGCTCTACGGCAACCCGATTCTTCTGATCTTGGATGAGCCGAACTCAGCCTTAGATGCCGAGGGCTCCGACGCGTTGAACCGGGCGATCTTGTCGATGAAGGAAGCGGGCGGATCTGCGGTGGTAATGACCCATCGACCCTCAGCCATCTCGGTCGCCGACCGGCTGATGATGATCGAGAACGGCCGCATAAAGGCGATTGGGCCAAAGGCGGAGGTTCTCAAAGCCATGATCTCAAACACTGCCGACATTCGCGCGGTCGCGGCCGCTGGGGGCCGCCCATGACGCCGCGTCGAAACCAAACGGTCTCGGCCAGCGGCCCAATCTTGTTCGGCGCGCTGACGGCGGCGGGCCTTGTTGGGGGGTTAGTTGCGTGGTCGATAACCACCGAGCTTTCCGGAGCGATCATCGCTCCCGGCATCGTTCAGGTTGAGACGGAGCGCCAGGTTGTGCAGCATCCCGACGGCGGGGCGGTCAGCGCAATTCTCGTCACCGATGGCGACCGGGTCGAACAAGGCGACATCCTCCTTCGGCTCGACGACACGTTCCTGCGCACCGAGCTTGCGATCATCGAGCGCCAGTTGATGGAGCTCTTCGTGCTTGAGCGCCGTTTGGAGGCTGAACGCGATCTTCGCAACACGCTGGAAGCGGGCGACGTACCGCGTTTTACCGAGGTTACTGATGCCGAGATGCTGGCAGCCATGGATGGGCAGCAACGGCTTTTATCGGCGCGCATGACCACAATGGAGGGCGAGGTCGATCATCTTCGTCAGCAGCGCGAACAAATCGGCCAGCAGGTGGCCGGCCTGGAAGCGCAGCTGGACTCCGTTACGCGACGGCGCGAGATCGCTGGCGAGGATATCTCGGTTTTGTCGGGCCTATTCCAACGCGGTCTGAGTGAGGCGCGGCCTCTACGGGATGCAAACCGCGAGGCGGCGACGCTTGACGGCGAAGCCGGGCGGCTGACGTCGGCGATTGCCGAAGCCCATTCGCGCCACGCACAACTCTCCATCGAAGAACTGCGGCTGAGAAATGCCGTGCGAAGCGACGCCATTGCCGAGTTGCGCGACTTGGGATTTGAGGTGATCGAGTTTGTTGAACGCCAGTTGAGCCTGCGCGAACGCCTATCGCGTCTTGACGTGCGCGCGCCTGTATCCGGCCGGGTGTTCGAACTTGGGGTGGGCAGCCTCAACGCGGTTGTTCAAGCCGCGGAGCCGATACTTTACATCGTGCCCGACGATCGCCCGATGCAGGTAATGGCCAAGATCCGCCCCGTTGATATCGACCAGGTGCAGCCGGGCCAGAATGTGAACCTTGTGTTCTCTGCCTTCGATCTTCGCACGATGCCGGAGCTCGCAGGACAAATACGGGTAATCTCTGCCGACACTGCACAGGACGAGCAGGGCAACGTATACTACGAGGCCGTGATAGAGCCGACCGGATCCTTAAGCGAGAGCCTTGGAAACAACGAGATCATTCCGGGGATGCCCGTAGAGACGTTCATCGTAACGGACTCACGGACGCCGCTGGAATACCTGATCCAACCGCTGGCGATCTACTTCAATCGGGCTCTACGCGAGGGTTGATCGCGCGGCAAACGCCGCGCCATCGCAAGACATCGATAGCCGGCCGGCTGCCACTACAGCGTCACCGGGCACGCGCCTGAGTAACTTAGCCATGGCCCCAAAACACCCGACTTCGCCAACATGCTAATCGGCGGCGCGTTCAACGGTAATTTCTGACAGCAACTCACACTGGCTGATGTCATGGCCGGTCGCAATCGCAGAAGTTATTCGCCCCACGATCACGTAGCGGATACCAGATCGCCACTCGGACCAGAGGCCAAATTCCAATGGGCCGGTAGGATAGCACTCTTGAGGCGGTGGAGCGACCACGAGATCCGCCTCCCTTAAATCCGAAAATCATGTGACCGGATCGCGATTCTCTTCGGCACTCCATCGCGCGGCATAAACCGGCGAACGACGCGCAGCTTTTCAACGCGCGGGACAGTAGTAAATGTCGGAGCGGTCCGCGCCTCATCGCAGTCTTCGGCACAGCGCAAAAAATCGACAGCATCGCTAGGATTTATGCGGAATTGCGGTGAAAGCTCAGAAAACCCGGCATCTAAACCGCAGGTATAGGACGTCGGCGCGGCACTTCATTAAACGCTTCGCCTATTTCGTCGCGCGGCCCATTGGCCAGTCTGATTGCAACACGACGGCACAGGTTGCCGCGATGCAATAACAGGGCCACGGACGATGAAACTGCTCTTGATAGGACGAGTTGCCTGCGGACGAACACCGATGGCGCAACAGCTCTTGGCCAAGGGCCTGCGGGTTGACTGCGCGCGAGGGCCGTCCGAGGCCAGAGAGATAATGGCGCATGTGCGTCACGACCTTGCGCTGCTTGATTTGTCGACACCCAGCTATGAGGCCAAGGCGCTTCTGGCAGATCGGCAAGCAGGCCGCCTTATCCCAATGATCGCGCTTATCCCGGTGGACGCACTCGCGAAGTGCAAGCCCGGGCTTCTGCAGCGCGCAGATGACTGGGTACCAAAGCCTGTCGCGATGTCCGAGTTGATGGCCCGCATCAACGCTGTTCTTCACCGGCGGCGGTTTGGGGGCGCCAGAGCCCATCGCGCGGGGGCGCTGATCGTTAGCGCAGATGCACAGCAAGTGTCTTTCGCCGGCGCGCCCGTTGCGCTGTCGATGCGCGAGCGCGCCGCCCTTGCGATCCTTGTGCGTCACCTGGCCCACCCGGTGCCGCGCGCCAGGCTGGATGCCGCGATCTACGGCCCCGAACTTCCCCCAAGCCCCAATGCCACCGAGGCACTGATGTCTCGGCTGCGCCGTGCGCTCAAATCCGCGGGATGCCCCGCCCGGATCACAGCGGTGCGTGGCATCGGCTGGCGCCTGACAATGCCCGACACCCATGGAGGACCCCACTGATGATCCACGCAACCTTGCCATGCCCAAAGGCAAAAACCTGCCGGCGCATCCGTTCCGGACAGGGCTGTCAGCTTGGCGTCAGCCTCGTTCCTAAATCGGGTTCAGGGGCGCGAAGCACTGAATTTTCACCGCACCTTCCAAGGCGGAACGTGCACAACATTAAGGAGACTAAAATGAAATACTTTAAGATGATCCGCAGCGACGTTCCGGTAGAGCCCTTCCTCGCCGAGATTGCCAGCGTCGATGATGCCTGGGCCGGCGCCACGGGCCGCCAAGACAAAATTGCGGTGCAGCGCGAGGCGCTGGCGATCCCGCTCCGGGGGTTGCGCAAGTCGATGCTCTTGGGCCGTCCCCGCCGCGACGTACATGAAAGCCGTTGGACCACCGGGTCGGTCAACTTTCCGGTCGCACGTGCCTTCCTTGAGGACGTTTCGGCCGAGCTCGACGCGGATCTGAGCCGCGCCAAGATCGTGTGCCTGCCCGCAGGCCGCAAGGTCTACCCCCATATCGACCGCGGCGAATACTACCGGATGCGCGGGCGCTATCACTTTGTTCTGAAGTCCTCAGCAGGCTCTTGGCTGCGGGCGGGAGATGAAGAAATCCGCATGCAGGAGGGCGAGTTGTGGTGGTTTGACAATGACCAGATGCACGAAGCCTTCAACGACGGTGATGAAGACCGCATCCACATTATCTTCGACTTGCTTCCTGCCGAAATGCGTGCGCGGGCCGCGGCAGCGACGGAAAAAGCCCGCGCCAAACTCGAAAAGGCAGCATGACAATGGCAAAGGTGTTTTACCGACACGGCATTCCGCGGGTTCTCCCCGCGGCATGGCTGATCCAGCCTGAAGTTGCCAGCGACGACCCACCGGTAGTGGCCATTCATGGTTACAACCGCGAGGTCGAAGCGATGGTCGACCTTTTGACCAAACGCGCAGACGCAACAGGCCGCAGCATTGTCCTACCGCTCTTTGACAGCGCCTCCTGGCG
>JBCDGW010000137.1:0-7557 GCA_038750765.1 Pseudomonadota bacterium | reverse complement strand
GGGATTTTGCCTCCAACAAGGAATACATCAAACAGACCACGGGCCAGTTTTATTCGCGCCGGTTCGTGATGACCTATCCTAATGAGCAACTGCCGGCAGGGCGGCCGCTTAAGATGGCGCCTGCCTATAGCGAGATGGCGCAGGCGGGCGCGCGCTGGGGCGCCAGTTGGGGCCTGGAAGTGCCGATCTATTTCGCCCCGCCGGAATTTGAAGAAAGCAAAGCGCTGCGCCGCTCAAACGCCCACGATATCGTCGCCGAGGAATGCAAAGCGGTGCGCGATGCCTGCGGCCTCCTCGATATCACCGGCTTCTCGCGTTATTCGGTGAAGGGCCCGAACGCGCGCGCTTGGCTCGACAAGATGATGGCCGGACGCCTCCCCGGGCCAGGCCGCGCCCGCCTCGCGCCGATGCTGGCGCCATCGGGACGGCTGAAGGGCGATCTGACGGTGTTCAACTGGGATGATGACACCTGGTGGATCATGGGGTCCTACTATCTGCGCGCCTGGCATATGCGCTGGTTCAACGACCACATGGAGCCCGGCGTAGAGGTCCGCGATATCTCGGACGATATGGCCGGGTTCTCGCTCTCGGGTCCTAATGCCCGCAAGATCCTGGAGCAGGTGACGGACGGGCCGGTGGATCTGCCGTTTATGGGCTGCGCGGCGATGGATGTGGGGCTGATCCGCGCCCATATCGGCCGCCTATCGGTCACCGGCGAGTTGGGCTTTGAGGTGAATTGCCGCGCCAGCGACCACATCGCGCTGCGCCGCACCCTGCTGGCGGCGGGCCGTGATCTGGGGATCCGCGAATACGGCTATAACGCGCTCAACGCGCTGCGGTTGGAGAAGAGCTTTGGTATCTGGAACGCTGAGTTCACCCAAGACCGCACGCCGCGGATGACGGGGATGGATCGCTGGATCGATTGGCAGAAGGAGGACTTTGTCGGCCGCGAAGCCGCGCTTAAGGACCGTGACGGCGACGCCCCGGACCGGATGCTGGTCACCTTAGCGGTGGATGCCGCCGACGCCGATGCAAGCGGTTACGAGCCGGTCTGGCATGACGGCGCGCTGGTAGGGTTTGTCACCTCCGGCGGCTACGGCCACACGATCGGTCAGTCTCTGGCGATGGCGATGGTCAACACCGACTGCGCGGTCGAGGGCACGGATATGGCGGTGCATGTGGTGGGCGTTGAACGCGCCGCCTCGGTGATTGCCGCCTCGCCTTACGATCCGGCGGGACAGGCCATGCGCGGATGATCGGCAGAAATGGCGACGCCGGTTCTGGTGGCGCGGGTCGGCCGGCCTCCGGCGGAGGTATTTTGAAAAAGAAGAAGGGGGCGCGCGGCGCGAAAATAGGGGCGGTGGCGCGGAGAGGCAGCGCTCCTAAGGCGGTTGCTGATGCTCTGAGGGCAGCGCGGTGAGCCGACCGCGGCGCCGCAGAGCCCCCACAACCGCGCCCGGCGGCGGCGCTCGCGCCCCCGATTACCGGCATTTACGCAACCCCTTCATGCCTCAGACCGCGTTTTCCGATGACCGGGCAGCGGCGCTGCATGAGGCGGCGTTGCGGGTATTGGAAGAGTTGGGGATCAAGGTGCTGCTCCTCGAGGCGGCGGCGATCCTTGCCCGCGGCGGCGCGCGGGTGGCGGGCGACGATCTGGTCTTTATCGGCCGCGACCTGGTGGAGGCGGCGTTAGCCTCAGCCCCCAAACGCATCCACGTCAAAGGCGGCGCGCCCCATCGCGACCAGGTGCTGGAGTTAGGCACGCTGTCGTTTATGTCAGGCGCGGGCACGCCCCATGCGACCGATTTGCTGCGCGGGCGCCGACCGGCCAGCTTGCAGGATTATCGCGAGCTCACCCAGCTCAGCCAAGCCTTCGACGTGCTGCATTACCTCAACCCGCTGGTGGAGCCGCAGGACACCCCGGTTCATACCCGCCACTACGACGTCACCCGCGCGCAGATGACGCTGTCGGACAAGATCCCGTTTATCTTCGCCCGCGGGACGCCCCAGGCCCAAGATTGCTTTGAGATCATCCGGCTGGCGCGCGGGGTCGACCACGCCGCTTTTGCCGCCGCGCCCTATTGCTACACGATCATCAACACCAACTCGCCGCGCCAGCTGGACCGGCCGATGGCCCAAGGGCTGATTGATTTTGCCCGCGCCGGGCAGCTCTCCATCGTCACACCGTTTTGCCTGATGGGGGCGATGGCGCCGGTATCGGTGGCGGGGGCGCTGGTGTTGAGCCATGCCGAGGCGCTGGCGGCAATCGTGCTGACGCAGATGACACGGGCTGGGGCGCCGGTGATGTACGGCGCGTTCGCCTCGAATGTGGACATGAAATCGGGCGCGCCGGCCTTTGGCACCCCCGAACAGGTACAGGCCAATCTCGGCGCGGGGCAATTGGCCCGGCTGACCGGCCTGCCCTGGCGTTCAGCGGCAGGCTGCGCGGCCAATGTCAACGATGCGCAAGCGGCCCATGAGACCCAGATGAGCGCTTGGAGCGCGGTGCTCGCCGGCGCCAGCGTGGTGGTCCACGGGGCCGGTTGGCTCGAAGGCGGGCTGACCTTGAGCTATGAAAAGATGATCACCGATATCGAGATGCTGCAGATCTTCGCAGAGCTGTGCCGCCCGGTCGGTGCCGAGGAGGCCGACTTGGCCTTTGACGCGCTGAGCGAAGTGCAGCCCGGCGGCCATTTCTTCGCCGCCGCCCACACGATGGACCGCTACAAGGCTGCCTTCTATGAGCCGCTGATCGCCGATTGGTCTAATTTCGGCACCTGGTCGGAGCGTGGCGCGCTCGACGCCAATACCCGTGCCACTGCGCTGTGGCAATCGCGGCTGGAAACAGCGCAGGCGCCTGATCTCCCTCTTGACCGGCGCGCGGCGATCGACGCCTTTATTGCCCAACGCATCGCGGCAGGCGGTGCCCCGCCCGTCAGCTAGAAAGGAGCGCTCCCATGGCCCAAACCGCAGACGCGATCATCATCGGCACCGGCGTGATCGGCGCGGCCACCGCTTTTGAGATGGCCAAGGCAGGGTGGCGCACCTTGTCGCTCGACCGCAATGCGCAGGCAGGCCATGGCTCTACCGCTGGGTCCTGCGCCATCATCCGCATGCATTATTCCACCTATGACGGCACCGCCTTTGCGTGGGAGGGCTATCATTACTGGCGTGACTGGGCCGACTATCTGGGCCTCCCGGCTGACGCCACGCTGGCGCAGTTTAAAGAGACCGGCTGTCTGGTGATGAAAACCGCAGGCAACGGGCATCTGGAAAAGCACATGAAATACAGCGGCGACCTGGACTGCCCGTTTGAGGAATGGGACGCCGACCGGATCCGCGCCCAGCTGCCAATCTATGCGCTGGAAAGCTACGCGCCGCCACGCAGCCGCGATGACCCGGCCTTTGCCACCGCTAATGGCAGCACGCTTGCCGGTGCGGTCTACTGGCCCAATGGCGGCTATGTCACCGATCCGGCGCTGTCAGCGCAAAACCTGATCCAGGCGGCCGAGGCCCATGGCGCGCGTACCCGCTATAACGCCGAGGTGGTGGAGATCCTGCAAGCGGGCGGCCGCGTTGCCGGGGTAAAGCTGGCCGACGGGGCTGAGATCCACGCGGATGTGGTGGTCAATGTGGCGGGGCCAGGCTCGGCGCGGATCAATGCGCTGGCGGGGGCGACTGCGGATATGACCATCGAGACCAAGCCGCTGCGTCAAGAGGTGGTGCATGTGCCGGCGCCGGAGGGGTTTGATTTTGAGCGCGACGGCATGGTGATTTCAGACAGCGATATCGCCTGCTATTGCCGCCCTGAGCACGGCAACCACATCCTCGTGGGCAGCGAGGACCCCGAATGCGACCCCCATGATTGGGCGGCGTCCGATACGGATTATAACCGGGATTTTTCGGAGCAATGGACGACGCAGGCCTTGCGCTACGGGCAGCGGGTGCCGAGATTGGGCATCCCCAGCCGGATGCGCGGGGTGGTCGATCTCTACGACGCCTCGACCGACTGGATCCCGATTTACGACAAAAGCGTCCTGCCCGGCTATTACATGGCCTGCGGTACCAGCGGCAATCAGTACAAGAACGCGCCCATCGCGGGCAAGTTGATGGCGGCGCTGATTGCCTATTGCGAGAGCGGCGCCGACCATGACACCGCGCCGTTGCAATTTGAGTTACCCTATATCGGTCGCAAGGTGGATGCGGGGTTTTACGCCCGCAACCGCGCGATCAACACTGAATCGAGCTTTTCGGTGTTGGGCTAAGCCCGCCGTTCTGCGCGCAAACCGCGCGTAATCAAACAAGCGCGATCCGAAAAGTGCATTGCGGTTTTCGGACCCAATTGCGCGTAATCAGCCAAGCGCTATCCGAAAAGAGGCCTCGGGTTTCGGAATCATTCGCGCGTGGTTGACCATGCTCAATCCGGGAAGTGCGAAGAACCCCCGGATTGCGTTTCACAAAAAGTCTCTAAGGTCGGGCCGCTAATTCGAGATCAGCTCAATCGTCTCGGTTCGGCCACCGCCGCAGACATAGCAGCATGAGCGACAGCCGCTATTGCCCGTGCGCCCGACACCCCAGATGTAATTCGGGTTGCTGTCGAGCCAGGCGCCATAGCAAATCCGCTCACCCTGGTTGCAGCTCAGCGTCATCGTGCGGACGCCGTCGCGCGGATCCACGTAATATACCTGGTTATTGCCCGGCCATTCCCAATCGCGCACATCGCTGAAAAACTTGATGCTGATGCGGCCATTGGATTCGTTGTCAAAACTCCATTGCAATTCTGCCGCCTGCGCCGAGGTGGCAAACCCCGCCGTCAGTGTCAGCATCACCAAAAAGCGCTTCAATATCGTCTGGATCATTGGTTTCCCCTCATCACGAAATCACGAACATTCTTTGATGAATCAAAGCTAACCAGTCTTTGCGGCAAAACACGCGCTGATCTGTGCAAAGCCGGGGAATTCACGGTACCGTTTCAAGGCACGAGCCGCGTCCGCGACAAATCGTGTTACGCAAATGCGGTGAGCGTGTCCGTGATGGCATCGGTTTTTGCGCGCAAGAGCGCCGGATCGCCGCGGGTCTCGACATTGAGTCGCACCACCGGCTCGGTATTGGATTTGCGCAGGTTAAACCGCCAGTCCGCAAAGGCGACTGACAGCCCGTCAAGACGGTCGACAGAGCCGCCCTCGCTAAACTGCGTCTCAACGGCGGCCACCGCCGCTTCGGGGTCGCTGAGGCGAAAGTTGATCTCGCCCGACGAGGGGTGGCGCGCGCGCATCTCCGCGACCAGATCGGCCAAGCTTTGCCCATTCTTTGACATATGCGCCAATACCAAAAGCCAGGGGATCATGCCGCTGTCGCAATACATGAAATCGCGAAAGTAGTGATGCGCCGACATCTCGCCGCCATAGGCACCATCTACCGCGCGCATCTTCTCCTTGATCAGCGCGTGCCCGGTTTGTGACACCACCGCCTCCCCGCCCATGCCCGCCACGATCCGCTGGGTGTTCCACAAGATCCGCGGGTCGTGCACCACCTTCGCGCCCGGCACCTGCGCCAGCATCGCCGCCGCTAAAAGCCCCACGATATACTCGCCGTCGATAAAGGCGCCGTCGGCATCGAACAGGAAACAGCGGTCGAAATCACCGTCCCACGCCACCCCCATATCGGCCTTGTGCGCCCGCACCGGCGCGCCGGTCTTGGCCTGGTTCTCCGGCAATAACGGGTTCGGGATCCCGTTCGGGAAGCTGGGGTCGGGCGCGTGGTGATGGCGGACAAAGCGCAGCGGCGCGCCATGTGCATCTAGCGCCTCTGCAATCGCATCGAACGTGGGCCCGGCAGCGCCATTCCCGGCATTGACCAGCACAGTCAGCGGCGCCAGCGCGGCGGGATCGATAAAAGAGAGCACCCGCGCCACATAGGCCGGGCGCGGATCCACCTGGGTGATGGTGCCGCGCGGCCCGCGCGCCGGCCCCATAGCGTCAGCCGCCGCCATGTCATGGATCGCCTGCAAACCGCTAGCGCGGCTGATCGGGCGGGCATTGCGGCCGATCGGTTTCATCCCGTTATCGCCGATCGGGTTGTGGCTGGCGGTTACCATCAGCCCGCCGCCAGCCTGTAGATGATCGGTGGCGAAATAAACCTCTTCGGTGCCGCAAAGGCCGATATCGAGCACATCGACGCCCTCATCGGCAAGCCCGCTTGCCAACGCCGCTTGCAGCGCGGGAGAGCTATCACGGGTGTCGCGCCCCAGCACCGCGCGCCCCGGCTCCATGACCCGCGCAAACGCCCGCCCGATCCGGTAAGCGATGCCCTCATCCAGGTTTGCGCCCACCTGACCGCGGATGTCATAGGCCTTGAAACAGCTCAGCTCTGCCATCGCCGATCCTTTCGTTGGTGACGCCTCTGTCACGCTGGTTCGCGGGGTTAAAGAGGAAAAAACCGACCGATTTTTGACAATTCGGTGCTGATTACGCCCACGCACTTGTTTCGCGGCGGCATCCACAGCGATTGTTAAGCTGTTCAAGCGCGCCACCGACACCGTTTGACGCATCGGGAGAATGTGCGCGTGGAAAAATCGCCGCCCGCAACAGCACGATTTATGAGCTGCCGCGCGCACCGCGAAACCCGGTGGCGACGACGAATTTCTCCGAGCTATCAGCGCGGCTGGCGGACGGTTTGACATTGGCCACCCGCTCAAAGCGCTGCTTCAACTCGGCTTGCAAACCGCCCTCAGCGCCACCGGCCAGCACCTTGGCCACGAAAGTGCCGCCTGGGCTCAACATGTCGAAGGCCAGTGCTGCCGCCGCTTCGCATAACGCGATGATGCGCAGATGATCGGTCTGTTTATGTCCCGAGGCAGAGGCCGCCATATCCGACATCACCACATCGGCAGCGCCACCAAGCCACGCCTTTACCTGGCCGTCCGCACCATCTTCGAGAAAATCAAGCACCTGGATCTGCGCGCCCGGGATCGGCTCCACCGCTTGCAGATCGATGCCCAGCACGCTGCCGCGCGGTTTGCCTGGGGTCTCGCCCAACGCGTTCACCCGCGGCACCGCCACCTGACACCAACCGCCCGGCGCGCAGCCTAAATCCACCACCCGTGCGCCCGGCCGCAAAAACCCGTATTTGTCGTCCAATTCCTTGATCTTAAACGCCGCACGACCGCGATAGCCCTGCTCGCGCGCCAGTTTGACATAAGGGTCGTTCAATTGCCGTTCGAGCCAACGTGTCGAGGATAGCTTGCGCCCGCGCGCCGATTTGACCTTAACGCGCAAGTCACGCTGCCCGCGCCCGGATGTCTTTTTCGCCATCGCGCACTCCCGCCCGTCCGCTAGCCTATCGGCGCTAAAAACTCAATCGCCGCCCCGCCACAATCCCAGCGCCCCTTCTCTCTTTCTTCTTTTCAAAAGTACCTCGGGGAGCGCGAGGGGCAGAGCCCCTCGTAAATAGACGCGAGAGCGAGGGGCAGAGCCCCTCGTATTAAAAAACGCGCGCGCACAGGGCAAAGCCCCTAATAAACAACCCCAATCGCGAGGGGCGCAGCCCCGAGCGTGC
>JBCDGW010000136.1:0-7620 GCA_038750765.1 Pseudomonadota bacterium | reverse complement strand
TGGCCGTGCGGGCGTTCTCCAAAACCGCATCGAAGCCCTGAGCGTAGGCAGCGGTTGAGCGGTCTACGGCCACCTCACGGTTGAACTGCCCCAGCAGACGCAGGGTTTCAAACAATGGCCCGTGAAAGTCGATCCCGTCAGGATTGGCGGTCACTTCCGCCTTGCCGATGCGGAACAGATCGACGCTCTCGTGGTAGGTATGCGGGGTTTCGATCTCAAGGCGAAGCGCTTGTTCGGTCACATCCCGCCATCGCGCCACCGCTGCCATATCAACCGTGCCGCCGATCTGCGTGTTGTTGCGGCCCGCCGCGACCAGGGCGGCAAGAGCATCGGACGGCACCGGTCGGGACGTGTCGAACGGCTCTTTCAGCGAGCGTCGGCTCGGCACGTATTGCCACAGCGGATCCGCCACCGCGTCATCAGCCTGGCGCAATGTCATCCGCGCGATAGGCCTTTTGTCCAGGCCATCGACAGGCTCCCCTTCCGGGAACAACACCCGCTCAACCGCGTAGCCATCGGCATTGGCCGCCATCTCCAGGAGTTCCAGAAAACACCCAAGGCCAATGGTCAATTGCCGATCAAACGGGTCCGTCGCCGGTAATTGCCTGTCGGTATCAAAGAACAGCGTCAGGCTGTCGGTCCCGTCAAGCGCCACCATCCACGGTTGGCGATTATGCGGGTTGGGCGCCAAGATCGCGTAGCTGAGCGCGCGCATACGCTGGTCGGCATAGCGTGCAGCGCCGGCATCGGCCCAGGGTGCCAGGGCTGCATGCGGCGTGCGGGTGGTGGCGAAAGCGGTGGCGCCAGCGGCAGCGGTAACAATGCCCCCACCCAGCAGTTTCAACATCATACGGCGTTTCATCGGGTGCTCCATAACGAGGCCAACGGAAAGGCGGCGCGCGCGATCCAGGCGGAATTAAGTTCGATGTCTAACTATATAAGTACGACATCGAACTTGTAAAGCCCAAAAAAGCGCACCGTTCGGAGAGCAGTCTACGCCAGGCTAGGAAGCCAAAGAACGATCCAGGGAAACGCCACCAACAGGGCAATCGTCAAACCGTCGGCGATAAAGAACGGTGTCACGCCTTTGAACACGTCCTGCACGCTCAGATCGTCGCGCACCCCGGCGACGACAAAGCAGTTGAGCCCAATCGGCGGCGTGATCAGACAAAACTCCGCCATCTTGACCACCAAGATGCCGAACCAAATCGCGCACATCGGCCCTGACATGCCAAAGGTGCTGTCAGCGGCGGAGACGAACTCACCCCCGTTTAAGGCCATCACGGCAGGGTAGACCACCGGCAGCGTCAATAACAGCATGCCGATTGCGTCCATGAACATGCCTAGCACCGCATAGGCCAACAGGATGCACACCAGTATCAGCATTGGCGACACCGTAAGCGACGTGATCCAATCCGCGAACGCGCCGGGCAAATCCGCGAAGCCGAGGAAGCGCACGTAAATCAGCACGCCCCAAATGATGGTGAAGATCATCACCGACAGTTTGGCCGTCTCGAGCAGCGCATCGCGCAATTCAGGCCAGCGCATGCCGCGATAGACCGCCATCAAAAACACGACAAACGCGCCGATTGCGCCGCCCTCGGTGGGTGTCCCCCAAGCATCGCCGCCAAACGGGTTGTAGACAAAGCAGATGATCGTCACGACCACGAAGATGATCGGCAGCGCCGGGGGCAGCGCCGCGAACCGCTCCCGCCAGGTGAAGCCCGACACCGGCGGCCCGAAATTGCGCAAGGTAAGCGCCATGGTGATGATCAGCCCGGCATAAATCAGCGCCGAAAACGCGCCGGGCACAAACCCCGCCAGCAACAGTTTGCCAACATCCTGCTCTACGATAATCGCGTAGATCACCAGGATGGCGGATGGCGGGATCAGGCTCGCCAGCGTGCCACCGGCTGCAACAACCCCCGCAGCGAAGCGCTTGTCATACCCGATTTTCAACATTTCAGGGATCGCGATGCGCGCAAATACCGCCGAGGTCGCGACAGAGGCGCCGCTGACCGCCGCGAAGCCAGCCGTGGCGAAGACGGTGGAAACCGCCAGACCACCGGGCACCCAAGCGAACCAGCGCTTTGCCGCCTCGAATAGGGCTTTGGTCAGCCCCGCGTAATAGGCGAGATAGCCGATCAGGATGAAAGTGGGGATCAGGCTCAGCGCCTGGCTAGACACCTTGGAATGGGGCACCTGCCCGGCGGTTTTGACCGCGACGCCCACAGCCCAGCCCAAATCGGCGCTGCCATAGTCTTTCCGCGCCCAAAAGATCCAGATCAACCCGATCAGGCCTGCGAGCCCTGCTGCGAAGGCGACGCGCATGCCCAGCACCACCATGATGAGCAACCCGCCCGTTACCCAAAGGCCAATATCGATGGGTTCCACTAGGACTTTTCCGCCAGTTGATCGGCTTCAAGTTGGGCCTGTTTGGCGGCATCGGCGATCATCGGCACCGCGATGGCCTCGCCGGTGACGATCGCGCGACCGTACCCCCAAAGTTGCAGTACCAGCCGCAAGCACAAAACCGCGAAGGCCACGGGGGCGATCAGCTTAGCCGGCCAAATCGGCAGCGCGATGTCCATCGAGCTATCGCGGCTCCACAGCGGGGCGGCAAAGTCGAAGCTGCGGAGGAAATGCGCCCATGATCCCCAAACCAAGAGGGCCATCAACGCAAGCACCGCCAGCGTGGTGATGAACTCCACGCTATAGAGAAGCCTGCCGCGAAGCGCGCCGATCACGATATCCATGCGGATATGCCCGCCCTCGCGCATCACGAATGAAATGCCAGTGAACGCGATCAACGGCATCGCCTGCTCGATCCAATCGACATAGCCCGGGAGCGGTTGGTTGAAGGCGTTGCGCCCGCTTACCGAGACGACCGCGAGCAGCATCAGCGCCACCACCGCCAAGCCGCTGGCCAAGGCAAGAACCCTTTCAAGCCGCAGTAATGTGCGGTCGATCCAGCTCAGCAGGCTGTCATCCGCCCGCACAAGCGACGCTGTGGCCATGCCCCCTCCCTCGGTGCGTGCGGCCCTGCGCGCCATCCGCGCAAAGCCGGTTGCATGGTTTAGCTGCCGCTGGCGATCATGCCTGTGACCATATCGTAGAGCTCTTGCGCAGGCAGGCCGCGTGCATTGTTCTCTTCGATCCAGGCGGTTGCCGCGGGCTCAGCAGCGGCCGCTTTGAACGCCGCGATCTCCTCATCGGAAAACGTGACTTGGGTGATCCCACGCTCTTCAAGCGCCGGGCCCCAGGCATCCATCGTGGCGCCGTTATAATTGGCGATGTAGTGGTCGAGCGCCTCGTCAATCGAGCTCATCAGCGCGTCGCGATGGGCATCCGACAGGCTGTTGAGCGCATCGGTATTGACCACGACCGGGCAGTTCACCGTCCCGGGGTTGAGGTTGGTCGTCCACCAGGTGGCATTCTCAATCGTGCCGAAGGACATATGGGCGTGCGGCGCAAAGCTCACGGCTTTTACCACGCCTGAATCCATCGACTGGCGCACTTCGGTTGCCGACATCGAGGTGGGCACTGCGCCGATGGCCTCCATGGCTGCGCCGATACCGCCGGTGGCGCGCACCGAAAGGCCTTCGAAATCAGCCAGTGTTGTAGGCGCATCGCCGACGCCGACGATGTTGTATTGCGGCAGCGGCGAGGGCATCAGCAGCGTCGCGTTCCAACGACCCAAATCCGCGACCGTGGCCGGGTGCTGATACACCGCCATCGACAGCTCAACCTCTTGCTCCAGCGACGTCACGCCGAGGAACGGCAGTTCAAGCACGGTGATCGAGGGGTTCTTGTCGCGATGATAGCCCGCACAGAATTGCGCCATCTCAAACGCACCGATGGAGATGCCATCGAGATTTTCGCGGTTATTCGACAAGCCGCCGTAAGAAATGTTGAGCGTGAACTCACCACCGGTTTTCTCAGAGACCAGTTCAGCCAGCTTTTCCACATGCTCGGTGAAAGCCCGGCGTTTGCCCCATAGCGACACATTCCATTCAGTCGCCAGCGCCTCGCCAGCAAACGAAACCGCAATTGCAGCGACCGCCGCGCGGCCCAAAAACCTATTCATAGGAAGCTCTCCTCCATCCCGGTTCATATGATCGCGCCGTTTTGCCGGATTCTTGCGGCGTTGGCCACAAGTTTCCGTCTGCGCTAAGCGCAGGAACCGGGTCGCGCCTCCGCCGCGGGCGTCCTAGCTTCTACCCAAGACAGAAGGAGCCGAGATGACTGAGCCTAGCCAAACCTCACCCTATCATTACGACGTGATGCGTCGCGCCATCGAGGTGATCGATGCCCATGGCCCCGAGGCGCTCTCGCTTGATGCGCTGGCCAGCGAAATGCAGATGAGCCCCGCGCATTTTCAACGCTTGTTCAGCCGCTGGGTCGGCGTGTCGCCCAAGCGCTATCAGCAATATCTGAGCCTTGACCATGCGCGCGCGATGTTGCGATCACATTTCACCACGCTGGAGACCTCGCATGCTGTGGGTCTGTCGGGCGGAAGCCGCCTCCACGATCTGTTCTTGCGCTGGGAAGCGATGGCGCCCGGCGATTTCGCGCGTCACGGGGCTGGGCTCACCATCCGCTGGGGCCGATTTGACAGCCCGTTTGGCGAGGCGCTGGTGATGGGGACGGAGCGCGGGATATGCGGCATCGCTTTCGCCGCTGAAACCGGCTTTGACGCGGCGATGGACGATCTGCGCCGCCGCTGGCCAGAGGCCGATTATGTGGAAGATGTGTGCTTTTTGGAGAAATGGGTCAAATCCGCATTCGGTGCTTCGGAAGCGGGCGACAAAACCCCGCTCTACCTCATCGGCGCCCCATTTCAGATCAAGGTGTGGGAGGCGTTGCTGCAAATCCCGTCAGGTCAAGTGACCAGCTATTCCCAAATCGCCAATACGATCGGGCATCCGAAAGCCGTGCGCGCCGTGGGCACCGCCGTTGGCCGCAACCCGATATCGTGGTTGATCCCGTGCCATCGTGCGTTGCGAAAATCAGGCGGCCTTGGCGGGTATCATTGGGGCCTGCCGGTGAAGCGTGCGATCCTGGCCTACGAAGCCGCGCGCGCCGAAGCGGTTTAGCGGATCGCGATTTCCTGGAAGGCATTGCGCAACGCCTCGCTCCACGCCGAAGACATCGCCAAAAACGCCTCATCCCCGGCGTCGATGCGCCGCTCAGAGGCCACGCGCAACGCATCGCGCTCGATCACGACCAGGTCGAGCGGCATGCCCACGGACAGGTTTGAGCGCAGGGTTGAATCCATGCTCAGCAGCACCGCCTTTTGCGCATCGTCAATCGACGTCTCGGGACGCACCACGCGGTCTAGAATAGGCTTGCCGTATTTATGCTCACCGATCTGCAAAAACGGCGTGTCGGCGGTGGCCTCAATAAAATTGCCCTCGGGATAGATCAGAAACAGGCGCATCTCACCGCCCTTGCGCTGTCCGGCCAAGATCAACGACGCGCTGGCGTCAACCGCAGCGCCCTGCCCCATGCGTGATTGAATGTCATGGGCCACGTCCCGCAACGTGTTGCCAACGATCATCGCCGCCTCAAGCATGGTTGGCGCCCGCATAAAGTTGGGCGTCAAGTTGGGCGTCGCCGTCTCATCGCCCTCACCGTCGCTAAGGCTTTCCTGCAAGCGGGCGAGCGTGGTTTGCGTCACACTAAGCGAGCCGGCCGTCATGACCGCCATCACCCGCTCGCCGGGCTCTTCGAAGGTGAACATCTTGCGGTAAATGGCGACGTTATCGACGCCAGCATTGGTGCGGGTATCCGACAACAACACGATCCCGGCATCGAGCAGCAATCCAACGCAATAGGTCAAAGCGCCTCCTTCTGGCCTTGGCTATTGCTGGACCTGTCCGACGCTGACATCGACGTCAAGCTGTTCCTCGGCACTCCCCAGCGTCAAGCCCCGAATGGGCGCCGCGTCAAGCGCATCAAACCCCGAGCCAAGGCGCACGTAGCGATGATCGGGGCAGCCGCCATTGGCCCCATCGAACCCCACCCAGCCAAGATCGGTGACGTGAAGCTCCGCCCAAGCGTGGCTTGCCTGGCTCATCGCCTCGCCGCTCTCCGAATAGAGGTAGCCGGTGACATACCGCGCCGGGATCCCGCATGATATCGCCGTCGCAATCACGATATGCGCGTGGTCTTGGCACACGCCCTCACCGAGCTCCAATGCCTCGGCGGCCGTGGTGCCGGCATCGGTCTGACCCTGAACATAGGCCACGCGCTCATGCACCGCGCGCGCCAGCGCATGGGCGGTATCCAGCGGGCTTGCCGCATCGCACTTCTCCGTCACCTCCTGGGCCAGCGCATCGATGCCGCGCGAGCGGGCGGTGGCGCGAACGCGGCGCAGATAAACGGCAGGATGCACGGGCTCGCGATGGCCGCGCAGCACACCGTTTAGATCGCTGACTTCCAGCGTACCGTTGGCCGAGATGGTCAATTGCTCAACCGAGTCATGCAGCGACAACGTCTGCACCCAATCTCCAGCCCCGTCGCGAAACGCCGCGCCTAGCTGGCCGCCTTCCACCGCCAGCTCCCAGTCGATGACGCGCTGATTTTCGCAATCGGTTGGTTGCATCCGCAAGCTTTGCACGATGCCGCGTACGGGCGTGTCAAAACTATAGACAGATCGGTGCGATACACTCAGCCTCATGCCAGCGCCCTCCCGGTGAAGTAGCTGGCATTGATCGTCTGGCTCAAGCCGCCCAGCTCTTTAATGTAGCGCATCAAAAACTCGTGCAGCCCCTCTTGAAAGATCGCCTCAACCTGGCCGGAATCGAGGGCAGCTAGCATCCGCCGCGCATCGACTTGCGCCTCGGTCGCATGCCCGTAAGCGCTTTCCAGATAATCCAGCGCATTGCACAGATCTTGTAATGCGGTGCGCAAAGATCGCGGATTTTGCGCATTGAGTATCAGAAAGTCCGCAATCTTCGCAGCGGTCACCTCACCCCCATAAACCCAGCCGAAGGAGCGGTGTGACGAGACCGCGCGCAGCAAGGTGCTCCATTGGTAGTTATCAAGGCCTGAGCCGACATAACTGACCTCGGGCAGCAGGACGTAGTACTTCACGTCGAGCAATCGCGCCGTGCTGTCGCCCCGCTCTAACGCGTGGCCCATGGTCAAAAACTGGGCGCCCTCATTGCGCAGCATCGTGCCAGAGGCCGCCCCTCGGATCAGCGACACCGTCCGCCGCGTCCAGTCAACCAGGTCAGAGAGCGGCAATTGGCTGCGCTCGCGCCGGCTCATCTCGCGCATCTCCTGATACGCCCCGTTGAGCGCATCCCACACGCCGCCGGTAATCGCGGTGCGCACGATGCGGCCGTTTTCACGCGCCGCGGTCAGGCATGAAGCCACAGACGATGAATTGTCACGATCAAAAAACATGTGGCTTTCGATGTTGCGTTGCACCGCTTCGCCGTATTTGGCCGAAAAAGCCGCGAGTGTGCCGCTGGCAGTCAGAACACTTTCCCAGTCGTTTCGGTAACCGCCGCCGAAATCTGGCAACAGCGCATTGCGCGCGCCCACCTCAAGCAGCCCCGCATTGGTCTCGGCTCGCTCAAGGTAGCGGCCAATCCAATAGATGTTTTCAGC
>JBCDGW010000135.1:0-7674 GCA_038750765.1 Pseudomonadota bacterium | reverse complement strand
GCCGTAAAGCGCTTCGTTGAGCTTGGTGACGGCCTCAGGCGTGCGCGGGCCAAACCCGAGAAGCAGAAGACCGTTGATCCGCACCACATTCTCGCCTGCGGCGGCAGGCGTGGTGATCAGCGATGGCATCGCAAACAGCTCTTCATTCGGGGCGGAGTGATCACCGCGATCCATCATCAAGATCACATCGGGCGCTGCAGCGGCCACGGCTTCATCGGTCAACAGCTTGTAGCCCTCAAAGGCGGTGATCGCATTCTCGCCGCCCGCGAGCGTGATGATCCCATCGGCGGCCGTGTTGGTGCCTGACGCCATGATCCGCCCACCGCGCGTCGACAGAATGAAAAGCACCTTTTTAGGGCTTCCGGTGTTGAGCGAGGCTGCCTCAGCTTCCTCCAAAGCGGCATCCACCTCGGCCGCCAGTTTCTCCCCCGCCGCTTCGACACCCAACGCCTCGGCCACGGCGAGGATTTTGATGCGCACGGCCTCGCGATCATAGCCGTCGGGGATGGTCACGAACTCCACTTCTGCCTGTTCCAGCACATCAATCGTCGCCGCGGGCCCACTGCCCTCCTCGGCGATGATCAAATCGGGCGCCACTGAGAGCACACCCTCGGGCGACAGCGCCCGCATGTAACCCACATCGGGCAGATCGGCGGCCTCGGGCGGAAAACGCGACGTGCTGTCGCGGGCGATCAGCCGATCCGCCTCGCCCAGCGCAAAGACGATTTCGGTGATCGAGCCGCCCACAGACAACACCCGCTCGGCGCCGCTCGGGCTTTCGCTTTCCGCGCGGGTCGCGCCGAGCACCACCGCCACGACCAGCAATAGGCCGGCCAGCGCATTCACGATCACGATGTAGGAACGGGAAATCGGCAGCCTCATAATGTGGTCTCCAATTCGGCTGGAAGGGTCTCAATCATGGCTGAGAAAGCGTCGCGGCTATCGGCGACCCCCTCCTTGCGATAGGCGAAGAGTTGCGCGATCAGCGCGCCATCGGCGTCGAATGCCTCGAGCGACGGCGTCATCCCGCGTTTGGTTGGTTTTTGCACCGCCCACACCTCGGCCACTTGGTCCGCACGCAGATGCAGGTTGAAGCCGGGGTCGAGCACGTTCTGCCACGGCCCCATGCGCTTAAGCGTCTTGATCGCACCGGAATGGATCGAGATGCAGCCGCGATTGCCGACAAACAGCATGATCGGCACCGCGTCAGCAGCGACGGCGATCAGCGCATCGTCAAAAGCGCGCGCGGCCAAAGGTTTCGCGAAAGGCGCACCGACAATACGGTACGCGCCGAGGCGGTTCATTTTCAGCCGCGACACCAAGCGGATGAATTGATGCGTATCGGTCATCCGCGCCCATTCCCGGCGCAGAATGTCGCGTTTGTCTGGATCGGCCTTGGGCGCTTCAACCGGCGCGCGCGGCTCTAGCGCTACCAAATCACCATCGGGGTCGCGGGTGTGGGCCGCGATCAGCGCTTGCCAAGCGGCCTCGTTTGACCCATCGCGAAGATACACTTTGTGGACAGCGTCGCCTGCGGCATCGAAAAACTGCAATGACCGGCGCGGGCCGGTATCCGTCGGCGTCTCAACGGCGAAGGCATGCACCCAGTGACGCGGGAAAATGCGCAGATCGATATCGGCGGTCAGCACCATCGCGGCGTGGTCGCCGGGGTGGAAGCCCTCGTAGATACCGTCTTGCTCAAGCACAGCGCTCGCATTGCGGGTCAGCGACATCACCGGCCCGAGCGCCTCGAATGCGGGCATGATGACGTTGGGGTCGGCAGTGATCGGCGTGGCCCCCGCGCCAACCTGGGCTGCAACAAGAGCGGCTTCGCCAACACCCAAGTGCTCGGCCAAGTCGCGCGCCCGCATGCCGGGATGGGCCGCAAGAGCCTGTCGGATTTCGCTTAAATTGAGCGACAACGGGTTAGTCATAACCAGGCCATATATGTTGGTGTGTTTGGTTCGCCATATTGAGAAAGCGGCAGAAGGCTGACAGTTTTTGTCAATTATGGCAACGATACCTGTCACCGCAGGGTGAACAAGGCCAGATATAGCGCCTGCGTCCATTTGCGCTTGCCTTTGAGGCCCGACTTTGCAACCCATCGGCGTATCTTCGCCAGACGCCCGTTGCGCGCCCAGCCTCATTGTTTCGTCCGCATCACGCTGCCGCGCTGCCAACTTCCCCGGTGCATGGGCCGAGTGTGGTCGCGGTCTCACGCGAGGGTCCCTCATGAGCCAATCCGACGATCACCGCTCGCCCTGTGAGCGTCACCTGCGGTCCAGCGAATGCCTGGTCTCGGACATGGATTTCACCCCGCCCGACCGAGCTCTCCTGACGATTGCGCGTTTCTTCTTTCTCGCCTTTTCAGAACCCGCACAGCACGACTGGATGCGCGCCTTCGATATTGGCAGGCAAGTCTTCGGTGCAGAGCGTGGCGCCGCGATCGCTGCTGGCATGCTGGATTTGGTCCGCGATATGCGCCTGGCGCGGCGGTCGCGGTTTCACTTCTCAAACCCCGATTGCCCTTGCTGCGCCAATGTTCTGTGCGAGAGCGAGCGCCAACTTATGGGCATTGTCGCTGCGCTCGCGCAGGGCAAGCAGAGCGAGGCGCACGCCAACGCGCTCCTGCTTTGCGAAGGCAACGATATCGGTGCGCTGCTGGATTCGGGACGGGCCCTAGTCGCGCTCATGGAATACCCAGCACACTTTACACCACGCACGGGGCGAGGCTTACCCTCCTGCGCGCGTTAACACGTGCCTGCCCTGCCCACCAAACCGCCCACGCGCAAGGTTTGACCAATCGTTAAAAAATCGTGAGCCGGTGGCAACGCGCGTTGCGTGCTGCGTTCCCTAACGTCACCTTCCAATTGCGTGAAGAAAGGCGGCGCTATGCAATGGATGCTTGATGATCATGGGCTCGAAGGCGGTGATCCCTCCCGCGTCAATCCCTATGCTCAATGGGAACCGCTGCAACGACGCCCTGCTCTTCGCGCGCTGCCGGGACCGCGATATATTCCTGTCTATATCCGGCTCACCGCAGATGCGCAGGCCCAGGCTTCCCGCCTGCTTGCCCATGACCCGGCGATGCAACCGTTCGGCGCTTACCTCCTTGATACGGTGGGCGCACAGACGCTCGACCGGTTGATCCAATCCGGCGATACTGAACGGTTCGGCGGGCTCTTCCTCTACTGCCCGGCGGAAGAGCCCGTGCCTACCCCGCCCGCAGGCGTGGAGATCTGCTTTGTCGGCCCCGCCCTGGCGCTACCGGTTACGGCGGCTGAAGGCGCGGCCGCTGCGCCTGCGGTGGCGCCCGAAATCACAGAGGGCGTCGTCACCGCCGTAATCGACGACTTTATAGCCTTCGCCAATGACCGGTTTTGCCGCGGCGCTCAGACGCGGATTGCGGCAATCTGGGGCCAAGATCACCCGCAGCAGGCCAAGGGGCGGCGGATTGCCTTCGGCGGGACACTGACCGCTGGCGAGATCGACACCTTGCGCCAAAGCTCGAGCAGCGAAGACGCGCTCTACCGCGCTGCTTTCGCTGGACCGGCGCTACGGGGCCTCGGCAAGGGCCCGAGCCATGATGCTGCAGTGCGCGAGGCGCTTTATCAGCGGCCTTTCGGGTATCCCGATGCCCATGGCACCCATGTGCTCGATCTGGCGGCAGGCAATCCCGCTGATGCGGCGCCGAGCGACCGGCCGATCCTTGCGGTTCAATTGCCGCAACTCGCGACCGCGGAAACCTGGGGCGCGCGGCTTGAGCACTTTATCCTGATCGCGCTGCAACAGATTTTGCTCTGGTCGGACATGGCGAAGAATACCGCTGGCGAAACCACGCCCGCTCCCTGCGTGATCAATGTCAGCTATGCGGTACAAGCCGGGTTGAAAGACGGAAACGGGTTTCTGGCGCGCGAGATGGCGCGCCTGATCGCCGCGCGCAATACCACCGTCGCAACCCGGCTTGTGCTCGCAGCAGGCAACAGCTTTCGCGCCCGCTGCCACGCTGAGGGTGAGGTGGCGCCCGGTGAAAGCGTTGAATTTGCTTGGCGTTTACTGCCGCAGGACCATTCCGATAACTTCCTTGAAATCATTGCCGCGCCTGCCGGGGGGGGCCGGCTGCATCTGAGCCTGCCGCAGGGCGCGCCCCCGCTGGATCTGCCGTTCAAACCCGGGCTGGTGGCGGAACTACGCGATGGCGCCACCATCGTCGCGCGCGCCACGGTGTTGGCTGCGGAGGAGGCAGCGGCGCGGGTGGTGTTGGCGATGGCCCCGACGCAGAACCTTGACGACCCCGAGCGCGTGACACCGGCTGGCGACGTCACCGTCAGCTTACACGCCGCTCGCGGCACAACGCTCCACTACGCCGCCGATGTGCAGCGCGACGACACGCCCACGAGTTTCCCCCGCCGCGGCCGTCAGTCATTCCTCGAAACACCGGGTAGTTACGCGGTGGATCCGGTGACGCTGCAACGCGAGGCGCCCACCCCCGATGACCCGATGACGCGGGAAGGAACCTTGTCGCCCTTTGCCACCACCCATGATGACTGGGTGCTGGCCGTCGGGGCCGCGATCGACAAAAACATGCGCACCCGGCCCGCGCTTTACGCCTCCTCGGGGCCGACGCCGGGCCGACCTGCACCCGATTGCGCTGCGATCAGCGATGAAACCCTGAGCTATCTCGGTCAGATGGCCAGCGGCACGTTCTCAGGCAGCACCGCGCGGCTGCAGGGAACCTCGGTTGCCGCACCGCTGGTGGCGCGGGGCCTCGCTGATGCGCTGGCGAGCGGTATGATCAACAAAGATACCAGCGCGGCGGATGCCATTACTGCCATGGGATGGCCCGGCAACGCCGTGGCAGACCGACCGCAACTGGGCGCAGCCACGCAACCGCTGACCCCCGCCAACGGGCGCCCGCCACGTCGAGAGAGACCGTAATTGCGATAGATATTTTGAGTGCCAAACCCTTTACCGTAACCAGTGCTTGAGTAAACCGTACGCAAAAGAGCCTTTGTCGCCGGTCATATAAGACCAAGCGGCAAAGGCTTTTTCGCGTGTTGCGCGGTCAGCCCTAAGCGCGAAATTGGCGCGACCGCGCCGTTACCGCGGCCACTCCGCCCAAGCCAGGGCTGTCGCTGCGCCGAGGATGGTCTCGGAGAAGGTGGGGTTGGTGACTACCGCGTCGTCTTGCGGCAGCTGGCGCAGCAACCATTCCAGCGTGAAGTCTTCCCCGCATCCGAACACGCCTGCTGCCTCGGCAGGCTCTTTGGCGAAGGTGAACTCAATGTTCTGCGCCCCCGCCGACCCTTGCGAATGCTGCCAAAGATGCTCGCCCAGCACGCACCCCATCAGCGCCCCCGCAGCGCTATCCATCGGAAAATGGACCCCGGCAATCGTGCGGTTGGTGGCGATGCGGTGCGCCAGCTGAAACTCTTGCGCGCCCGCAGCGATGCCCGCGCTGGCGCTTTTACCGGTGGCAAACCGATACATCAGCGTCGCCAGCACGAAGGCTTCGGTAGCATGGCCGCTGGGGAAACTGGAATGGTCCGGCGTTTGCACGATCGGCTGTAGCTGCGGGCTCACATCGATTGGCCGCGGCGTGAGACAAAAGTGTTTCACCATCATCTCGACATAGATGGCGAACCGCACCGCGGCCTGCAGGATCTCAAGCGATTTCATCCGCCGCTGGTCATCGAGATAGTGGAGCGCGCCAAAAAACGACAACAGATCGTCGATCTGCAGATTGATCTCGCCAAGGCGGTCGGGGCGCAGATCAGCGTAGAGCCGCACCAGGTCAGTCTGCGGCGCCAGCGGGTAACATGCCGGATCGGTCCGGCTCGCGGGGGTGCCGGTGTTCGGACGCTCGGTGCGAAACAGCAGCTTCGGTGTCGCTCCCCGCGCCGATACCGAGGCGCCGGTGACAGCATTGCCGGTATGCTCGGCAGATACCGCGACGCTTTCCACCATCGCGTGGCCAAGCAGCAGCCCGCGCACCTCGCGCCGTGCATATTGGATGTCGTCGGCGGGGCGCGGCGTAAACGCGGTGCGGAACAAATCATGGGTCCAACTGCCGGCGATCCCGTCGCGCGCGGCCTGGATCGCATCGCTGAGCATCGGCGAACCTGCGCCGCCGGCATGGGCCGGAAAGCCGCCTGAAATGCCCGATATGCCCGAGATCCCGGAAATCCCCGAGATGCCCGAAATACCTGATATACCTGAGATCCCGGATATACCCGAAATGCCTGATATTCCTGCCCGGCTCATATGCGCAACCCCTCGCTTTGCCTGATTATTAACCAGTTACGCCTTTGCCGAACTTGCCTAGTAAATTGGATTTTTCGGCGCTAACGTTTTTTTCACGTTGCTCTCGGGCGAATGCCGTTAAAATTGGGATGGTTCAACGCGGATAGACCAAAGGAGAGACCTCGTCGCTCAGAAGATCGTGATAACTCTGTTCGGACGGTTTCGGGTTGAGACTGAGGACGGCGTCGACGTGACGCCCAAGGGCATGAAGGCCCAGGGGTTGCTAGCGATGCTGTGCGTCTCCGACGGCTATTGTCGCACACGGGCTTGGCTGCAGACCATGCTGTGGAGCGACCGCAGCCGCCGACAAGCATCCACCTCCTTGCGGCAATCCCTGTCTGAGTTGCGCAATCGGCTGGGGCCTGATCTGCGCTCGGTCCTGATTGCGGATCGCCGCAACGTGCAGCTCGATAGCGACCGCATCTCTATTCACCCCGCCGCCAGCGATGGGTCGCAAGAGTTCCTCGAAGGCATCGACATTCAGGATCCGGCCTTCGTCGACTGGCTCTATGCGGCGCGCCACCCCGCGCTTCCTGGCTCACCCGCGCCGACGACACCGCCGCGACAGCGCGCGGACGGCAGCCAAGACATTGCCGTTGTCGCAGCAAATTGCGAGAACGATTTCGGTCGCCTTTTCTGCGATATCCTGGCCAGTGAGATCAGCACCCTGTTGCGCGAATCCTACGGTCTGCATCCGCTGCCCCGCACCAAGATCCGCCCCGGCAGCCAGCCGATCCTAATCACATGCCACAGCGCTGCGCTGCAGGGCAATGTCCTGGTCAGCGCCCGGGCCCAGGACGGGCTCGACGGCCCTGAGTTCTGGAGCGGGAGCCGTCAGTTGGAGGCGCGTGGCGCGCCGCCGCTCAAAGACCTCCGCGTGTCGCAGATGATGTTAGAATGCTGCGAGGCGGTCAGCGAGCATGTGGCGGCTGGGCGCACCTTTAGCAACCGCGCCAGCTACGCCTTCGCGCTGCGCCAGGCCAAGGCCGATATCTTCTCGCTCGACCCGGTGCGGGTGCTAGAGGCCGAGAAGACCTTGGCCTCGCTTAGCCCCAATAACGCCGACGACACAGTGCTTGCCTGGCGCCTGTTCCTGCGCGTCGTCTTGTTGATGGAACGGCTCACCGACGACCCCGCCGCCACCCGCGAAGAGGTGGATGCACTGGTGCGCGAGGCCGAGAAACGACCACCCAACTCGTTGATTCTCGCCGCTGTCTCCTATGCCCAATCGATGGCGCTGATGCGGATTGCGGAATCAGCGGAAACAGCGCGCCGGGCGATTGAACACAATCCCGCCAACCCGTTCGCGTGGTTTGCCGCCTCGCTGGTGCGGGTGCATCTGGGCGATTTCAAGTCGAGCTTCCACTGCAT